>CAZKRK010000222.1:0-12251 GCA_964555035.1 uncultured Victivallales bacterium | reverse complement strand
GCCGGTTTTTCTTGTTTTTTTCGACAGCTTTGGGAGGGTGAGTCACTAACCGATGAGTTTTCGGATGCGGCGGTGGAGTTCGTGCAGGCGAGCAAGGACAAGCCGTTTTTCCTGTTCCTCTCCTACAACGCGCCGCACCTGCCGCTGCAGGCCACCGAAAAATACCTGTCGCGATTCCCGGAGCTGGAAGGGAAACGGAAAGTCTATGCGGCGATGGTCAGTGCCGTGGATGACGGGGTGGGGCTGGTGCTCGGCAAACTTGAAGAGCTGCAGCTGATGGAAAACACGATTGTCTTTTTTATGTCCGATAACGGCGGTCCGGAACCCAAGAATGCGTCTGATAACGGTCCTTTGCGCGGAGCCAAGGGCGATGCGTGGGAGGGTGGATTCCGCGTTCCCTATGCGGTGCAGTGGGCAGGAACGCTGCCGGCCGGTTCCGAATATCATCACCCGGTGAGTTCACTGGATGTGATGGCGACCATCGCTCAGCTGACCGGAGCAAAGGAAGATCCGGCGCGGCCGTGGGACGGTGTGAACCTCATTCCCTATCTGACCGGGCATGTGGACCGTGTGCCCCATGAAGCCATTTATCTTCGCAAATTCGACAGTCAGAAGTATACGGTGCGTCACAATGATTTTAAACTGCACACCGGTTGGCACGGCGCGAATCCCGCACTTTACAATCTCCAGTCGGATGTCGGCGAGCAGCACAATGTGGCCGCCCGGCATCCCGAAAAGGTCCAGCAGCTGGAACAGCTTCGGAAACAGTGGGATTCGGAACTGATCGAACCGCGTTTCCTCGGCCTGATTCATACTCCGGAGTGGCAGGCGAAGCTGAAGAAAAAGCAGAAGCCCGCCAACGCGGAATGGGACTGGTTTGCGGCATTGGATGCGGATCAGGACGGTCTGGTTACGGAAAAGGAATGGCTCGACTGGACCCTGCGGGAAGCCAAACGCAAAGGTCGCGATACAACGGTGGAAGAACAGAAGGAATGTTTTGCCGGGCGGGATATGAACAGTGATGGATCCATTACCCGGGATGAGCTTGAGGCGGGTACGAAACGCAAATAGAAATTCAGAATCAGGATGAAAACGATGTATAACAAAATGATGCGGATCGTCGTCTGTACGGCATCTCTCTGTGCAGCCGTTGCGGCGGAGAAGCCGAACGTCGTGCTGATTGTGTGTGACGACCTGAATGACTATATTGGCGCCTACGGGGGGCATCCACAGGCTAAAACGCCGAACATTGACCGGTTGGCGGCGAGCGGCGTTACATTCGAGCAGGCGCACTGCCAGGTTCCCATCTGTAACCCGTCGCGGGCCAGTTTCCTGACCGGTCTCTATCCGCATACGTCGCAGTGCTATGGTTTCGGCCACTGGGACAGCTACGAGGTGCTGAAAGACTCGCGCACCCTCATGGATCATTTCCGTCAGAACGGATACCACTCGCTGGGTACCGGGAAACTGATGCACAATCGCGGCCAGAGAGAGTGGAGCGAATTCGGACACCTGTCCGACTATGGTCCGTTTGCCTACAACGGCAAGGAGACCTGTTCCCATCCATACATCAATCCTCCGTTCCGCGATGACTTCGGCGCCGTCGACGGCTCATTCGGACCCTTGTTCAAACTCACGGGGGAGACCTCTCCGGTGACGGGCAAGCCCTTTACCTGGCGCACGGGAAATTGGAAGAAGCAGCGTGAGCTGCGGTATGAGTCGGATGATGATCGCGACCCGACTGGTGACGAGTTGAACCGAACGTGGGCGGTTGAGCATCTCAAGACGTTCGCAAAAGATCCTGGTGGCAAGCCGTTCTTCATGGGAGTCGGATTCTTGAGGCCGCATACGCCGCTGATCGTTCCGCAGGAGTACTTCGATCGCTTTCCGCTGGATGAGATTGACCTGCCGGTCATCAAGAAGGGCGATGCAGACGATACGTTCAAACACACCGTCACGTCCAAGGAAGACGACCGCAGCAGCGACCGCGGCACGCAGATCTATGACAGCCTGATCGCGTCGTTCGCCGGCGACCGCGAGCTGGCCCTGAAGAAGTTCACGCAGGCGTATCTCGCCAGTGTGGCCTCCGTGGACGACCTTGTGGGTGACATCGTGGATGCCATCGACAACTCCTCTCTGAAGGACAATACCATCATTATCTTCACAAGCGACCATGGCTGGGGCATTGGCGAAAAGGACTATCTCTACAAGAACTCCCTGTGGCAGGAGAGTACGCGGGTTCCGCTGATCATCCGCGCTCCCGGCGTCTCAAGACCAGGGGCCACTACAGATGTCCCCGTGGCACTGGTCGACCTCTATCCCACCCTCGTTGACCTGTGCGGACTGAAGGGCGATACCCGTAAGAACGACAAGGGACGGCCTCTCGACGGCTACAGCCTCCGACCCTTGCTAGAGAATCCGCAAGCCGGGAAATGGGAGGGCCCGGCCGTAGCGCTGACGGCGCTTTACAAGTGGGCAAAGACCTATGATCCCACACGGCAGAGCTATGCCCTTCGTTTCAAGGACTGGCGCTATATCCGGTACGAAAACGGAAAAGAGGAACTCTACCATACGGCGGAGGATCCATACGAATGGACCAACCTCGCACTCAACCCAGAGTATACCGGGCGGTTGGCAGAGTGCCGCCGGACGCTCCTTACGCGCATCCCGAAGGGTGGCGCGAGAAGCGAACCCCGCAAGTCTGCGGCTGAAACTTGGAAGGATACGTATTTTGGGCGGCATCCGGATGCGGATGTCAACAAAGACGGCAAGCTCAGTTGGCCGGAATACAAGGCGCACAAGAAGGCGCTGGATGCACGAAGGGAGCTGAAGAAATGACGACTTCGGAAAGGGTGTTGCTTTGCTGCACGGTCCTGTGGTTGCCCCTGTGCGGGCTCTCTGCCGCTCGCGAAACGCAGTCGCTGGACGGGCAGTGGGAGATCGCGTTTGATGCCGGGAATGTGGGTCGTGCCGCCGGGTGGCATCGGGCGGACGTTTTTCAGGGGCTGAAGATCCGGCGGCCTATCACGGTCCCGTCCTGCTGGGAGCTGATCGAGAAAGACTACGAAGGGGTGGCGTTCTTCCAACACGATTTCACGGTTCCCGCTGCGTGGCGTGACCGGGTCGTGCGGTTACAGTTCGACGCGGTCAACTTTCGTGCCGAGGTCTGGTTGAACGGTACGGCCATCGGCGTGCACGAAGGCGGGTTCACGCCCTTTGAGTTCAGGGTCGAAGATGTGCTGAAGTTCGGTTCGAGCAATACGCTCGCGCTGCGGGTTGTCGGTCCTGTTCTGATGTCGGACAAAGAGATTGATGGCATGGGTCCGATGGAGACCACGCAGTGGCGTGGTGGAATCACGGGAGGGATCTGGCAGTCCGTAAGACTCGTGGCAACCGGCCAGACCCTCGTCAGTGACGTCTTCATCGAACCGGATCTCTCCGACAGCAGCGCGTCCCTGACGTTGGAGCTGGAACAGACCGGCGCGGCAACCGTGACGGGGCGGGTTGAGATTGCGGTCCGCTCCAAGGGCAAACTCATTGCCGAGGATCGCCAGCCAGTGATTCTTGAGCCAGGAAGACATCAACAGCGTCACGTGGTGAAGATCCCCGATGCCGTCCACTGGTCCCCGGAGTCGCCCCACCTCTACAGCATCGATGTTTCGGTAACGAGAGGGCAGGCACTGTCCGACCGCTGGAGCACCCGTTTCGGGATGCGCGAATTTACGATCCGCGACAAGCAGTTCTACCTGAACGGTAAGCCGCTCTACCTCAAGGCAACGTTCTTCGAAGGGCTCTATCCCGGGAAAGTGGCCTATCCCGACAGCCGCGAGATGGCGATTCGCGAGATTCAACTGGCCAGGGATGCCGGCTTCAACATGATCCGCCCCTGGCGTAAACCGCCGCCGCCGATGTGGCTTGACCTGTGTGACGAGATGGGCGTACTCACCGTCGGCAGTCTCGCGGTGGAGTGTATGGACTTCCCCTTTGAGTCGGTCAATCTGCCGCGCTGGGTGGAAAACGAAGTCAGGGAGAGCATTCTGCGTGACCGCAACCGGACCTGCGTCGTGCAGTGGGAGCTCTTCAATGAGTTGAAGCGTCCGGTTTTGATGCGCATGCTGCATCCCATGGCCATGCTGGCCCGCGAGCTGGATCCCACCCGGTTGATTCTCGATGAGTCCGGGGGCTGGGCACAGGGGGCTAACATGTTCCTGCCGTATCAGTCTGTCCCCATGCAATTCAATGATATCCATGACTATCCCGGACCCCAGGTCAGTGCAGAAGTCTACCGCAAACTGATTCTCACGGGAGACAAGACGCACAAGGAGATGCGGAGCATGGGATTGAAGGGGCGGCTGCCGGGCAGAAACGTGATACCCGGCCTGATGTCGTTCTTCTCCGAGCTGGGATACGGCAGCCTGCCGGACCTGGTCTCCAATAACCGCCAGTTCGCCGAGGAGGGAAATCCAATCACTCCGGCGGCTGTCTGTCACCGCCGCCTGGCCGATAATTACCGTCGGGTACTCAAGGAGAGCGGGTTCGACCGGATCTATCCGGATTTCCAGAAGTTCTGTCTCGATGAACAGGTGCTTCACGGTCGCGCCAACAAGCTGATGATCGAGGCCGTGCGCTGCAACCCGAAGGTGATCGGCTACTGTGTGCACGCCCTGACCGCCGGGGACTGGATCATGGGTGCGGGGCTGATTGATCTCTGGCGTAACCCGAAGACAGCGGTCTATGAAGACACCGGGGCGGCGAACCAGCCCCGGATCGCCGCCATTCGAGTATGGCCCCGGAATGTCTATGCCGGGTCGGACGCCAGGATCGAAGTTACCGGCGTGAATGAGAAGACTGCTATCCAGGGAAGGCTGGAGGTGACGGTCGTTTCCAAGGAGGGCAAGACGGTTCTATCCAAAACAGAACAGGTCGAACTCAAGAAAGGAATTGCGCCGCTCTTCAGTCATGCGCTGGCAACCGGATCGCTAAAGGGAACCTACACGGTCAAGGCGTTGTTCACGGCGGGCAGCGGTGACGTGATTACCGAGAACGCCTATGCCTTTGATGTGTTTGCGGCGGACCAGGTGTCTGTCCCCCGGAAACGAATCGCCGTCTACGATCCCTGGAACGCGCTCAAGCCGTTCCTCAAGAAGCCTGGGATTGAGTTTTCCGAATTCGAAGCCGGCATTGGCACCGATCTTCCCGTGTTTGTCTCCCGGACCGATATCAAGCACGGTGGAAACCGGAAACGGTTTGTCGAGCTTGCCGCATTTGCGAAGCGGGGCGGCACGGTGGTCTACCTGGGCGGCGGCGGGGAGCGCTACGGATGGGGGAAACCCGTGGCGGTCCCCGACTACCTTCCGGTGAAATGCGGAACCAAGCTGGCGCGCGGGACCTGGCAGCCGATTACGCACCTCGTACAGAACCACCCGATTTTCGAGGGGCTGCCAAGCGGCCAAATGATGGGGTCGGTCTACGAGAATGTCTGGGCCGAGCGCAGCCTTGTGGGTGCAGGAGGCGAGCTGGTGGCCGGCTGTATCGGCTTTGACTGGTTTCCGGAACTCGACAAGCGCCGCCGACACTACTACGGCCCCGGCGATACCTGGTACGGAAGCGACGTGGCAGTCGTGCCGGTTGGTGAGGGGCGCTGTGTCCTGTCGCAGCTCAGGCTGATCGATCAGTTGGGGCAGGATCCCGTTGCCGACAAGATTTTATACAACCTGATCGAATGGGCTGCGAATGGAGATGAAGAATGAAGAAATGGATAAGGATTGCGCTTGCCGGATGGCTTGCTTCCCAGACGGCTCTGGCCGCCGACCGCCCGAACATCGTGTTCATCCTCGTCGACGACACCGGGTGGAATGCGCTCGACATTCCCGCCGATCCTGCCATCCCAGGTTCAGGAAGTTCGTATTACCAGACGCCGAACACCTCGAAACTGGCGTTGTCTGGCGTCCGCTTTTCGATGGCTTATTCGCCGGCCCCGACCTGCGGTCCATCACGAACCAGCATCCAATACGGATTGACGCCCTCCAGCGTTGGGAAGTTTGCCGAGAATGAACCGACCAACCTGCCTCCCGCCAGCGATGCGATGATCAGCCGGCTGAAGGCGGCGTTCCCTGAATATCGTGCAGCACACTTCGGCAAGTGGCACCAGCGAACTCGAACTCCGGAAGACATCGGCTACGACGAGAGCGATGGCCAGACGATGAACCAGGAAGGCAACAAGTGCCCGCCCGGCGATCCTAAGCTGACCTTTTCGCTGGCGAGAAAGACGAATGATTTCATCGCTCGGCAGGTGGAAGAAGAGCATCCGTTTTTTGTGCAGGTGTCGTTCTACGCCAACCATCTCAGGTACATGGCTTTGCCTGAAACCATCAAGCGATGCGAAGCAAGGAAAGGCAAGGCGACTCGGTATCAGAAGGAACATCTCGATTGGAAGCCACCGAAAAGAAGCGGAAACGTAGAACGAAAGGCAACAAGCTAGAATGAATGAAGCTCTCGCCGACTGCCATTCCATGACGGTCCGCGATGACAGACAGGAGCAGCACTACAATGACTATATTCATCCGCATACCAGTCCTTGCCCTTTTGGCCGCCGTTGTCACGTTCGTGGCTCCCCGCTGTGTCGGTGGCACTCCAAACGTCCTGTTCATCGCCATCGACGACATGAACGACTGGACCACGGTCTTCGACAAGAACAATCCCATCAAGACCCCGCACCTGGAGCGGCTGGCGGCGCGCGGCACGTTCTTCGAAAACGCCTATTGCGCCGCGCCTGCGTGTGCTCCTTCCCGGGCAGCCATCATGACGGGGCGCGCCCCGCACAAGTCCGGCGTGCTTACGAACGGTGACGCGTGGTCTGTGCGGCTACCCGACGCGGAAGTCATCCCTCGCTACTTCATGAAGCATGGCTACCAGACCCGCACGTGCGGGAAGATCTTCCACCACGGCGGTTCGGGGCGGGACCCCAAGGACAAACCGTCATTTCAGTTGAAAGGCAAGTGGCACCTTCACGCCGGCAAACCAAAGAAGAACTACAACGGCTATACCTCGGGGCGGCTTTCCTGGCCCGCGTTTGACTGGGGTGAGCACAATGTCGACAAGCACAACGACGAGTACACGGTGGAGTGGGGTGCGGGTATCATGGCGAAGGAGTGGACGGACGGGATGCAGCCGCAGTTTCTGGCGCTGGGCATTTTTCGACCGCACCTGCCGTTCTGGGCGCCGACCCGCAGTTTCAAGGACTATCCGGGGAACAAGAATCTCGTTCAGCCGCACATGCCGGCGGGCGATCTTGACGATGTCTCACCGGTAGGCGTTCAGATGACATTGAAGGAGCGGTGGTTCCAGGACAACCTGCCGAAGCAGAAGGACTTCTCCCCCGGCAGTGACGAGCAGATGGTGCGGTGTTACCAGGCGGCGTCCACCTTCGCCGACGAGATGGTTGGCCGCATCCTCGACGATCTCGACGCGACCGGGCAGGCGGAGAACACGATCATCGTGCTCTGGTCGGACCACGGCTATCACCTCGGCGACAAGAAGTGCTACGTCAAGTTCACGCTGTGGGAGAAGGCCAACCACGTGCCGTTCATCATTGTCGCTCCGGGCGTGACGAAGCCGGGGTCCCGCTGCAAGGCGCCGGTCAGCCTGCTGGACATCTACCCGACCCTGGTCGACCTGGCGGGACTGCCCGCGAACCCGAAGAACGACGGCGTGTCACTCCGGCCGCTGTTGGAGAATCCAGGCGCTGAGTGGAATCGCCCGGCGCTCACGACTTACCGCAAGGGCAATCACGCCATCAAGACGGCGGGTTACAGGTACATCCGTTACCACGACGGGTCGGAGGAGCTTTACACGCATGCGGATAGCTGGAACGTGACCAACATCGCCGGTCAGCCGGATATGGTCCACGTACTGAAGAAACACCGTCGTCTTCTGGATGAGGCGGCGGGCAAGGAACCGAAGAAGGTCGTGCCCGCTGCGACACCAACTCTCTCCAGTGGCAGTAGCGGGGAACTGCTTTTTCCCAACAGCGATTTCGAAACAGGCACGCTTCAGAATTGGACGGCCGAAGGCGAGGCCTTTACGGTCCAGCCGACCATGGGCGACAACCCCACGGCGCGCAGACGTCGGGATGCGTCCGCCCACCAGGGCGCGTACTGGATCGGCACCTTTGAGAAGTATGACGGCAAAACCGGGCGGCCGGGTAAGACGCGCGGCGACAGGCCGACGGGGTCGCTCACGTCCGTGCCCTTTGTGGTGAAGAGGAAGTTCATCACCTTTCGCATCGGCGGCGGTGCTCACGTCGGACGAACGGGCGTGAGTATCGTCCGCGACGGAAAGGAGACCGTCATGGCCACCGGCTTCAACAGCGAAACCATGAAGCCGGTCTCCTTTGACGCCTCGCCGTTCATCGGACAGCAGGTTCGTTTGGTCGTCTACGACAAGGCCACGGCTCACTGGGGGCATGTCAACGTGGACGACTTCCGCGCGACCGATCGACCGGTCAAACAGATCGCAGAACCCGTGTCCAGGCAGGCTGAGGATCAGCCGGTGAACCATGATAATTTTGAGACCTACCTGGATATCGGCTATGGTCAGTCCCTGCGGCCGCAGTTCCATTTCACGTCACGCAAGAACTGGCTCAACGACCCGAACGGCATGGTCTACTACGACGGCGAGTGGCACATGTATTTCCAGCATGTCGCCATTGCCAACAACACCGGGCCGAAGTCATGGGGAAACGCCAAGAGCACCGACCTCATGCACTGGACGCAATATCCCCACGCGATCGTTCCGTACCCGAATGTCTTCGGCAAGGAGGGCGACCATACCATCTGGTCGGGTTCGGCGGTCGTCGATGTCTTGAATGCGCTGGGAAAACAGAAGGGTGCTGTGAAGACACTGTTCGCCCTGTATACGGCCACCAACCCCGACGGTTTCTTCCAGGGCGGCGCCTACAGCACGGACCGCGGCCGAACCTGGACCAAGATCAACGGCGGCAAGCCGGTGATTCCTCATCAGGAGGGCTTCTCCAGGGGGCAGCGCGATCCTCGCATCTTCTACTACGCGCCCGGGAAATGCTACTACACGATCATGATGATCGGCGGGCCCGAGCGGAAGGTGCGCCTCTGGAAATCGACGAACCTGCTCGACTGGGAGCAGGCTTTCGACATTCCCAACAAGGCGGCGGAGTGCATTGACATGTACGAGGCTGCCGTCGATGGGGATCCGAACAACCGCCGGTGGGTCATTGCCAACGCCGGCACGGGTTACGAAGTCGGCGATTTTGACGGCAGGTCCTGGAAGGGGTACGGCAACCAGGACACGGACGGCAAACCGCTTAGATTCGATTACGGTGACAGCTACTACGCCGCGCAGGTGTTCAATCAGGCACCCGGTGGTCGCATCGTGCACATTGGTTGGCTCAGGAGCAAATCCGCCGGCTACCGACCTTTCCTCGATGCCAACATGCCCTTCACGCAGCAGATGTCGATTCCGGCCGAGATTACACTGCGGACGACCCCCGACGGCATTCGGATGTATCGCAACCCGGTCAAGGAAATCGAGAAGCTGTACAAGGCTACGCATCGCTTTGATGGACTCGCTGTGCAGGCTCTCAACGAGAAGTTGAAAGGAGTTCAGCCGGAGTTGATCGACCTCACCATCGCCTTCAAACCCAAGGGTGACTGGCTCCTCAACGTACGCGGCTTGAAAGTTGCGTACGTTGCCGAGAGCAGCGAGTTCGTGTTTGAGAACCGCAAGCGCGTTGAGGGCATCCGCAAGGCTTGGAAGAAACCCCAGCCCTACCGGGATAACGGTATCCGCAGAATCCCGGCGCCTCTCGTGGAAGGCAAGGTGACCCTGCGCGTGCTGGTTGATCGCGCGTCGTTGGAGCTGTTTGTCAACGACGGACAGGCCGCCGCCAGTTTCGTGGTTGTACCGGACCCCGCGAACCGTGCGGTTTCGGTTGAGAGCAACGATGACCAGAAGATCGATTCGTTCGTGGTGAATGAGCTGAGGTCAACCTGGAAATGAGAGGAGCGAACGATTCGAAGAAACTGAATGCCCTTGGCGTCCTCGAGGGAGTGATGAGACTCACCACGTAGGCACGGAGAAAAGAGTGAAGGTCGACGGTTTAGGGACAACAGCCCCGTTGAAGGAGAACAGAGCATGAAGAGGTTGATTGTATTGATAGCGCTGATGACGGTTTCGTTGGTCAACGCTGCACCGAAGCCAAACGTCGTCCTGTTCTTCATCGACGACATGGGCTACGGCGACATCGGACCGTACGGTTCGAAGATCAACAAGACTCCGAACCTGGACCGATGGTTGGTAGGCAGTTGTACGACCTTGAGGAAGATCTTGGAGAGAGAACCAATGTTGCGCGGAAAAACCCCGAAATACTCAAGAAGTTGACGGCCAGGAACCAGGCATGGATCAACATGATGGGAAGCGAGGCGCGACCTCATGCAAAAATGCCGGATCCTTCGCCCCTTATCATGGAAAAAGAAGCGAACGCTCTGCCGAGGCTTACCGAATGGATGGAGGAAAACAAATGATGACTGCGATAATAATGTCGCTAGCAATCCTGCTGTGTCTTTTGTCTCCTGCGAGAGGCGACGATGCGCCTGACAAGGCGCTGCTGGATTTCAACATGAAGACGCCGCCGCCGAAGGACTGGCAGGTGGAGGGTTACGCCTTCGGCACGCACCAGCCGAATCCGAAGGAGCGGCAGAAGGCGACGGTGGCTTCGCGTAACCAGCGCTATGGCCGGACGGGGCGGATGACTTCGCCGGAGTTTGCCATCGCGTCCGACTACCTCCGGGTCACCTGCTCCGGGACGTTTCATCCAACCCGCATGGCCGTGGTGCTGACCGTGGACGGGAAGGATGTTCGCTCCTGCTCCCCCGAGCGTGGCTATGGCTTTCTTGGAGCGCAACTGGAGAAGAAGAACATCCAGTTGGGACGGCCACCCGATCCGGCGCAGTACGCGTTCGATGTCCGGGCGTTGCGAGGCAAGGCCGCACGGGTCGAACTGCGGGACCAGCACAGCGACGGTTGCTTCTTTGAGGTGAAGATAACGGCCTCCGATCAGAAGCCCGGCGCGGGTACGAAGATCATCACCAACACTGCCCAATGGGTCGCGGACTCGTTCGAGACGACGATCCAGGGCGATTTCCTCCTGTTGCCTGTTGGGCCGCTTGTGGGAACACCGCTGCAACCAATCACCGCGGAAGTCGACGGACGGGAAGTCCTTTCCGTCAATCTCCCGCTGGCATTCGGCGCCATCGAGGTCGCCGGGTATCTGCCCATCTACGACCTGACCCGCCACCGGGGCAAAACGCTGAAGGTCTGCTTCCATAGCTACGATGGAAAACAGCCCGGCAGGGACTCCGCGGCGTTCCTGATGCAACGCGAGATCCCCGGACGGGAGGTTTCGGACCGGAAACCCGCCTTTCACATTCACAACCGCATCGGCCTGCTCAATGACCCGAACGGACTGGTCTACCATGACGGCGAATACCACCTCTGTCACCAGTTTAACTACAACGTCTCCCACCTGGACTGGGCGCACTATGTCAGCAAGGACCTGGTGCATTGGCAGGAACGACCCATTGCCATCTTTCACGATGCCTTGGGTTCCATGCACTCCGGTTCAGGCGCCGTCGATGTGCTCAACACCTCCGGCTGGCAACGGGGCGACCAGTCGCCGGTGATCCTCGCCTACACCGCTTCGCGCGGCTGCGGCGGCAGAGATAAGATCCAGATGCAGTGCATCGCCTACAGCATCGACGGCGCCCGGACCTTCACAAAGTTCGAGGGCAACCCGGTACTCGGCGAGTCGCAAGTGCTGGCCAGAGGTTCAGACAGCGCCAGGGACCCCAAGGTCTTCTGGTTTTCACCCACCAGGGGTCGCGATCCCACCGCCAAAGACGGGCACTGGGTGATGGTCCTGTTCGAGGGCCAGTCGCTCAACATCTACACTTCCGACAACTTGCGCGATTGGGAGAGACACGGCGGCATTCCCGGCTTCCATGAATGCCCCGAGCTGTTCCCGCTGGCCGTCGACCCGTCTTCGCCTGACGGCTCCGACGTGGCAAGTGGCAAACCAAAGGAAATCAAGTGGGTCATGTACGGTGGCAGCGGCGCCTACCACATTGGCGCCTTCGACGGCAAGACCTTCAAACCGGAGACGAAAAAGAAGATCCCGATGTATCAGGACGGCCGATGCTATGCGGCCCAGACCTTCA
>CAZKRK010000221.1:0-12298 GCA_964555035.1 uncultured Victivallales bacterium | reverse complement strand
CCGCCTGAACACTGAACCCCTGAACACTGAACACTTTCAGCGGAGCTGGCTAGGCACTTCAGTGAGAAACTGGCCGAGTACATGGGACTGCCGGAACCGATCATGCTCAGCAACTGGACGCAGGCCTTCGCCCTTCTCGCTCAGCTTATCCCGCGGGACGGAAGGACGGTGATTCTCCTGGACGAGATCTCATGGATGGGGCGACACGATCGGGACTTCGCCGGGAAGATAAAGGATGCTTGGGATACGCGGATATCCATCCATCCAAGTGTGGTCCTTGTGCTATGCGGATCGGTGTCGGCGTGGATTGAGCACAACATCCTGCAGAGCACGGGATTCATGGACCGCCCGACACTCCGGATCAACCTTCCGGAACTGTCGTTGCATCACTGTGACGCACTGGTATGGAAGGGCCGCAGCCGGGTCAGCCCCCTTGAGAAGCTTCGCATGCTGGCCGTTACTGGTGGCGTCCCGCGTTACCTGGAGGAACTGGACCCGGGGCAATCATCCGCAGAGAACATCCAGCGTCTCTGTTTTGATCCCACTGGCGCCATGTTCCGCAACCGGGATGGCCTCTCTGAATTCGAGATGATCTTCGATGATATCTTTCAGGCCAGGGCGCCTGCCTATCGGCTGATTGTGGAGGCGCTCACGTCGGGAAGCAAGACACTCACTGAGATCAGCCGGCAGACGGGCAAGCCCGGGGGATTCTCTTTCTAGCTCAACACCCTGACGATTCCCGGGGCATCCGACTTTGTCAGGGCTACGGACGGAACAAGAGCCCGGGGGATTCCCATCCCGTCCCATCATCCTGACACCGTCGTCAGCACCCAGTTCACGGTCGTCATGGTGATGAGCTGCAGGCGGCCTTCGGCGTCGACGAGATAGTGCGTCGGGACGATGCCCCATCCGCTCTGTGCGTAGCTGTCCAGTCTGACCGTGCCGCCTTTTACCGGCACCTCGATCTCGCCTTCGTAGCGCAGGGCCTGGTTCGGGCGCAGGGCGGAATCGTCGAGCATGTCGAACGTGAGGGGTTCTTTCTTGAGACGGCCCGAGGCGACGAGCGGCGGAAGCGCCCAGCGGGCGATCAGCGGATGGGTCGTGGCCCGCTGTTGAGTCCACGACTTCGTCTTGACCGTCATGCGCTTGCCGTCCCACGTGCCCTCTTCCACAAATCCGAGATCCTTCGCTCCTCCGATCGCGGACTCAAGCGTCCATTTCGATACGGTGTTGAGCGCCCCCGACACCTGCAGAGAGGTTTTGAGGGTATTGCCCGGCGTGTTGCCTCTGCCGTTGCGCGTTTCGACCGTCCGGCACTGACCCTTGCCAAACGACACATTCAGCGACCCGCTCGTGCCGTTCCTGGATTTTGCGGCGGAACCATAGCAGAAGACCAGCGAGTAGCTCGCCTTGAACGCGTTTCGCATGGCGCCTCCGGCGGCCGGCGCGAACTTCGGGAGATGCCCGGTGAGGGGCTCAATCGCACTTGGCTCGGTGAAACAGTTCGGCGGGCCGTTGTACGGGACCCTCTTCTTCCTTGGCGCAGCCAGAAGGGGAAGGTGTCCGTGGGCCGCAAGAACGGCTGCCGTGGCCGCGGTCGTCTTGAAAAAATCTCGGCGTTCCATGGCTATGCCCCCTTCCTTACCGTGCGGTAGTAGTTCAGGTAGGTATGGTACGGCGCCGCCTTCGCCGCCGGCACGCGTTCGCACAGCTCAATCGAGCCAAGGTACTCGCGGAGGTGCCCCTTGTGTTTGGCCGTGACCGTCTTGCCGGCGGCGGTGGCGGAGAGGTCGTCCATCTCGAGCGGATCGGCTTTCAGGTCAAAGACCTTCGTCGGTCCGTCACAGTAGAAGATCGTCTTGTGTTGCCGGTCGCGCACCCCGACCTGCCCGGCCCCGAGGAAGGACTCACCCACCACGTAGTCGCGCCACTCATCAGCGGGCTTGCCTTCGGCGAAGGGACGCAGGCTTTTGCCGATGGTCATCTTCGGCAGGGCGGGGACCTGCGCATAGTCGCAGATCGTGGCGGGGACATCGACACCCGTTGTGAGGTGCTCGACATCCTGACGGCCGCCGGGAATCCGGCCCGGATAGACCAGCATCATGGGCACGCGCCAGGCCTCCTCTTCCATGTAGCCTTTCGAGACCTTGCCGTGGAAGCCGAGGCCATCCCCATGGTCGGCCGTGAAGACGACCACCGTGTTGTCGGCGAACCGTGAGCTCGTCAACGCGTCGTAGAGCCGGCCGATCTCCGCGTCGACCATCTCGACCCAACGGTAGTAGACGTAGATGTAGTAGCGCCAGTCGAGCTCCTTCCAACCGCGCGTCCGTCCGGCATATTTCGGATCCTTCTTGTGATTCTCCGGCAGCGGCGGAAGCTGGTCTTCGATCCCCTTGGCAAAGCGGAACTTGCCCTGGCCGCCGTTTGCGCCGGCCGTATAGCAGCAATCGTGAGGGTTGTGGAAACCGGCGTTGAGGAAGAAAGGCTTGTCGCCCTTGTAGTTCGCCAGGAACCCCATGCAGGCGCGCGCGATACCCGCATCCGCGTACTCACCCTTACCCGTCCCGAAGATGAACTTGAAGCTCTTGGCAACATCCCGGCCGGGAATGTGCCACTTGCCGGCGTAGACCGCTTCGTAGTCACCGTGTTTCCTGAGCCACTGACCCAGGTCCGGGACCCCGGGGAGAATCGGGCAACTGTTGGTCGGCACACCGTGCTCGCTCGAGGTGCGCCCGGTATACCAGCTCGCGCGCGCCGGACAACACTGCGGCATGGCGGTGTAGTTCGTCATGAACGAACAACCGTCAGCCGCCATGCGGTCCATCGCCGGCGTCTTGACATACGGATTGCCGTACGCCGACATCGCCTGCCAGTGCATCTGGTCAACATGAATGAACAGGATATTCGGTCGGGTCATAGGAAGCTCCTCTACTCTCCGCGGATGACTGACAAACTAGCCGGATGATCAGCCACTTGTACAGCCCATACAGATCGGGACAAGCCAGATCCCCCGGGCTTGCCCCGGGGAGTTTCAGGTTGTTCAGCTACAGGCCGGCTCACCCCCCCCTTCTCCCCCGGAGCCCGAGTTGAGGCAGCAAGGGGAGCTTCGCGCTCGCCTGCCTCCGCACGGGCTCTGGTGTGGGGTGCACGGGCTCTCTCGGTAGCTCGACAACCTAACAATCCCCGGCGCAAGGCCGGGGGATTCCCTGCCACCGCCTTCGCCAAGGCGGGACAAGAGCCCGGGGGATTCCTGGCCCAGGCACCATTCCTCCCCAGGACGACCGGACCGCTCGCCCCCGCTGGTACACTCCCGCAAGAAAGAGTGATCGAACAAAGAATAAGTCTTGAATGGGACGACGGGAAGTCGTAACGTTTGCGACGGTGTGACATATGTCACTGACGTCGGGCATGCCCCCCCCGCGTGATCTCGCCGGTCGTTCTGGCCGGCCGGGCGGCAGCGGACAGACACGGGCTTACGGAACTCAACAGGAGAAGCATCATGACCACAGGAAGGAAGTTCACAACGGCTTTGACCCTCGCCCTGGCAGCAATGGCCGGCGTGGCCCTCACAACCACGCCCGTCCTTGCCGTGCCTTGGACTCCTGCCGAGATAACCACAACGCTGTGGCTGGATGCCAGTGATGCGGCGACCATCCACACAGACGATGCGGCGGGACGTGTCAGCCAGTGGGATGACAAGTCCGGGAACGCCAATAACGTAGCGAGCGCGGCGGCGATTCAGCCAAACACAGGAACGCGCACACTCAACGGCCTGAACGCAATCGACTTTGTCGCTGCCACCCAACACCGTCTTCAGCATGATACCCTGACTGTCGCGCAGCCCCATACAGTCTTTGCTGTCTTGCAAAACGACCTCACGAGTGGGTGGAGGCCGTGGTGGAGTGGGGGTAGTGGGGGTGGCCGTACGATTGTGTCTATTCGGGGAGCCGGTGCTTATGAAAGGTCCATGTGGGCTAACGGGGGCTTCAACGGCACGCCAGGTACGACGAACCCTGAAGTGTGGAGCGCGGAGTTCAATGGTGCGTCTTCGAAGATCTACGTCAACGGTTCAGTGGATGGTTCGGGTACCGTGGGGGCCAACACAATCAATGGGCTCTGGATAGGCGAGGAATACAACACGGTCAACCACTTCCACTGGGATGGACTCATTGCCGAAATCGTGCTCCTGGATTCCGTACCGTCGCAAGACACCCGCGAAAAGATGGAGGGCTACCTGGCCCACAAGTGGGGACAGGAAGGGAGCCTGCCTCTTCAGCGGGACGACGACGGAAAACACGGTCTCGGGTGTGGCCGACTTCACCGGCAATGCGCTGAGCATCGACGCGGCAGGCAACGGCTACACCCTGGTCGCCAGCTTCGGTGCGCTGAGCAGTGCGACCAGCGCCGCTGTTTCCCCTGCATCGAGGTCCAGTGTGTCCACGAGAATTCTCAGCCCGTCGGAAGGTCCAGCATGTGTTGACACGGTGCGGAGCCCCGGAATCTGTTCCAGCCGCAGGAGGGGGCGATGCTTCCGCACCTCGTCCCAGACTGCGTCGGCCGCTAT
Source organism: uncultured Victivallales bacterium (assembly GCA_964555035.1). Classification (GTDB taxonomy): domain Bacteria; phylum Verrucomicrobiota; class Kiritimatiellia; order UBA8416; family CAYOBW01; genus CAZKRK01. The sequence continues at coordinate 7,734 of CAZKRK010000221.1, read as the reverse complement.
CAATGGGGAGAAATCGGCAAGCAGGTCCAGACATTTCAACTCATCAAGGTGGATGATCGGACCGGCGTCGATCACGACAACGGCCGCGTCAGTCGTCGCCATGCAGACCCCACTCTACATCTGCAAGCACCTGCTCGCGCACAACTCCCGGGCGGTGTGAGTTCAGGAATCGACGCAGCGCCTCGACGACTGTATCGCCGACGTTTGTCGCCCATCCTTCTTTCACAAAACGATCAAGCTCCTCCGCCAGCCGGTCAGGGCATTGGACCGTCAGTGTTGTCATGGTGCTAATCTCCTGGATACCGCAATCTACCGCGCGCTGCACTGGCAGTCAATCGCTTCGTTGTCCGATTTCCGTGATAGGAACAGGCTTTCGGCGCGCCCGCTCGCCGGGCGCATGGGACCATCCCGCCAACACCCCGCTCAAATCCGGTGGTCTCACGTACGCCGGGGACGGCAGCGGCGACACCCGGCTTCGCATCAGCCCCTCAAACCCGGCCGTCGGTCGCTTCGGCGGCACAATCGACGACCTGATGGTGCACCAGCCAAGGTCGGGCAGACCAGGCACGGTGTTGATTGTTCGGTAGTAGGTCCGATTTGCAATCGGACCCAATCCACGGCGGTTCTTTCAGATTACGAGCGTGGAAATCCACATCCGACCGGCTTGGGGTCCGATTGGAAATCGGACCTACGGACGATTGATCGACTCCTTGCCATTACACGGTCCTTCTCACTACATTGCTACGTATGGAAACAAGCTCCGATTCCAGATCCTGGATCACACGTGCCATGGTGTTCCTGCTCCTCTCCCCCGCCCACGCGGCGACCTACTCCCTGGGACCCTCAGCATGGGGACAGACCTCACTTGCGGACCCCATGAATTACAAAACACACCTTGATAATATCATGAATAGTGGTATAGTGGCCCTGTGTTAGTGAATTAGGAGTGGTGGTCATGATTCTGAATCGCAACAGTGAGAAGCGACTCGAGAACTGGCTGATCAGTTCACGCCGCAAGCCTTTGGTGTTGCGCGGTGCACGTCAGGTCGGCAAGTCCACGCTGGTTGAGACATTCGCGAGCAATGCCGGTTTGCGTCTTGTCACAATCAACTGCGAGAAGAACCGCCGGCTTGACAGCGTTTTCGAAAGTCTGGACCTTGCACGAATTCTCCCGGAGCTGGAGTCCGTAGCCAACCAGGGGCCCGTCAATGCCGATGCGCTCTTGTTCCTGGATGAAATCCAGGCCACGCCAAACGCTCTCCAGGCGCTTCGCTACTTCTACGAGGAGCGGCCCGATCTTGCAGTCATCGCGGCCGGCTCCTTGCTTGAGTTCGCCTTGAGCAAGCACAGCTTCTCCATGCCCGTCGGGCGCGTCCAGTACCTGCACATGGGGCCCATGACGTTCCGGGAGTTCGTGGCAGCGATCGAACCGGACCTGCTCGACCAACTCAGTCAGATGAACTTCGACACTGCGGTGACGGACACTGCTCATCACCGCCTCTGTTCCCTGCAGCGCAGGTACCTTTACGTGGGAGGCATGCCGGAAGCCGCGGCGACATTCAAAGAGACCGGCTCCCTCAGCGAGGTCGCCGATGCTCACCGCGAGATTGTGGACACCTATGTCGACGATTTTGCCAAGTACGCGCAGGAGCAGGACCTGGCCCTGCTGCAGCGTGTCTTTGCGTCGGTCCCCCGCATGCTCGGCCGGAAGACCAAGTACGTCAACATGGCTCCCGGGGAGCGAGCGGCACGGGTCCGCATGGCGATCCAGCTCCTGGCCAAGGCACAGGTTGTCCTGCCGGTCTACCACAGTCACTGTTCAGGCATCCCGCTTGGCGCGGACATTGACGAGTCGGTCTTCAAACTGGCGTTCTTGGATGTTGGTCTGGCCAACCACCTGTGCGGCCTCGCCTGGCGCAGCATCTCGGATGCCGACGACACACGCCTGGTGAACGAAGGCGGCATGGCGGAGCAATTTGCCGCCCAGGAGCTGGCGTGGCTGGGGAAGAGCAAGCCGGCCCTGACGTATTGGCACCGCGAGGGTCGGCAAGGCAATGCCGAGGTCGATTTCACCCTCGCCATTGGCCCAGACATCTACCCGGTTGAAGTCAAGGCGGGCAAGAGTGGCAGCCTCAAGTCCCTTGACCAATTCATACTGCACAAGCGCGTGAACAGGGCGCTCCGTTTCGACCTGAATCCCCCGTCGCGGCAGGTGGTGACACACACAGCCCGTACCCGAACCGGCACCGAAACCGTCACATACGAACTGCTCTCTCTCCCACTCTACGCCATCGGGGAGCTTCCCCGTCTCCTCGGAGAAGAGTAGGGAACAGACCCGGCGTGATTTGAACCGCGGAATACCGAACAGCAGAAACCGCGGGAATGTCGAAATGAGACTTCGTCGTTTCCTTCGGATCTTCCGCGGTTCCGCGGTTCAGACTCGCGAATCGTGGCGCAAACCAGTTTCCGGATGGGAAAATGGCCGAGGTTGTCATTGCGGATTCTGCGCTATCTGATGCAGACCGCGAAAAGGCAGAAGGCTACCTGGCGCACAAATGGGGGCTTGAAGGCAATCTGCCGGGGGGCCATCCCCACAAGGCGGCACCGCCCGCAGCCCCCACGCAAGGCACGCTCTTCATGATTCGCTAGGCCTTGTCGGGGAGATGCAACTGTCGGACGGTCTTGGGTAGCTGAGCCAGGTGAGGATCGCGATGTACGAGTACGCAGCGGTGCAGCTTCGCGCAGCCGGCGATGCAGGCATCGACGAGCGGTAGACGTGAAGGCGACGACTCCCGCAGGGCCGCGGCTTCATCGGCGACCGCGCGGTCAACCGGAACGCTGGTTGTCAGCTCATCGACATAGAGTCCGAAGGCCCTGATAGCCTCAGGCTGGTTGCCGAGTTCCATGAGCAGTCGCGTCTTCAACTCGGGTACGGTCAGGGCACAGATTGCGGGCTTGTTATTCTTGTCCTGCCAAATGGCATCTACCTTGGCGGCGCCGGGCTCATCGAAGTAGTGTGCAAGAATGGCGGACGTGTCCAGAATGTGCGTAATCGCAGCCACTACGCGTCCCGTCCCCGGTCCTCACGCTCTCTCTCGCGTGCCAGGTTTCGCACGGCACTGCCGCCACGCCGCTTGTACGCCTTGCCGCGCCCTCTCAACCGCGAAGCGATAGTTGCCGCATCGGGCAGCACATGCACGATAATCGTGTCTTTTGTTTCTCCCGGCTCCCAATCGAGACGCGTCCCCGGGTGAATGTCGGCGTGGTTCGCTATCGCCACGGGCACCGTGACCTGGTTCTTTCCTGTAACGGTTGTAATCATGGAATGAGAATAGCCCCTTGATATAGATGCGTCAAGGAATATGCGGCGCCCGGCGTTTTGCGTTCTCACGCAAATCGCAGGTAAACCGGAAGGGCAGACCTTCGACGCGCTCGACACCAAGTGCTCCAGACATGCCGGACAGATCTCGGCACGCGCTCCCGCCACGTCGGGCGGTGAGACGTTCGCCGGATGGAGGTGTGTCGGCGGTTCGACCTTCGAGCACACGAGCACCAACCCTCCCAGAAGCAAGGGTCGTTTCGGCAGCACACGCTCCCGGTCGACTACGTTCACGATGCCCGCCGACGATGTCATACTCCGGGCAATCTATGCCGGGAGTAACCGTTAAGGTTGACGCGTGCCTTGAGCCCTCACGGTGTGGGTTCAGGATTCGGGTTGCGGTACTCTTCCTTCACATACGGCTTTGTACGCTCCACGTACGTTCCGCCTTCCCAGCGCAGGTTTCTGAAACGCGCCCTGGCCAGCGCATCATCCTTGGTCATCATGTTGTCCTTCGCGTACGCATCACCGGCTTCCTTGTAGTACCTTTCGTCCCATCCACTGACCTTGTCCGGCAGCCTGCCGAGGTTTAGCGTGTAACGGTTGCCGTGCTGTCCCGCCCGTCTCGCCGCCACGTTCGCGGCCACGCGCTTGTAGTTCTTCTCCACTTCATGTTTCAGCGAATGCGCGGAACGCAGTGTAAGGCGCGACAGCTTGTGCCAGTCATCCAGTTCCCACCCGAAAGGACTGTGCAAATCGGAGGTTTTGATCCGTATTGTATTCCAGCCCTGGTTCGGCATCTCAAAGAAACCGTAGAACGCGTGCTCACGGTTATTGGCCTCCATGAACTTGCGTTCGGCAACGACCCCCATCTTCATGCCGGCTTCCGGTGCGTTCGCTTCAACGACAAGTTCCGCACCCCTGGGGCCCATGTAACGCGCATTCGCTATCTTGCGCGTATCAATACTCCACCAGTGCCCGTTTGCCAGGCTCCCACTCCAGTCGCGAAGTCCCGCGGAGAAATCATCGATCAGCCGTTCCCGCACCTGGCGCGGCTTCACGCCGGCTGCTTGAAGCTGTTCGGGCCATGCAAAGGAATAGCCGCTGGTCGCCGCCATTTCACTCAATCCGTCGTAGCGATGGTTGGGCGCGTCAATCGGGGCGATGGCGTAAATCACATTCGCAAAAGCGAACAGCGGTTCGTCGACACACATGACCGGACACTTGACCTGCCAACTCCCATCCTTGTTCGCTTCAGGGATGGCGGTGGTCCAGAACCGCGTCAACGGATTACGGCCATCCGTGAAGTACGTCTCGACCCTTTTGAGTTTCAACTTCGTCCGGGGCGGCTCGACCCGGAACACGGGAACCCCGTCATCCTGCTCCAGCAACAGCTCCGACTCCGGCGTCTCGGGAAACTTGAAGACGCCCTTCAGCTTGTCTTGAAACCACAGGTAGTCGGCGATCATCGTTTCGGGGGGGAACGCGTGATTGAAGTTGGCGCAGGAAACGTAGCGTTTGTCGACCTTCGCCCGCTTCAACGCTTCCAGGCAGTTCCAGTCCGGCGCATTGAAATCATTGGAGGCGCCAAGCAGCAACACCGGCGCGTGCATCTTCTCCCAGTACGTTCGCCATTCGAGCGTTTCCTGGAACAGCTTCAGTCGCTCTCCCGTCAACCGGAGATGGCGCGTGTTGCCGGTGACGATCGGATGCACATCCATGAAGCCGCCCGCGCCCCCGACGGACGGCACAGCCGCTGTGACGCGCGGGTCGACACTCTGGTAGACGGTCAGCGAACCACCGGTCGAATGTCCGCGGATGCCGATCTTCTCCGGGTTCACCTGGGGCTGCCGCTGCATGAAACTGATGATCCGGCGCCCGGACATCTGACGGGGGAACTGCCAGTTGTTACGAGGGCTCACCACCGCATCAACCGTCTTGTCACTCGCCTGAAACGGGCCGTCCGGGCCGCGCTGGTTCCGTGCATCCAAGGCACCCCAATCGGTATTGGGTAATCCGGCAGCACGGCCGCCCATCGTGTTGTGCTCGTTCTGGTTCGGGTTGAAGCACGCATATCCCAACTTCGCGAAGTTCACGGCGCCATCCTCACTGCCGGATTGTGGCCCGCCGTGCGTGTTGAGTATGGCCGGCAGCCCCTTCGCGCCCTTGGGATACGCCCAATGCCCGCAGACAATCGTCTTCCTGCCCTGGAACGTGCCGACCGTCAACTGCACCCAGTGCACCACAATCCCGCCCTCGCGCTCCCAGGTCTTGTGAAACACCGCCTCCAGCGCATTGTGCTTGTCGTAGTGCTTGTTGTAGCCGTCCCATATCTCTTCAATTGTGCCGGGTACGTCTCTCGGGTCCGTGATCCTCGGTACCTCGCCCGTACCCCAGATATCCATCGCCATGACGGCCGAGCCCTGAAGCACGACCGCCAATATCAATCGTTTTCTTTTCATCATGACTCCAACGGTATACCGGAATAGGATTCAGGATCAAGATGGGCGCGCCGCAACGAAATACCAAGTCTTGAATTCAGGTCCGACCCCGCTTCTTCTGCCACTCACTCCACTTCGGCATGCACAAGAACCTGAAAATGGCTGATGGCGCCAGTGAAGCGGGCCTTGGCGGTCGGGACGGGAGCAATCCGGAAGCGGAGGTCGCCGGTTCCGCCTCTGGCTCTTCGAATGGTTGCCCGCCCTTGAACGCGACCACGGACCCGTCCCGGCAACACATGAAGAGACTGCCATAGGCCGCGGCCATGCCGTCCCAGACGGGCGGTGACTCCAGATCCAGTACCTGCCGGCCGCGGCCATCCGCCACCGAGACCGCCACGAGCTTGCCCCCGCTACGCGAATTGATCAGCTCGTCCTGTTTTCGGAGCCGTTTGCGGTTCTCCTCGCTCTGCGGATTGCTGAATGCCGCCTCTTCGTCCAGCACATCTTCCGGTCCTGCCAGAAACAGGGTGTCCCGTGTCTTGACCATGGCCTTGGCCCGCAGGGGAACTCCGCTTTTCCAGTTGAAGTCGAACTCCACTTTTGGGGAACGCAGCGTCCGGAACTTCCTCCAGTTCGGCTTGCTCTTGCGCAGTTCCTCGTCCGGGACACCGGGCTGGTAGCTCTTTGGTCTCTTGTTCATCGAGAACATGGAGTAACGCAAGGGCGTACTCCACTTGCTGTACTCCGGGAATTGCCCGTAGCCATAGACGTTCGTCTCGTCGAAGCACAGCATCTTCCCGCTGGGACTGATCCTGCTCATCTCGAACCAGCCGCCGGAGGGCATGGAACAACCTTCCAGGAAGCTGTTTCCGTAGACCCAGTAGCTGCGGTGGAACCAGTTGTCGTCGAGGAATCCGGTTGCGGAGAAGAGATGCTCCCTGCCGATGCCGATTTCGATGTCGTCATCCCAGCCGCTGTTCTTGATGTGGGTGCGTTTCCCGTTGAGATCGAACTGCTGAGACAACATGTACAAATTCTCTCCGTCACTTGAGAGCAAGTCGGGCAGGGAGACCGGCATGTTCTGCATGGCCACGTGCTGGTGCATATCCCGGCGATTGTCCGGGTCAAGGTGATCCATGACGTTCTCTTTCAGGATGTCTCCGCTCTCGACGTCGACCACGCTCAGACGCATGCCGCCATCCAGGAACGACGAACGTCCTGCCACGCAGTAGACCTTGCCGTCCTGGATCAGCACGCTTCCCGACAACGGCCAGACCGACGCCGGCTGACCATGATCGAACAAGGAGAGGTCCGCGGGAGCGATCCGTCGCTTCCAGATCGGCTCGCCGTCCGACACCCGAAGCCGGTAGAGCCAGCCGTCGGCGCAGCCAAAGTAGAGACTGTTTCCGCTGATGGCAGGTGGCGAGTCAATGCGTCCACCCGCGACATAGGACCACTGTGGTTTGCCGCTTCTCGCGTCCAGGCAGTGCACCGTGTGGCGGTCCTTCTCGGCAAAGATGCAGCGTTCCTTCGCCACTGCCAGGGAGGTCAGGTTGTCGTACCCTTCCGCTCGCCACTTGATGCCCAGGCCCAATTCGACTTGCGCCGGGGTCGCCCCGCTGCGCTTGTTGTCGTGGCGGTACACCGGCCATGCCCTGGGCTCAACGTCACCCGGTGCACCCTCCCGGCGGGCCGGCCAGGCCGCTCCCCGAACAAAGCCCTGGCCTTTCTGCTTCTCAACGAGATCCGGCCAGTCTGAATCATGACCGGTCACTGCGTTGAACCCGTCCAGGCTGGACTGCGTGTAGCAGCCGCATGGGTTGGGTGGCGCGTAGAGAATCCCGTTGGCCGGCATCAAACCGTACAGGCAGGCGCCCCGGACCCAGTGATGAAGGTGCCACTTCAGGTCCTCGATCGATACCAGTTCGGATCCCGTTCGGGAGGTGATGAGGTAGTTGGCCGTGGCACAGCTCA
>CAZKRK010000220.1:0-12308 GCA_964555035.1 uncultured Victivallales bacterium | reverse complement strand
CCTCCGACCGTTCTGCATTGCTGTCCGCAAACACCTCGTCGGTATTGAATGTCTCGATCTCGAGCGGGAACTCCTCCTCCCCCGGCACCAGCCGGTGACTGAGCTCAACCATGTTTTTCAGGTTCATGTTTTTCGCTTTCCTTCAGTTTCAATAATCACCGGGCACCGACTACCAGTCGGGACCTCGAACCCGACCGGGTCTCCCGTAGAACCGGTCTCCAGGCCGGTTCCAAACCACACTTGTCCTACCATGCCCGCTCGCTACGCAACACCCGCGTCGCCAAGTTTGACTCAAGTGGCAAAGCTCTATATTTTATTCACCAAATTGCGCCAACGGAGGATTGTGATGCGATCTTTGAGAGTGATGCTTCTGCTGGACCCGTCGCGTGAGTATACGCGTGCGCTGCTGTCGGGAATCGCCCGGTATTCCAGGGTGATCGGGAATTGGTCCTTCATTCGACAGCCGCCCTTCTGGGAGCAGAGGGAGCCGGGGTCGGTACTGAAGTTCATCCGCGCGCATCAGCCGGATGGCATCATCATGGGTGAGCACGGCGACATGGAGCAGGTACTTTCGTTGGGACTTCCCGTGGCGGTTTCGAACTACTATGCCCAGTCGATACCCGGAGCGATGAATATCGTGACCGACCACGAGGCTGCGGGACGCATGGCGGCGGAGCACCTGCTTTCCTGTGGATTCAAGCGATTCGCTTTTGCCGGCTATCCGGAGATGTTCTGGTCCAGGGACCGCCAAACGGGATTTGAGGAGAGACTGGCCGAAAGCGGATGTGAAGCCGCTGTATACACACCGCCCAGGCGGAAACGTGATCGGGAGACAGCGCTTGCCGGCTGGGTCGAGAGCCTGCCAAAGCCCGTGGGGATGATGGCTGTTATCGATGAGCGAAGCCAGGAGATCAGTGAAGTGTGCCACGGCCTGGGTATCGATGTGCCTAGCGGGGTCGGCATCATCGGTGTCGACAACGATCCCCTGATCTGCGAACTCTCCGCACGCCCGCTTACCAGTGTTGCCATTTCGGCCGAACGGGCCGGGTATGAGACCGCCGAGCAGCTTGCGCTGATGATGGCTGGTTCTGAATGGGCGGAGAAGGTTGTCCTGAATCCGACACACGTGGTCAAGCGGCTGTCAACGGACATCATCAATGTCGAGCATCCCGGCGTGAACAAAGCCATCCGGTTCATTCGTGAGCATGCCGGAGAAGCCGTGGACGTGGCCCGGGTCGTCGCCATGGCGGGGATGTCCCGCAGATCGCTTGAGCGACATTTCCGTGAAGTCACGGGGCGCTCGATCCACACGGAGATGAGACGCGCGCGTGTTGCCCACATCGAGAGAATGCTCATAGAAACCAATCTGAACATCGCGGAGATCGCGTATGAGTCGGGTTTTCCCGGAGTGGAACACATTGCCCGCTACTTCCGCGCGGAAAAGGGCATGTCGCCGCAGGCCTTCAGGAAGGACTTCGGGCGGAAGTAGGTCCGATTTGTCATTGGACCCAACTCCCGCCAAATCCTCCAAATCGTGGCGTGGGAAACCACGTCTGACCGGCATTGGGTCCGATTACAAATCGGACCTACGTGTGGCGCAATGTGGTGAGCAAAATACGCAAACTGGCGTTTCCGTTCGTCCCCTCTGGTGATAAGTTTCACCGGGTAAATGGTGAGGGAGGTATTGTGACCAGCAAAGAACGATACGATGCAGCCGTCGGCGGCGGGGGATATGACCGTATTCCCGTAAAACACGAGGGGACGCCTGAAGTCAACCGGATGCTGATGGATCATTTCGGTCTGTCCAACACCGAGCAGTTGCTGCGCGTGCTGGGCGATGATTTCCGGTATCTTGAACCCGTCTACGTGGGACCCGAGCTGAGGACTTTTCCGGACGGCAGCATCGAGGGATATTGGGGCGAGCGCTACAAGTATGTCGAGTACGATGGCGGCCGCTATCCGGAACCGTACTACCTGCCGTTCGCCGGCATCGAGACCCTCGATCAGCTCGACACCGGCGCCTTCCCCACGGCGGACCGCTTCGACTACAGCACGATCAACGCCCAGTGCCGGGAGCTGTCCGAACGCGGCATGGCGATCTGCTTCGGCACCGCGGGCGATATGGACTTTATCAACAGCATCGGCAGAGCCAGGGGACTGGAGCAGGTGCTGGTGGACCTGATTACGGACGATCCTGTCTACCTGGAAATCATGCAGGCCCGCTTCCGGTTCTACTACGAGATGCACGAACGGGTGCTGCAAGAGGCGAATGGAATGGTGGACATCGCTCACATCGGCGAAGACCTGGGCAACCAGAACGGGCCGATGATCGGGATGGACATTTTCGAGCGGCACTTTGCGGAAAAGTTCAAGGCCTACTTTGACATGGTCCACAGCTATGGAGCCCGCACCATGATGCACATGTGCGGCTGCGTAGAGCCGTTCCTGTCGAGGTTGATCGAGCTGGGGCTGGACATCATGGACGTGGTGCAACCCACCACCCCGGAAATGGACATTGCCTATCTCAAGGAGCACTACGGCGACCGGCTCGTCTTCTGCGGGTCGATGTGCGTCCAGACCACCCTGCCGCACGGCAGTGCCGCCGAGGTCGAGCAGGAAGTGCTGCGGCGTCTCGACCTCTTTGCCGGCGGCCTGATTCTCGGCCCGACTCACGCCATCCAGGTCGGCACCCCGATCGAGAATATCCTCGCCATGTATCGAACCGCCGGGAGTCTCCGCGAAACGATCGACGAATCGATACTCAGTGCGGGGGAACCGGACGTAGAGGGCAAGATGAATATGTCCAAACTGTTTTGAATAGTAGGTCCGATTTGCAATCGGACCATGGTCCCAGTGAAACTGGGACCTGCCTTCTAAGGGAAGGATCAGCAATGAAAGAGAGCCTGAAGAAGCCCAACAAAGAGCGTTTGCTGGCGACAATGCGAGGCGAGATCGCCGACCGGGTCCCGAACTACGAAATCCTCCTGGAAGCCCGAAATGTCAAAGCGCTCCTGGGGCGGGATGTCGGCACCACCATGGCCGCTTCGCGTGGCGCTTCGGAGGACGCACTATACGTTCCGCCGATGGAGCCGGGAGATTTTGCCGAGATCTGCATGAAGACCGGCATGGATGCGATGACGCTCGAGGCGCTCTGGACGCCGCTCAAGTACAGGGACGAGCAGGGCAACCTGCGGGCCATCAATGACCAGAGAATCAACGATTGGCCCGACCTCGAACAAGCAATCCGACCGGACTGGGAGCATGACTTCAAGCCGCGTCGTGACGTGATCCGCCGCTACGTAGAGGTGGCGCGCGCGAACAATCTGGCGGTGGTCTGGTGTGTCGGCGCCTTCTTCCAGTGCTGCTATTTCTTCCTGTGCGACTTCAGCGAGTTCCTTGCGAAGTTCTACACCGACCGCGAGTTTGTCGAAGCGATGTTCGACGTCTGCCTGGACTACTACAAGAAGGTCACGAAAATCGCGATCGAGGAAGGGGTGGACGTGCTGTTCTTCGCCGATGACATCGCCTTCAAATCAGGCACGTTCGTCGAGCCCGACTTGTTCAAGGAACTGTGGTTGCCGCGCGCCCTGAAGCTGTTGACGCTCGGGAAGGATGCCGGGCTGCCGCTCATGTTTCACTCATGCGGCAATCTGACGGCCGTCATGGACAGCATCGTTATGGAGATGGGCATCGATGTCCTCAACCCGATCGAGCCGTATTCAATGGACATCTACGACATCAAGGCCCGCTACGGTAACAGACTGACGCTGAGCGGGAATATCGACATTGCCGGCCCGCTGGCGTTCGGCACACCGGAGGAGGTGCGTGAGGAAGTGCGCCAACACATGGAGCGGCTCAAGCCGGGCGGCCGCTACATCATATCCACCAACCACAGTGTCATGGACGATATCCCGCCGGAGAACTACCGTGCCATGCTGGACGCCGGGTTGGAGTTTGGCGTGTACTGAACAGGAAGGCGGAGGCAGAGAGATGATCTCACAAAAAGACAGAGAGACGATCAGGGAGCTGGCTTCACGTTGGATGGAGCAGGCGTCTTTGCCGGTGATGGCGGAGCGCAAGCGGTTGTGGCGGGCCGTGCATGATCTCAAGGCCGAACGGCCCGTGATCCTGGTTGAGACCGCCTCGATCTCCGGGTTCGTCGATACGTCGGAGCTGAAATGCGAGGACCCCATCCTGCGGGCGGTTGAACAGACCATGCGCGGGACGCTGCGCCTGGCCGAAGAGCTCGGAGATGATATCGTCGTCGAGCCCTACTACCGAACGGGATGGCGCATGAAGTTCTCCGACTACGGTGTGCCCGTCGAGCTACGCGGCGTCGGTCAGGACTCCATGGCCTATTCCTTCAACTTCCCAATCGCGACGCCCGGTGACGTGCAGAAGCTGAAGAAACGCAGCATGTCCGTTGACCGCGAGAAAACCGCCCTGATGAAGAATACGCTCGAAGATGCTGTGGGTGATATTCTCCCGGTGAAAGTTGGAAACTTCGACCCCTTCATATACGAGTTTGACTGCGGGGAGTTTGGCGAATTCCGATTCCACGGCAACTTCTTCTTCGGCCTGACCTGGCAGCTTTACCGTTTCATAGGAAACGACAGATTTCTCTACTGGGTCTGCGATCATCCGGAGGCGATTCACGAGATCATGCAATACATGCTCGAGGACAGAATCGCGCTGTACAGCTACCTCGAGAAAGAGAACCTTCTCTCGCTGAACACGGACAGCCAGATGGCCGGCCCTCGAAGCTACGGGTATGTTTCCGATCTGCCCGACCCCCAGACCGACAAGGGCGACGTGAAGCTCAAGCACCTGTGGGGCTGGGCCGAGTCACAGGAAGCCGAGAACATCTCGCCGGAGATGTACAAAGAGTTCGTTCTGCCGTACCTGACAAAACTCAGCGAAATGTTCGGTCTCGTCTATTACGGATGCTGCGAACGCGTCGATGACAGGCTGGAACCGATTATGCAGGCCATCCCAAACCTGCGATCCGTGTCAGTGTCCGGCTGGTCGGACAAGAAGAAAGTCGCGGAAATGCTCGGCAACGACTACGTCTACTCCCGCAAGCCTGTACCTGCCCATCTGAGCGGCCCCAACCCGCACTGGGACCTGGCAAAGAAGGACATGCAGGAAACCTACGATGCGGCCGGGCAGGGCAACGTGGAGATCCTCTTCCGCGACCTCTACGATGTCAACGGCGACATCTCCCGCCTCCGCAAATGGGTGGATATGACCAAGGCGGTCTTTGGGATGTAGTGTCCTGACATGGGAGAGACGACGAAGTAGATGGATTAAGTAGATAGACGAAGTATGCCCGTCGACTCTTAATCTATCTACCTAATCTTTCTACTTAATCTCCCTCCCCAATCTTCCGGCGTTCCCGTTTTCCGGGCGTTTCAGGCCGAAATCGGCCGCTGACCCCTTTCGGATGGGGTCTGGCTACCCGATCTTCTCTACCGGACAACGGTATCCGTGCTCGATCATTTGACTCAGCCAGGCATTGGCTGTCGTCAGGTCCAGCGTGCCGTCACGAACAGCCGCACGCAAGATGCCGACGGTGCCCGTCAGCGAGACCTGAAGCTCTTCGGCCGCACGCCGGGCCGCCAGATCGTCGGTGACGACAGTGCCGTTCCGGTGCACGGCCGCCGCGATTGAGGCCGCCTCGCCGACACCCAGTCGTGAGCTCAACCGGCGGAAGGTTGCGCATTCCCGCTTCCTAAGAGACCGGACTTTCAAAACCCCTTTGTCCATGAGGCGGAGACATTCCTTCAGGAACGGATGGCTCGCGGCGCCACGCGTGAGTTCGTCCGATACCTGCATGACGACGCAAATGCGCCTCCGATACCGTTGGGTCAAGAAGTCCAGTTGGCCGATTACGGCGAAGTTCGACAGTGTGACGCTGTCAAAGTAGAGATCCCTCGGCTCAGGCATTGGCTACGTCATCCTCGGAGAAGGCGGTGTTCTGGGGCACTCCGTGCTCGTTGAGCCACTGCCTGGCTTCCCACGACGTCAAGCCCATGGCCTCCGCCAGCTTGCCGATGCTGATGTATCCGCCCTCGTAGGCCTCCAGCGCGTGTCGCTGCCGATCGGTCAGGCCCAGCCGGTCGGCCTGGTAGCGCGACTGCACGGCCTGTCGCACCAGCTCACCCACGGTCTGCTTGCGACGTTTTGCGATACTCTTCAGGCTCTTGGCAACCGATGGTTCGATCTTGATATGCAGTGTTGCGGTTTGCGCCATGTTCCACCTCCCTATGTACAAGATCAGGTATATCCGATCCCGACAGGAAGGTCAACCACCAACTCGCGACCGCGAATCGCTATTGTCAATGCCAAATGCCATTGACGTGCAGGGCCCTCCCCTGTATTCTCGTGCACAGCTTGAGACAATCCACCCTCGTACAACGGTGGGGAGCCCCCCCCGGGCTTGTCCCGGGAGATCTTGGATCAGTCTAGTGGTGTCCGGGGCTTCGGGAAAGCAATTCCTTATACGCTGCTTTTGGCTCAACGGGGAAGCAGCTTGGGCGACCCCGGAACTATGACAAAACTACCGGAACTGCGGCGGCTATTCAGTCGCAGGGCTTCCGGGCTCCGGCGTGAAGATGATGGTTCGCAGATTCATTACCCCAAGACCGGGCTTGGTGATCGCGCGGACACACACGTTGATCGGCTCCGCCCCCCGGACGGTCACCCGTCCCGGCGAGACCGTGGCAAAGTCCCGCCATGTTCCCGTGGAGGGTACGGTCCCTCTCACGTGCTGGTCGCCGACGTCAACGATGTACTCGCTTCCCGCGGCGCTCGCCTGGCAGGACAACACGAGCTCGACCCGGTAGTCGCCGGCAACAAGCGCTTCCGTCGTCCAGGTGACTCTGTCGTTGACGTCCGTCCACATGCCGATGTTGGGAATACCGTCACCCTTCCTTTCGATCTTGGCATGCTCACCGACGATCAACGCATCCAAGGCATCCAGTCGCACCGGTTCCGCCGGCTCTTCCTCGGAAGGAGACGGCTCCTGGACCTCCACCTCCGCGTCAATGGATGCCAGGGCTTTCTCGAGTCGCTCTTGCTCCAGCCGCTCCCGCTTCATCTTCTCCCACACGGTCTTGACCGCAAGGGCGTCCTCAATGCGGCTGTCCCGGGTGAGTTCTTTCTGAAGCCCCGGGAGTCGGCTCTCGTATTGGCCCGTCAAGACTCGCACCTGGTCGTCACGTTTGGCAATCAGCTCGGCTTCGCGATCCTGACACTTGCGCTGGAGCGCACGGAGGGCCGGCAGAGAAGAGATGACGGACGCCTCCCAAACCGGGCTGGACCTGAAACGTTTCTCTTCCTCCGTGAGCTGCATGAGTGACTGCAGGTTCCCTTCGGTCTGGGCCCTGGCGCGGAGCTGGGGCAGCGTCTCGGTGTATTGGTCACGGAGCTCAGCCAGGCTTCTTTCGACTCTCGCGTGAATGGCGGCAGCGGCTTTCTCGTAGATCTCGCGCGCCGCGGTCAGCTCTGACGGCACGGTGCCAGGTGCCACGGCGGCGGAGGTCGCGGGCGCTTCTTCAGCGGCCGGTGTCGCAGATGCCACGGGCACATCTTCGCGCACGCGGCTTTCTGCCATCTGCCGCCTGACTGACGCAGCCAGTTCCGACCGGATGGCCGCGGTTTCCTCCCGGAATGCGCCATCATAATCCTGGCAGTATTCGAGCGCCGCTTCCGGGTGATCGCCCCGCTGCAGCGCTTCGACCTTCGTTCGAATGGTCCCGGTCGTCTTCTGCAGCGCTTCGTCGCGCTTCCGCTGCACGAGCACGATCCAGTCCTTCGTGTCCTTTGCCAGACGTGTCCCTCTTGCTTCGCCAGCCGTCTTCTCCAACATCCTCAATGCGCCCGCGTAGTCGTCAGGGCTGGTTTCGCGATAGCGCTTCACTTGATTCAGCTGCGCCGCGATTTGCTCGGTACGCAGGCGCAATGCCGCGTCGCGGCGATGCGACACCACGACCCCGCGCACCACGACGCCAAGCACAATTGCCGCCACGATCGCCGTCGTCAAGATTGCTGCCACCGGGGCACGTCGAACGGGATGGCGATTCCCCCCGTGAAGCGGTTGCTGTCGGCGGGTGCGTGGCGATTGCGAAGCTGCCGACCTTTTCCTCGTACGGCCTGCCGGGGAGGGCGTCGTCGTGCCTGTCCGCCGGGGGGTTGCTCCATCGAAGACGACGGTACTGGCCGCGTGGGAAGGCAAAGGGTGCGCGAGAGGTCGCCCTGACCGTACGCGTGCCAAGTCTGCCAACACCTGGTCCCATGACGGTTGGCGCTCGGCCCGGTCTTTCGCCATCATCTTGCGCAGGAGTTGCACGACGTGCACACTCAGGCGCGGTGCGAGGCGCCGCGGGTCCTCTAGGTGGCAGGTGACGTGCTTGACGAGCGGTCCCGAACCTCCAGCATCCTGGAACGGCGCAATGCCGGTGACGAGATGATAGAGCGTGGCGCCCAGCGAGTAGATATCGCATCGGCAGTCCAGGTCCGCCTTGCCTTCGGCCTGCTCCGGGGAACAGTAGTGCGGCGAACACATGCCCCCGTTGGCGAGCGTGGCAAAGCCCTTGTCGTCGACAAGCTTGACCAACCCAAGGTCCCCCACTTTGACCGTGCCGTCTTCGTCCACAAGGATGTTCGTCGGCTTGATATCCCGGTGGATGATCCGTGCCGTGTCCCAAGCGTACTGCAGATCTACCGTCACCAATTCTTGACCCCAGGGAGGGGGTTCTCGTATCGTCGAAAGGACAGGCGCAGCGTCATAGGAGGCTCCAACCATGCTGCACGACAGTCCAAAGTCCTTCAATCGCGGAATCGGCAAGGTGGTTTCACCAAGTCGTACGTGTGTCTGGGCGCTACGCAAGTTCGGGGCCGTTGACCCACCTGTCTACGATTCTGCTTTTGAGATCATCCGACCGACCGGCATTCCGCAGTATCACCTCGTCGGGACACGGTTCTACCAGCGCATCGTCAAGAGACGGGGGGCCAACGGAAAAGGACACACGAAACCCCAGGCGACGGCCAGTGCGGTGATGGAGCTTGCCGAGCGGTATTCGTGTTTCAAGTACCTCGCGGACCGCGAGAATTTCGTCACGGCCGCTTTGCGCGACCTGCCGGACAACCCGTTCAGCCTTGAAGACCTTAAGGCGAACCGGCCGGATCTCGGCTGCTTCTCGTCCATGAGCGACGCGCGCATTCTGAGGGCGCCCATGCGCTGGTACCGGGGGTTCCGACTGGACGGACGCCGGCTTCTCCTCCCGATGAGTGTTATCGCCTACCTCCTTGAAGGGACCAACGGGATGGCATCCGGCAACACGCTCGAAGAGTCCCTCCTCCACGGCGTCTGCGAAGTGCTGGAAAGACACTGCCTGACTCTCATCAGGCAACAGAAGATTGCCACGCCGGCCATCGTTCAATCAACGATTCGAACGTCTATCGGGCGTAGGGTGCTGGACAAGCTGACGGCACTGCACCAACCCGTGTGGGTCAGGGATTTCTCACAGGGGCTCGGTCTACCCGTGATCGGGGTCGTCCGACAAGTGGACGCCTCGCACTGTCTGATCAGCGCCGGTGTGGCCACGTCACCCGAAGAAGCCCTGATTCGGGCCGTGACGGAGAACTCGCAGGCCGATAGCCCAACGATGTACAGTCCCGTCTCTCGGAACAGCCATTGTCTGCAGGACTCCGAACGCATTTCCTTTGGCGCGCTCCCCAGCATCAGGCATCGGGACATTCGGGTCGAGTTGGAGACGATTGCCCGCAAGGTCGCACGCAAGCGCATGACAATCTACTATGTACCCACGACGGACGCACAGCTTGACATTCCCTGCGTGTACGCCTATATTTCAGGGACACGGCACGTTCCGGAATCGGAATCGGGCAGGGGGGATCGTAATGTTCTCACGGCGATCGTGCGGGAGTGTGTGCATGCCAGGCGCTTTCGCTCGGCGTTGCGATACATTCGGCTGGGCGAGCAGACCGACCGGGAACGAAGAGGTGTGTATTCGTTTTGCCGCGGCTGTGTCGCGCTGCTTGGGAAGCGGTACCGAGTGGCAGCCGCTAATTTTCAGCGTGCTTTGCGGCACAAGATGTCGGGGGATGAAGTCAGGGCGAACTGCCTTTTGGGGCTTGGCGTTGCTTGTGTAGCAACACGAGACTCCGCGCGGGCGGCGCGCTACTTTCGGAGGGTGATCCGCGAACACCCGAAGAAGTTGTTCGAGCATCTGGATGTAGGTTGTGACGACGGCCAATGGACGGAAGGCGGCGCGTTCGATGCAGCCGCAGACCTCTACTACGAGATCAGACGCCGACACTGCGAAGGTAACTCGATCTCGCCAAACCTGGCAAACAAGGAGGAACAGAGATGGCAAAGTTGAAACGTGCCCGCCAGGCGGGCACATCGAAAGCGAACATCGTCGCGAAGCCGGTCGTGCTTGAGATCCGGCTGACGCCTACGCAGAGGGCAACCGTCACAAAGCTGACCGGGAGAAGTGTTGGCACCCTGCAACTCAGCAACGACGAACTGCAGCTAGTCGTCGGCGCTGCCGCAATAAAGTGGTGAGGCGACCGGGGCGACCACAAGGCTTGTGGTGGTCCCGTTGCTCACGTCGGCTTGATCGGGAAAGGGCGTCGTGACAATTGCCGAGATGTGCGATGCCTGTGCGGCGGCCCGCGGTATCGTGGACGGCTGCGTCGAAGCGATGTTGGAGGCGGCCTCTTTAGCGGGTGTGGAGATTGCCTGTCGGCGCGGGTGCGCCCAGTGCTGCCACTGTTTCGTAGGGATAACGTTTGCGGAGGCGGTGCCCATCGCCCTCTGGTTGTCCGCGCCCGGACGGGAACAACATCTGGACCGGTTTGCGCGACAGATGGACCGCGTGAGCGAACGGGTCGGCCAGGAAGTCTCCGTGCTGGAGGAGCTGTCGGGACACGTTAACGATCCGTTGTTGCACGACCGTGAAACCGCACGATTCCGCGATGCGGCAGTGGCATATCTGCGGCACCGTCTCCTTTGTCCCTTCAATGCGCGCGACGGCGGTTGCGAGATCTATCCGATCAGGCCCCTGGTATGCCGCGCGTACTACGTCGCCGGCACGTCGGACCATTGCACCGAGGGCAGCGGAGGCAAACCGACCGTCGTGCGACACCCGACCCTCACGCAAGCCACGGAGTTGGCCCGTGCTATTGTCACCGAGGTGTCCGGCCAAGCAGGACAGCCGCATCGAAAGCTGTTGATCACCGCCGTAAAGGACGCCCTCACCCGGCTTCTGACACAGGAGCTCTGACTCCGCGAGGTACTCCCGGGATGACGATCCTGGAGCAGAAATCCAGTTGGACCTCACACGCGTTTCGCAGACGGCTTCTCCGAGCCGCCGCACTACGTCATCTTGGAGGTTCCCGCCGGAACCACGGTTGCCGGGCTGGTCTATGTGGCGTATGCCGGCGGCAATGGAAACGGGCATGTGAAGGCCTGTGCCCTCTACGTCTCCGATGACGGCAAGAACTGGGGCAAACCGCTGGTGAAGAGCCGGCTCAAGCCCGGCGTCTATGACGAACAGCAGATTCGCTTGCCCGCGCCGACGACCAAGAAGTTCATCAAGTTCGTAGCCACCGACGCGGTTTCGCATGGCGGCGGCCAGCCCTTGGCGGCGATTGGCGAGTTGGATGTGCTGGTGGAATAGGAACATTCAATCGAACACACTGGTATCCGAGTGAGTTCGGCGGTTAACAATGCGTTTGAGTGGCGCCCCGGAGCGCTCTGTCTCCGAGACGGATCTGGCTGGAAACGTAGAACCGGTCTCCAGGCCGGTTCCGCAGAGCCCGAGCGGGAACGGCGGAATCTTGCGTGTGCGGGAACCGGCCTGGAGACCGGTTCTACGGGAGTGCACACGGGCTGCTCGATACGTATCCGCGAGAAGTGCCAAGTAATCAAGGGTAGCGAGAATGAATAGAACCAAACTGGTCGTACTGGGCTCCGTATTGCTGCCGTTCTTCGCAACGGCGCCCACCTTCGCCGAGGCTACGGCGGACAGGCAGCCAAAGCCCAACATCCTCTTCATCCTGGTCGATGACATGGGCTGGCGGGACTTGGGTTGTTACGGCCACGAGATTCACGAAACCCCCAACATCGACAAGCTAGCGGCGGACGGCATGCGCTTCACCGATGGCTATGCCGCCTGTCCGGTCTGCAGTCCGACACGCGCGAGCATTATGACCGGGAAGTATCCGTCGCGCACGGGCATTACCAATTGGCTCCCGGGTGACTTCTACAAGAACACGCCCCT
>CAZKRK010000219.1:0-12438 GCA_964555035.1 uncultured Victivallales bacterium | reverse complement strand
ATCTTTCGCCCTAATCTCCCCGTAGAGGTAGCCCAACTGCTCTTTCTAGGGTGAATCGCGCCCTCCCACCTCTCCCCTCGGGGGAGAGGTCGCCGCAGCGCAGCGGAGGCGGGTGAGGGGCAGGCCCGCGGTGTGTCTACCCATGACCCCTGATTTCCGACCTACGGCATCCTACGAAGGGGCCAGTGCGCGGCGGATGGCGAGGGCGAGTTTGTGGGCCGTGAGGGGTTTGTGCAGGATTTCCTTGATGCCGGCGCACTCGGCCAGCTCGGTCGACACGCTTTCGGCGAAGCCGGTGTAGATGATGACGGGCATTTCCGGGCGCAGGAGGCGCACGTCGGCGGCGAGGGCAAGCCCGGTCACTCCGGGCATCATCTGGTCGGTCACGACGATGTCGATCTGGTCCGGGTCTTTGCGGAAGAACTCCAGCGCATCGAGACCGGGGCCGTGCCACTCGACGGTGTAGCCGAGCTGTTGCAGTCCCAGCCGCAGGCTGTCCGCGACCTGGGGTTCGTCGTCGACCAGCAAGACCCGTTCCGTTCCCGTGGGATCGGCGTCCTCGGCCGATTCCTCTTCTTTCCGCGCGCCGATCTCCTTGCCCGCCGGCAGGTAAATGTCGAAGCACGTTCCTTCGCCGATTTTGCTCTTGACGAGAATGGCGCCCTGGTGGCTCTTGACGATACCGTGAACCGAGGCGAGGCCAAGGCCGGTTCCCTCGCCCTCTTTCTTGGTGGTGAAGAACGGCTCGAACATGCGCTTCTGGGTTTCCTCGTCCATCCCGTGCCCGCTGTCGGCGATCGACAGCCTGGCATAGAGTCCCTCGCGCAGGTCGACGTGCCGCGCGGCTTGTTGGGCCGAGACTTCTTCTTCTCTGAGCGTTACCGTCAGCTCCCCGCCGTTCGGCCGCATGGCGTGATAGGCGTTGGTGCACAGGTTCATGACAACCTGCTGAACCTGTCCGGGGTCGGCGTCGACCATGTGCTTGGAGACGGCGATTTTCTCGCGCACCTGGATGATGGGCGGCAGCGAGCCGCGCAGGAGCTTCATGGATTCCTTGACTACGGGGGCCAGGATGAGCGGGCGCCGTTCATCCTCGCGGCGGCGGCTGAAGGTCAGGATCTGGCTCACCATGTCGGCAGCCCGGTCGGCGGCGTGTCGGACCTGGTCGAGGTAGCTGTGGCAGGGCGTCCCCTGTTCCAGCTCGCCCGTGGCCAGCTCGGAGTAGCCGATGATCGCGGTGAGAACGTTGTTGAAGTCGTGCGCGATTCCTCCGGCGAGGGTGCCGATCGCTTCCATCTTCTGGGACTGGCGGAGCTGCGAGGCGAGCTCCGTCTCGTGCGACACGTCGCGCACGAAGGCGAACAGGTATTCGCCGTCCCCGTGACGAATATGGCTGGCGGACATCGTGATCGGGAATTTCGATCCGTCTTTGCGGGTGTGCTCTGACTCGAACGTCGGCCGTTCGCCGCTACGGGCGCGGTACCAGGTTTCGGTCCAGTCGGCCTCGCACAGCTCGGTATCGATGTCATGGACGGTCTTGGCGTAGAGCTCGTCGGCCTCGTAGCCCAGCGATGCCATGGCCTGCCGGTTGGCGTAGATGATCCTGCCCTGGTCATTGAGCAGGAAGACCTGCTCGAGCGTACTGTCGAGGGCCGACTCCACCAGGCGCAGGTTTTCTTCGGCTTCTTTTCTGTCCGATATGTCGCGCAGGGTGAGTACGACACTTTCGACCTCGTCGTCGCTCATGATCGGGGCGGCGGCGACGGACATCCAGAGCACGCTGCCGTCGGAGTGGCACAGGCCGACCACGACGTCGCGAACGGCTATGCCTTTGGCGACCGCCAGGGCGCCCGGCCACTCTTCGGTCGGGAGGGGGGTTTCGTCCTCCCGCAGGAAGGACCAGCGACCGTCGACCGACGTGCCGGCGCGGAGGCGCTCGGATGTGAGCCGCAGCATGCGCAGCGCGGCCGAGTTCGCGAACATGAGGCGTCCGTTGGGTTGCGTCTGCATGACGCCTTCGGACATGGCCTCGAAGACCGTTTGCAGGCGCGCTTCACTTTGGCGCGAGGCCTCCTGCACGCGGTGTTGTTGGGTCACATCGCGCAGAATCACGTGGAACTGCTTGGGAACGCCGCGTTCGACTACGGTGCGCACGCTCTGCATCAACCACTGGGTGCGTCCATTGGGGGTGACGTGTTGGAATTCGTCGAAGGATGCAGCCGTACGTCTTTTCTGATGGGCGTCGATCGCTTCCCGCGTGGCAGTGGCTGCGTCTTCGGGAAGGACATTGAAGTAGTTGCCGGTTTCGAGGTCGTCCCGCAGGATCCCGAGCAGACTGGCCGCGGCCGGGTTGGCCATGCGGATGTCCCCGTTGGTGTCGCACACGATGACGGCGTAGGAGGCCTCTTCGATAATGCGGTGGTACTCCCGTTCTCTTTCGCGCAGGGAGTCGCGCATGATGTTGTAGTTGGCGTCACTCTCGAAGATCCGCCACAGGTAGGCGACGGTGACCAGCGAAAGGGGAAATGCGCCCCACCGGAATATATCGGACACGACATCCGTCCAGCGCGTTTCGGGCAGCCATCCGCAGCGCACGTACAACACGACGGCGAAGTGGCCCAGGACAACCACGGCCAACAGCGACACGGTCAGGGCCTGCCACTCGCGCCAGCGAATGGCCATCCACAATGCGAGCAGCAGAATTGCGACCAGAAAGGGAACAGCGAAGAACTCAAAGAGTGTCGCTCCGGCGGCTCTCAGGGCATACAGAAGATAGGGGAAGACCAGTACCCCGACGAAAATCGCGAGGGCGATCTCGAGTCTGGACATGCGCTGTGCGCTGCGCACTGAAGCGCCCGCATCTTCGCCGCTTTCCAGGCTGTCTTCTGTCACGATCTTCTCCGCGGACTTGGGCGGCCGTTGCTGAGACCCGTGTCAAACCGTACGACAGTATGACGGAAATGGCGTGCGCCATAAAGCAGATTCTGTCGTTCAGATCGGGGCGATTTGGTGCGCTTGCCGGGGGGCCGCCAAGAGCAGAGCAGTGGGCCGGATTTGCAATCCGGCCGAGAGCGGCGAGAGCATGGTGTCGAGAATGCCCGCGATGTCGCCGGCATGCGCCGGCACGCCGATTGCAGCACCAATAGCCAGTACGCCCAACACTTTTCTCGCCTTCATACTCACCTCCTCTTCCGGGAAAGGGGTCGCGTTTCAGATGCCATGAGAACACACCCTGGAGACGGCGGTCCTCCGCCGTTGCGAGCAAGACTCGAGCACGATTGGAAACAAGAGGGAACGAAGAGCTTCCCCTGTCTCGCCACGTGCACTCACACTCGCGCGTAACGGCGGAGGACCGCCGTCTCCAGGGTTCTTTCGGACAATGTCTGGCTTCGCCGTCACAAGTCAGATACCCGCGCGCCTTGGCCGGCTGAAAGCCGGCGCTACGGTCGCTTGACCTTTATGCGGTAGTAGTAGTGTTTCGCGTTGGCGACGGTGTCGGTGTGGGTATTCAGCGGGGCGCCGCCGGCTATGCCGGTGTGGACGGGGGTGGGGGCGGCTGAAAGCGTCGTGCCGCGCATCAGGTCGTAGACGCGGCCGTCGACGCTTTGCCAGGTTACGGCGACGCGCGTGGCGTCGACCTTGCGGATGGACGTGATTGCCAGAACCGAATTCGTATTCTGAGGGTCTGTGCCCGCGATGAACTCGCCCAGGTTGTCCAGGCCGTCGCCGTCCGGATCGGAACCCGGCACCGCGCCGGTACGGGTGCCGAACTCGTCGTTTTCCCACGCATCCGGGATGCCGTCTCCGTCCGTGTCCCCGGACGCGTCGGTCAGGAGCAGGTCGCCGACGCCGCCCGCGGTCAGCTCGAGCTCGTCCGGATCGCCGCCGGGCGCAAACGATCCGTACGCGCTGCCGGCGGGGCCGTCGATCACGACCTGATCCAGTGGAACGGCGCCCGCGGCCCGGTCGAGCACGACGGTGCAGACGCCGCTCACCGCGCCCGAGGCCACGAGCTTGTCGAGCTGCGTATGGCCGGCGGCATAGCAGCGGAAGGCGCTGCCTGACCGGAACGTCAGCGTGCCCACGAACGTCAGCGTGCCGACGTCGCCGGCCCCGGTCCCGGGCGACACCGTGCCGGCTATGTCGGCGTCGGCGCCGACCGTGCCCTCGCCGCCGAGCGTGGCCCCGGCCGCCACCGTGATCCTGTCGGCTTGCACGGCTCCGCCGTCGACTCGCAACTCCCCGCCGTCAATTGCCAGCTCGCTCGCCGATGCCGGGGGCAAGGCCGCCAGCACGGCAACCGCAAAACAGCCGATTGCTCTGTTGATCATCTGTTCGTTCCTTGTTGAGTGTTTGCAGCGGCAAGTCTTCAGACCTCGCCAGCGAAAGTAGTTTGCCCATACGCCGCGCAGATGTGAAGAGGTTTTTTGCCATGGCCGAAGCCTCACCACGGAGTCACGGAGACACGGAGAGGGGAGCGGAGTCCCAAAACCGCGGACTGGACGGGTGTTGCATGGTATGTGCCTCATCCTGTATCGTGCCTGTTCTCGTTTAAGGAAGACAAGGAGACGTGTGCGTATGAAGCGGTTTCTTCCCGGCCTGGCCGGCGTTGTGTTTGTATGTCTCGCGCGGACGGCGACGGCCGATCTGACGAACGATTACTCGCGCGGTTTTATCAACCGAAGCAACGTGCTGGCCGTGGCGGCGGCGATCACGCCCGAGACGTTCCCCAATTCCGATGACGTGCTGGTGGACGACTACATCCGCGAGGAGTACGTCGCTGACGGGCGGTCGGTCACGTGGGACGAGGAGTATTTCAAGGTCCTCACCGAGAAGGGCCGCCGCGAGGCCCAGACCGCGACCATGGGCTTCTCGCTGCCGTATGGGACGGCCGAGTACATTCTGGCCGAGCTCGTCAAGCCCGACGGGACGATCGTACCGATCGACATCGCGAAGCAGAGCCGGGTGATGGTCGAGCCGAGCCAGATGAAGCACAACATCTACAACCCGAACCACAAGATCGTGAAGTTGTCGTTGCCGGGCGTCGAAATCGGAGACGTGATCCGTCTGCTTGCCAGGCGCACGATCGTCAAGCCGCGCGTGCCGGACACCTTCAGCGACTATCGCGTGTTCGAGTACACGTCGCCGATCAAGCACCTCGTGTACGAGGCGATCGGGCCGCGGGAGCTTCCGCTGCGCAACATCGAGCTGCGCGACGAGGTCGCAGGCGCCGTGACCTACACGTGCGACGACAGCGGCGCCAAGGTGGTTCATCGCTGGGAAGTGCGCGACGTGCCGCGCATGTACAGGGAACCGAAGATGCCGGAGCTGCACACGGTCGTGCAACGGCTGCTGGTGAGCACGAACCCCGACTGGGAGACCATCTCGCGCTGGTACTGGAACCTCTGCCTGCCGCACCTCGAGACGGTCACCCCGGAGATGAAAGCGAAGGTGGCGGAGCTCGTGGCGGGCGCCGTCACGCGCCGTGAGAAGATCGAGCGTCTGTTTCGTTTCGTCTCGCAGGAGGTCCGCTACATGGGCATTACGACCGAAACGGAGGCGCCCGGATACGAGCCGCACGACGTCAAGACCACGTTCGAGAACCGCTACGGGGTCTGTCGCGACAAGGGCGCCCTGCTGGCGGCGATGCTGACCGAGGCCGGTGTGCCCGGCTATCCGGTGTTGATCTACAACGGCCCCAAGAAGGATCCCGACGTGCCGCAGCCCTACTTCAATCACGCCATCGCCGCGGCGGCCGACGGAGAGGGCGGATACATCCTGATGGACCCGACCGACGAGAATACGAGCGAGCTGTTCCCGGCCTACCTCGGGAACCAGAGCTACCTCGTGGCCCATCCCGAGGGCGAACCACTGCGCACGTCGCCGGTGCAACCGGCATCGGAGAACCTCGTGCGTATCGCCAGCCGCGGCAAGTTGGCCGGCGACGGTCTGCTGAAGGTCCAGTCGACGATCAAGTTCGAGGGGATCAACGACAACATATACCGCGGCGCCTTTGCGCGTCGGAAACCGGAGGAGCGCCGCCGTTTCTTCGAGGGGCTCGTCAAGGGGCGCCTGGCGGGAGCGACGCTGACCGACTACACCATCCTGCCGAAGGACATGCAGGACACGACCCAGCCCCTGACGGTGACGCTCGGATACGAGGCGCCCGAGTATCCGATTCGCGGCCGGGACTACACCATGCTGTCGCTGCCCTGGCTGGGGACCGGTGTCGGGTACGTCAACTTCGTGCTGCGCGATGCGGGTCTGGACGAGCGCCGTTTTCCCTTTCTGACCGACATCACCTGTGGCGTTGAGGAGATGTTCCACATCGAACCGGGCGACAGTGTCGGCGAGCTCGCGGCCCTGCCCGAGTACGCGCCGATCGATACCAACGGCGTCACTTTCAGCGTACGCGTGACCGCGGATGCGGAAACGGGCGCCCTGAGCGGATCGAGCAGGTTCCTGATGGACAGCGTCGAGTTCTCGCCGGAGCAGTACCTGGTTCTGAAGCAGGTCCTCAAGGACATGGAGTACGAGCGGCGCAAGCAACCGCTTTTCAAGACGCGCCGTCCGGCGGCGTCCGCCGCGGCCGGGTCGGAGGAAATCGAGCACGACATCGAAGTCCTCTCGGATGACACCACGGTCACGATCGAGGCCGACGATTGCTGGACGGCGACGCGCCGTGTGCGCAAGAAGGTGCTGACCTACTCCGGCAAGAAGAAGCACTCCGAGCTGAAACTGGGGTTCAATCCCGTGTGGGAGAGCATCGAGCTCAAGAGCGGCATCGTTACCGCTGCTGACGGCACGCGGAAGAAAGTCGTCCCGGAAGAGATCAACGTGATGGACGCCGTCTGGGTGGCCGGCGCGCCGCGCTACCCGGCGGAGAAGACAATGGTCGTGAGTCTGCCCGGCGTGGAGATCGGCAGCACGATCGAGTACGAGATAGAGCAACTGCGCAGGGGCTTTCCCTTCTTCTCCATGTCGCGCTCTTTCAACGGCCACGACCCCGTTCAGTCGGCCTCGCTGACGATTGTGTGTCCGGAAACGATCACGCTGAATGTACTTGATCTGTCCGGCGCGGGCGTCACCTACACGCAGGAGGCGTCTGAAGGGCGAATCGTGCACTTGTGGCGGTCAGGACCGCGGGAGGGTGTCGTGCGCGAGGACTCCCTGCCGCCCTGGTGGAGTTTCAATCCCACGGTATTCGTGACCACGGGTCGCTGGAAAGAGTACGCCGCGGCGGTCGGGGACGCTTTGGAAGGGGCCGCCCGGGACCAGGCGCAGGCGGCGGCCAGGGCGCGCGACAGCATCGCGGGCGCGGCCTCGGGGCGGGAGAAGGTCGAACGCATCCGCGACTTCGTGGCCAAGACAATCCGCGCCGCGGGCCCCAAGCTGACCGGGGTGCCGCTTGCCGCGGTGACCCCGGCCGACCGCACGCTGGACGAAGGCTACGGAAACAGCGCCGACCGCGC
This sequence comes from uncultured Victivallales bacterium, assembly GCA_964555035.1. Taxonomy (GTDB): domain Bacteria; phylum Verrucomicrobiota; class Kiritimatiellia; order UBA8416; family CAYOBW01; genus CAZKRK01. The sequence goes on along the minus strand of CAZKRK010000219.1, from coordinate 4,966 downwards.
GGTCGTGCTCTGCGCCATGCTGAAGGCCGCGGGGTTTGCGCCCGAGCTCGTGCTTACCTCTTCGTGGGGACCGCGCTTGGAAAGCATGCGCCGGCCTCATGTTACCTGTCCCCAGCGCAAGTTGTTCGACACCGTGCTTGTCCGCGTGGAGGTCGACGGTGAGGACATCTACCTTAACGATACGGACCAGTACGCAGCCCTGGGCGCCACGCCGCACGCGGACCGGCCGGGGCTGACAATGGACGGCGCCACGAGCGTAGTCCGCGCCACCGAAGGCAAAAGGGACCGGCTGGAGCACCACTTCACGATTCGTATTGCGGAGAACGGAGACGCCGTAATCATGTCCAGGGATGCGTTCTACGGCAATGCCTTCCGCGCGTTTCACCGCAAGTTCGCCGAGTTCCCGCCCGAGGAACGCCGGCGTTATTACCAGGAGTTGACGGCCAAGGTGTCGCAGGGCGCCAAGGCGGTCAGCGAGCTTGTGACGGACTACGAGTCATATCCCGGCCGGCGACGTTTCATGGTGCGGGTGCCGCGCTACGCGGTGCGTTCGGGAGAGTACCTGTACTTCACGCTTCCGTCGCCGCTTGAGAGGATCCTGCGTCTGCGGGCCGATCGGCGCACCAATCCCTGGTACCGCCCGGCGCGCACCGAGGCGCGGGCAGAGTACGAGATCATCCTGCCCGGGACACTGGAAGACATATGTCTGCTCCCGGCCGATATTCAGTGGACGGGGCCGGCCGGCATGGGAAGCGTCGGCGTGAGCACGACCGGTCCGACGGAGGCGCCGAACGGCAGGATGCTGCGCCTGGTGCGCGAAGCAATCCTCGAACCGGCAGTCGTGCCCGCCGCCGACTACCCGGCGCTGCTCGACATCAACCGTCGCTGGATTCACCCCGAAGGCCGCACGGTCATGGTGCGGATGGAGTAGGTTGAGTGGTTGAGTGGTTAATTGGTCAATTGGTCAATTGGTTAATTGGGTGACTGGGTGACCGGGTGATTGGGTGCTGGCGGTCCCAGTCAGCCAATTCCCACTCAACCACTCAACCAATCACTAGTACCTCGTCGCGTCATTCCAGGCTTTTTCGACGCGTTTGAGGTCGGGGGCGCTGATGATGACGTTGCACTCGCAGTCGGGCGTGCACTTGCAGCCCGTGGCGTAGATGTAGTTGATGTTGACGCCGGCCTTGGCGAGGGCGCCGGAGACGCGCGCGATCGAGCCGGGCTGGTTTTTCAGCGTCAACAGGGCGACATCCTGCGTCGTAAACGGAATACTGGCCTTGCGCAGGATCTGGCGCGTTTTGGTGGCGTTGCTCACGACGAGCTGGACGAGCCCCACGTCGGTTGTTTCCGACACGGAAATCCCATCGATGTTGATCTTCTCGCGCGTCAGCAGACGTGTAACGGCGGCCAATGCTCCGGGCTTGTTCTCGAGATAGAGTGTGAACTGTTTCTTGATCATGGCTCCAGCACCTCCTTCACTACGGGACTCACGGTGAGTACCGGTTGCTTCCGTTTCGCATTGATCTTGATCGTAGCAGGAGCGCGGAAAAATGCAAGCCGGGCTTTCGCGGCGGGCGCATCCGCGATTTGTTGCGCTTGCCGGGGCCACCGCCGGCCTTGTGCCGGTGGAGCCATGGTTGGTTGGAGGCCACTGGCGGGCCACACTCCCCTCTTGCTCCCGGTTGCACTGCAGGTCTGTCCCGAATGGCACTTCCTCTTCTCTCTCGGCCGGATTGCAAATCCGGCCCACTCCGCCATGGCGTTTACCGCACCTGTGCGCCGAAGGCGCCGTGGATCATGGCCTGGCCGGAATGGTCGATTTTGAACAGGCCTGCCCCGGCGGAGATAACGCCGTTGTTGGCGGGCGGATGGATCAGACGGCCGTTGAAGCGCTGGTAGGAAATGCTCCCGGGTCCGAACGCTTTGCCGTCGACAATCAGCTCGTAGCGGCGCCGGTTCTCGTGGATGCCCCCGGAGAGCTGGGCGTTGTCGATCGGGCCGGCGGCATCGAACTTGAGGGAGTTGGCGCCCGACGCTCCGAGTTCGAACTGACCGTCCCACCACGCGCCCGATGTCTGCCCCACCACGACGTTGAGCTTGAACCGGCCCTGCATATCGCGACGTTTGCCGGCGTGCATGACCACGGCCCCGGCCGATCCGGTACCGTTGAGGTTGTAGTTCACGCCGGACCGCAGGATCTGCTGGTACTCCTGGTCCGTCAAGAATGCGGCGCCGGCGTAGCGGTTGGCGTGGTACTCCGTGTCGCCATTGTCCCATATGGCCCATTCCCAGTCTTCGAACGGGCTTCCGCCGACCAGGACCACCTTGGAGGCGGGAGTATCCACGTTGGCGGGCGGGCGGTTGCGCGGGCCGCTGACGCTGGCGTCTCCTCCGGGACTCGTACGTGTCCTACGCCGGTTCTCCTGTATCTTGGGCGTTTCATTGTCGAGCTTGTCCCTGGTCTCTTCTCTGCCGTCGTCCTCAACCGCCGGTTCCTCTTCGCCGGCGTCAGACGCCGGTCGCTCCGGCGGCGGGGCCGCGGCCGCTCCGATGAAGAGCAGGCGCGCGTCATCAGCCGTCATGGCGCGCTTGCGGAAAGCCGCGCCCTCGCGCAGCTCGACGGCCACGCCGGACTTGACGATCGTCAGGATGCGCGCGAGTTTGAGCTCATGCTCATGCTTCAACTCGTCGGCGGCCGCGCTGCGCTCGATCAGGACACTGTGGCCGCGGGGCAGATGCATGATGAAAATATCTTCCCGGCCCTCCTCGATCTTGAAGCCCAGCTCGCAGCCGCGAATGCCGATCGTGGCCAGCTTGGTCTTTGTCTTGAAGCGTTCGGGATTCATTTCGGTGATCTTGCCGGTGACGACCCGGAACAGCCCCTTGATCAAGTCCATGACGCACTTGCCCTCTTTTTGCTTCGGGTCGTAGACGTATTCGTCGATGGTCATCTCGCTGTTCGCGCCGAGCGAGATGACCGAATCGTCCAGGCACATGATCTGCAGCCTCGAATCGGCAGCCGTGACCACGCGGTCGTTGGCGAATACGGTGGACTTGAGCTTCAGGGGCCTGACAGCTTTGTCGACGCCGGTTGCGCTGGCTTTGCCCCGAAGAAAGATGATGGACCCGATCGGTTCGGGCGCGGCGAAGGCGAGTGCGCCGAGCAACATGGCGGCGCAGGCAATGAGCAGTGTTTTTTTCATGATGTCATCCCGTTCCTTCTAGAACCTGCACGACGTGCTGACCGTCGCCACGTGCCGGTCGTATTCGTACAAGTCAAATGACGACTCGTTGTCGGTGTACATGTAGTTGACGTCCAACCCCCACCGCGACGCCAGCTTCTTGCTGACTCCCGCGATAACCTGAAACTGATTGTCCGACCGCGTCGCCGGCGCCAGTACCTCTCTCTCGTCGTAGTCCGTCCACGTGTATCGCAGACGCGAATAGAGAACGCTCTTGCCGGGGAGCACGACTTCGCCCCCGAGTTTTCCCGCTATGCCGAAGTGCTCGAAGACGCCCGCGTCGGCGAAGTCGTAGAACACTTTCACTCCGAGCTGGACATTGTGGCCGGCGGCGCCCAGGAAGCGGCGAATGGTCTCGCCGGCCGAGAGATAGAGCCCGTCGCGGTCGTCGAGATCGGCGTAGTCGCGGTATTCCAGCGTGGCCGCGGTCAACCAATGCCATTCGCCGCCGCCGCGCACGGAGAGATAGCTGGGATTGGCGCCATAGAGATTGACGAGGGCGTCAAGCCCGCTGGCAATATGGGCGACGCTCAGGGGCAACTCCAGCACTCCGCGCTCGTGCCTATGCCGCGGGCCGGCCGACACCTCGGCATAGAGGCTTTCATGCTCGCGTTCGCCCTCCACCCAGTTCTGGTAGTAGATGCCGTTGACAGTTGCGTCCCACTCGCCGGGCCGGCCGGGATCGTAGGCGCCGGAAAGGGCGGCATATCCGAAAAGACCGCCGGCTTCGGCCGGTTGCGAGTCCTTGTCCAGGTCGAGGGCAATGAAGACCTGCGAGCCGAATATGAGCGGCTCGATGCTCACAACGTCGGAGTCGGGTCCTACGTTCACGTTGCTGTCATAGAACGCGCCCACGTCAACGCGGCCGGCCAGGCGCCAGCGTCGCGTTGCGGCCGTGATCTGCTTCAGGTTTTCTTCGATGCGCCGGCGAACCGGCTCGGGCAGGTCTCCTTCCTCCAGGATGCTTCGCAGTTCGTTTCCGGCCAGCTCGGCGTGTCCCGCGGCCAGGTGGGTGTGGGCCAGCTCGACGCGGGCCCGCTGGTTGCCCGGGTTCATGCCGATCACGCGTTCGAACGCGAGGCCGGCGCGCGGGTAATCGGCCAGTGAGAGGCTTGCGATACCGTACGCGAAGTTGATCTTCTCGTTGGCCGGGTCCTGCTTGAGCAAGCGCGTCAGCAAGTCGCGCGCCTTTGCCAGCGCGCCCGACTTGAGTGCGGCCCTGCCTTCGGCCGTGTCCGCGTCGATGAAGCGGTCGGTGTAGGCGCAGTTCGACATCGTCAGCAACAGGCGCGCGATTTCGTCCGCGTCGTTCGCAACGGCGATGTGCAGCGGGCTCTCGCCCGTCTCTGACTGCGTGCCTGCAAGGGAGGGGTTTGCCGTCAGCAGGGCCTTGACCCTGGCCTCGTCGGCCGCCCTCACGGCGGTGTGAATCTCACCGGCCCGGACAGCATGTGTCAGGGCAAGGATTGCGATAAGTGCCGGTAGTCTTCTCATCTAGCCCTAGCCTTTCGTATCTTGCACTACGCGTCTATGTTACGATGTTCCGTGCGGGCAGGTCAAGGAGGCAGGAACAGCAGAATGTCGAAAAGTCGCATCTGCGATTTGTTGCACCTGCTGGGGCCCCCGCCGGCCTTGCGCTGACTTTGCTACACAAAAAGTGACTACACCCCTCGTCAAGCCGCCACTGGAGACGGCGGTCCTCCGCCGTTACGAGCAAATGT
>CAZKRK010000218.1:0-12532 GCA_964555035.1 uncultured Victivallales bacterium | reverse complement strand
ATCTCGCCTTCCGCGTTGTTGAGCTGCGTATTGAACGCCTGCACGGCGAGCTCGTTCCAGATATTCCCGCCGCCACCATCGAAAATGCGCGAAACGAAATCACCGCGCGACACGTATTGGTCATTGGTGCTGGCCAACTGGAGCATGCCGTCGGAACCGTACGAGAGCTTGCTTGAAGACTCGCCCGCCAGGTAATCCGGAATCGTCGACCGGTGTTCCTGACTCGCATGCAGCTTCAATTCAGCGACACCGCTCTCGACCTCAATGTCATCGGGATTCGACACCTCGTAGTCCGCCGGCGTATCGAACAACCACTTCTGGGTCGTGTCGGCACGAAGCAGGCTCGCAAAAATCACGAACAGGGCAGCCCCCGCCACCGCCATGCCGGACATCCGCAAAAGGGAACGGAACCGTTGCCAGGACTTCTGTTTCATCGCTCTCAATCCTTCCTTGGCCTCAATCGCCAAAAAGCTCTCCCGTGTGCCACGAAAATGCCTCTCCACTGTCGATGACTATAGCAGGGGGCCGGAAGCAAGTTGTCATGGATTTGTGAAGATTGTGTAATTTTGCAGACGCGGACCAGGCAACGACTTGTGCCGAAAAGCACTGCCCGACGGCCGCCGGACAGCCGTTGCCTCTCACTGCGGGGCGCCCTCTTGCTTCAGGAGGCGATCACTGCTACTTCAGAACAAAGGCCGCCCGTGGCGACGGGGACGAACACAGCAGGTTCCTCCGCGGATCGAACGTTCCGGCCCTGAAGACAAACACCCGCATGTGATCAAGATCTCCCTCGAAGCTGTTGAGACCGCCCGGCTGACAGCCGAGGCACAGCACACCGTTATTGGAAGGCGCTACTCCCTCTGTTTCGACCTCATCCGCATTCACATAGAAACGCGTGCATCATCTGGAGCCAACGGATCAAGGCGGCGGGCAAGCCGAACAGGGCGCTCAACACGCCACCGGCAGGGTCGAAAGCGACGAGTGACAACGCTGTCTTGCGACGATGGCCCAAGCGATCTGGAACTGGACACCGGTCCGACAGGAGCGAAAGAAACGCTGGCGTTTGGACTTCCGCGGGCAGAAGCCGGAAGTCGCCTTACTGTTGGTTCACGGTAGCCATGCCTTCGGCACCGTACTGATCCCGCACGATGATGATGTTGTCGCCGGCGGCGCCGGAGGGTTGGTAGATGGCCGACATGCCCCCGACGGAGTTGATGCTGCCCAACCCGGGGTTCGTAACCCGCCACTCGAGCGGCAGAGACAGGTCTCTCAGCGAGTTCGTACTTACCGCAAACACGACAGAGTTACTTGTGCCGGTCAGTGAAGCAGTCGTGGGAGTGACAGTCAGGGCTCGGCCGGTCGTCTCCTCGCAACCCGATAACATCAGCCCCACAGCTGCCCCAAAGCAAAGAATGCCGACTATCCCAGCGAGTGTCTTGTTCATGGTCTCAACCTCGATCTATGCGTCCAAACTCTATAAACCAACAGACAGTCGCACATATTCTCATTCGAGTCAATCACGTATCTGTTCGAAGGCTTCAGCTGTGGAACTTGTAGCCGACGCCGTGAATGGTCAGGATGTGCCCCGGATTTGACTTCTCGACCTCTATCTTGGAACGCAGACTGGCTACGAAGCTGTCGAGGGAACGTTGTGTGCCGTAGTACTCCGTGCCCCAGACGTCATTCATCACCACGTCCCGCGACAGAGCCTTGCCCTCGTTGGCACAGAAATACGCCAGAAGGTCGAACTCCGTGTGCGTCAGGGAGACGGGTTCACCGCCTCTTGTCAGCACGCGCGCTTCCATGTCCAACTCACACTCGCCGAACCGGTAGCAACGTCCCCCGGACAGGCGCCGCTCCCCGCGACGCAGGATGGCTTTGATGCGCGACAGAAGTTCGTTTATGCTGAAGGGCTTTGTCACGTAGTCATCGGCCCCCATCTCGAAACCGTGAACCTTGTCGAACTCCTCCTGGCGGGCCGTCAGCATCACGATCGGCATCTGGCATCCCTTGTCCCTGAGCTTGCGGCAGACTTCGTAGCCGCTCATCCCGGGCAGCATGATATCCAGGAGAACCAGGTCCGGCTTTTCGGTCTGCGCCAGCTCAAATCCGCTTGGCCCATCCGCGGCCTGCAGGACTTCGTAGCCGGCATACTCGAGATTCTCGGCCAGTCCCAGCATGATCGCTTCCTCGTCTTCGACTACCAGTATCCTTCGTTTCTCGTCAGCCATTTCACATACCTCCCCGGCGGCCGCCGCATCGCACGTCCACCACTCAACTTCGTTCAGCTCCACCGTTGGGACCTCCGTCCCCGGTTGAGCCGGGATCCGAGTGCAACTCGGACCCGCGGGCACCGGACGACGCGCGCCCGCCATGTCCGTCCAGTGCCGGCAAGTACACCGTGAACGTGGCACCATCGCCTTCTTTGCTCACGACCTCGATCCATCCCCCGTGCGCCAGGGCCACGTGCCGGCAGAGAGCCAACCCCAACCCCACTCCCGACAGGTTCACCTCACGGGCGGAGCGCGCACGGTAAAACCGCCTGAAAACGCGTCGCCGATCCCGGCGCCCGATTCCAGCTCCCCAATCCCGAACGGAGATGCACACCCACTCCCGGGCCCGCCCCAACCACCGCGGGCGACGAAACGTCCGCGACACCCTTACGCCAATCCGACTCCCTCCGGCATCCGCCCCCTCGGGCTGACCATAGCGCAGAGCATTGTCCAGGAGGTTTGTTACCAGTTGCTGAACGGCACCTTCATCGACGGCGGCTTGCGGCAACTCCCCGGCGATGTCACACTCGACACGGCAGGCGACGGGACCGGAGTCACCCTTGCCTTCGAGCGGCGTCTGTCGAGATATGAAACCATCGACTATCTCGCGCACCAGATTGCCGACGTTGGCGGGGTTCGGCCGATAGACAAGTGCATCCTGTCCAAACCGAACGAAGTACAGAACTCGTTCCGTCAACTGGGCCAATCGCTCGCATTCTCCCACAATCACGCCCAGGAACTTGCGCTTCTTGGCCTCGCTCTTGACGTGGTCGAAGTAGAGGCTTTCCGCCAGCACCTTCATCGACGCCAGCGGCGTACGCAGATCGTGCGACGCCCCAATTACGAATTCGCTGCGCGAGCGCGCCCGGCGTACCTGCGACGTCGCCTCCCACACGACCAGCCAAACCCCGATCAGCACACCGGCTCCCAGGACCAGGATTCCCCACCCGTACAACCGCGACTGGACCGCGCCGGCACGCTTGAATTCACCAGGATCCGCAAGCGACGCAATCACCCTGACGTGTTCAAACGGCGGATGCAATCGCCCGGCCGCCACGGGCCGTTTGCCCTCGAGAATCGCGGCGGACGCGCCGGGGAAAACCGCATCGCGCTCTTGCACCCCTTCGCCCTCGTCGTCACCCCCGGACGAAGAAAACGAATCCGTAACAACAATACTCCCTGCATCCCGCGACGCGGCGTCGCCGGATCCTGTCCCCAGACCCGAAACCCGCAAGGCAAACTCCCCCCCTCTGTAATCGTCGAGTACCGCCGCCAGTCTCTTGGCGTACGCCTGGACGTCAACTTCAAAACCTACGTATAGCTCCGTCCTGTGCGGCAGCGGGGCGAAGCAATAGGCCCTGTCGTCCAAAGCAAGCTGCACGCGCACATTCAGCGATTGCGACCGCGCAATCTCGTAACGGAGCTTGGCAAGAAGGACTTCCCCGAGACCGCTCGGCACCTTGCCGCCGCCCGTATCGTCGCCGGCTTCGCCTGCCGGTGCGGCACGCCCCGGAGATGTCGCCGGAGTCTGCTCCGGGAACAGGAACCCCCACGGATTCATGAATAGGTATACGCTGCTGACAAGCTCGCGACCGCCGCACAGCCTGCCCGCCTTCTCACGCATCTCGGGAACAGTTGCGCGACTCCGCACGCACTCGCCCATGGTGGATTGAAGCTCGGCCAGGTCATCGTCCAACTTGGCCTGCATACGGTCGGCCACATCGCGAATTGTGTGACCGGCGCGCTTATGGAGCCTCTGCGCCAGCACAAGCTCCCAGTCGCGCAATGTGCGTGCCGCGACGAGAGTCAAGACCGCGGTTGGAGCAATAACGAGTAGAAGCGCGAGTGCTGTAAGACGACGGTTCACCTACGATTCAACGACATCTCGATGCGCATCAGCCATTCGCGAACAGCGTCCATATCGGCAGCCTTGGGGGCCAACCTGAGATAGCGGCGGTAGTGAACCGCGGCTTTGTCCGGCATCTTGAGATCGTCGTCGTAAAGAACGCCCAGGTTGTAGTGGAGGTCAGGATCCGACGGGTCGTACTTCAACGCCATCAGGTACTCTTTCTCCGCCTCGGAGAACTTGCCCTCCTTGGCATACACGACGCCCATGTTGTAATGCATGTCGCGTTGCTCCTCGTCGGTGACCTGTTCCACGCTCTCCTTGGCATATGTGACCTGTTCGTTCGCCGCCAGAAGCTGGACAACACGCTGCTTCTCGTGCGACAGCGCCTTTTCGAGGGCTTCGACCTCCTTCGTGCGAATGCGAACCGCCGCTTCTTTCTCGGAGAGTCTCGTCTTCAACTCGGAGATCTCGATACGCAGCTCGCGTTCGGTTTCCTCCGACTGCTGGCGGATACGGTCGCACCGCAGGGCGAGGTGTTCGGAGAGGCGAACGGCCTTCTCGCGTTCCTCGTCAACCTGGACAAGCTTCTCTTCCAGCAAGAAGGCCTTGCGTTGCAGTTCCTTGTAGAGCATGGAATCCGCCCGAATCGCGTCTTCCGAAACCGGCTTGGCCTGCTGCTCCTTGAACTCGGCGACAAGCGTGCGAAGCGCGGTGATCTCCTTCATCAAGTCGTCGGCGGCGTCCAGCGCCGCTGGTGCGGCTTCCGCGCCGGCCGCCTTGGCCAACGCTTCGTCCTTCTCGTCCTGAAGCCGCTTCATCGTCTCCGCGAAAGTTGCCAGTTTCTGGTCCATCTCGCGCAGGTCCCCGGCGAGCTTGCTCTTTTCCCCTTTCAGGGCCTCGCTCTCACGCGTCTGCTTTGCCAACTTCTGTCGGAGTTCGACGTTCTCCTGCAGCAGTTCCTGGTAGGCGCCAACCGTGATTCCGGACTGCCCGTTGGCGACCGCGGGGGGCTTTTTCACGGCCGGGACCGGCACAGGCACCTTGTTCGTTTCCGTATTGGCGGCCCTCCGCTTCTCCCACGACCACGAAAAATCCTCCTGACCCAGAGCCGCGGAACAGACCGCCAATGCCAACAGGAGATAAAGACAGCCAAGTGCCTGTTTCATCGTTTCACGTCCTTCCGCAAACCTGAGGCCATAGCCGCAACCCCATCAATCCACATCCCGGGCCGGCTTGAGCCTCTTGCTGGTGCCGAGAGCCGTCGTTCGCATCGGCTTCAGCGTCTTCTTTTCGTCGTTCAGGAGGATGACGGGCTCGGCGCCGGTTATGATGCGCGGCGTGAGGAACACGACCGTCTCTTCGCTGACAGCCGACTTGGAAGTCGACTTGAACAAGTGCCCGACCAACGGCAGGCGCGACAGCAAAGGTACGCTGGTCACGTTGTCCTGCGTGGTGTTCTCGATCATACCGGCAATGATGACCGTCTCGCTGTCCGCGATCATCACGGTCGTCTCGGCGTACGACTTGCGCACCACGGGCACCGTTCGGAATGCGTCGTAGTTGTCGACCACCGAGCTGATCTCCGGACGGATCGCCATCGATATCATCCCCTCGTCGTTGATGCGCGGGGTGACCAGAAGGCTGACGCCGACCTCGATGAAACTGATCTTCTCGCCGACAACGTTGGTCGTCCCGCTCTCGAGCTGGGCTTCGGCATAGGGACGGTCCGTAATCACCTTGACCGTGGCTTCTTCGCCATCGAGCGCGGCAATGTGGGGATTCTGATGGATGCGGGTCTCACCGATTTCCTCCAGAGCATCCAGAACGACGGTCAGATCGCCGCCGCCCAGAACGGTCTGATACTTCAGGGACCCGACGCCGCCGCCGGTGGGGATGAGGGCGCTCGCCGCACCGCCCTTCAGCGGAGGTGCCACGGTCGTGCCCAGGAGAAAACGCTCGTCGACACCTTGCATCAGGTGGTTCCAGTCGATGCCAAGCTTGTACTCGTCACCCAGCGAGACCTGCACGATCTTGGACTCTATAAAGACCTGCTTGGGGCGCCGGTCGAGCAACGCGATCACGTCGGTCACGCGGTCGATCACGTACGGCACGTCGGTTACGACAATCGTCTTGGTGCGGATGTCCGTGTACAGCATGCCCACCTTCTCGGTGATCAGCTGTTTGAGCTGCGGCTCTACCTCTTCAACCGTGGCGTACTGCAAAGGGAACGTCTTGGTCGTGGTGGGAACGACGCGGGACACGGTCGGAAGGTCGGCTCTGGCAATGACGTCCTTCATCGCCTGGATCGCCTCGGGCGTGTCCGTCAGAACCATCGTGCCCGTCGTCGCGTCTGCCACAACTCGGCCGGACTTGCTCTTCACCTGCTCGAGCATCGGCAGGACATTCGCGGTCTCGGCATACGTCAACTCCACGATCACGTTCTCGCTCTTGTCGTAGAAGCTCTTGCCGTGTTTGAGTTCGTACTCCGAGTCCATCATGATCGACATGATCCCGCCCTTGATCTCGTAGGCGAGCTCGTTCATGCTCAACATGACCTCCAGGGCGTCGCAGACCGTGACATTCTCCAACTTCAGCATCTTCATCTCGCCGGCGACATCCTTGTCGACAACGACGTTTCTCAGTCCGCCCTTGTGGGCCAGAAACGTGATCAGTTGAACAACATCCCATGACTGAACCGCGTCAAGACTCACCGTCTCGGAAAGCCCCGGCAGGTTCAGATCCCCGAGGCTCGTACGCACCGTCTGGCCGGCACCCTGCCCCCACGCGAAAGTGCATGCCCCCAAGACCATTGCTCCCAGAAGCATGCAGGTGCTTCGCCGGCATAGAAAACCGTGTGTATGTCCTGTCATTGTCACATATTCCATTCGTTGCTTGCTAACGCCACTGCCCCGCGGGAACGATGTTCCAGTCTGTCATCTACAAAAAAAGCTTCTGCTCCGCTCCGGCTACTTACTTGCCGGCTTCGATCGTCACTTCCTCGCCGTCAACCGAAAACACGACGGCATCCGACGACACCGAGGAGAGCACAACCGTGATTCCCTTGAGAGACTCGTCGCTCAGCGGAAGGCTCTCCCCCTCTTCCAGGAAAAGCATTCTGCCCTTGCTACCGGCCTCGGTGTTTGACATGTCGACCACGATCGCCTCCAGTTTGCCGTCGCCAAGCGGCGACGTGCCGATCAGCTTGACGTGCCGCTGGACGTAGATCTTGCCCAGGTTCTGTTCGATCGGCGGCTCGGTTTCCCCCGGTGACGGAATTCTGAAAATGTCGCGGCCGACGTACTTGTCGATCAGGCTCTCTCTGCCGGGCACGTCGAGTTGCTCAACCCGTTTCTCCATGCGGGGCGGCGCCTCCGGTACGCTCACGGCAGCAACGCTTGCCCGGTTGAAAACTTCGACCCCCGTCAATACCAGCACCGCCAGTATGGCTACGGAAAGGCAACGATTGAGAATCACAATGGCTCCCGTGCGCTCGGACATCCCCTTCTTCCGCGGTGCGGCCGAAACATCCACAAGCTGCGCCGCCGCCTTTCCGACTTCCTCTTTCCCGGCGCCGTCCCCATCGGGAACAGCAATGCCGGCATCCGGTGGCGGCGTGGGCGAGTCGAATGGAAAGGGAATCTCCTCTGTATCGGTTCCGAACACGATCGTCTCGGGGTCGGCAAGCTCGGACGCGGGCATCGTATGCTCCGTCCGATCGTCAACCACCGCGGCGCCGACCCCGGGCGGAGATTCGGACGCCGGCGTGGATTCCTGCCTGTCGGCGAGCTTCAGTTTGGGCTTTGCCTCAGCCGGCGGCGGAGCGGACGTGACGGGAACGGTCATATCTTCCAGCGCCGGCAGGGTCTCCTCCGCATCGGATACCCCATCGTCCCCGGACTGCGCCTCGCTCGCGCCCAGATCGTCGCCGCCCTGGATGACTCTCAGCAGCTTCTCCTCCGGCGACAGATTGTCTTCAGCATTCGGCATTGGTCACTACCGTCGACTCCGATTCGATCGATTACTCGTTGACTACCAGCTTGCGCATCCGCGGCGTCTCCCCGGGCCGAAGACTGGCAAGGAGGTCAAGCCGCTTGCGCCGCTGGCTGTGGCTCATCTCCAACAACGCACGCGTGAACCCGTTATCCTGGTCTTCCTCGTCTCCGCGGAATACCTCTTCAACTTCAATCAACCGGTCCACAATGTCCGCGTCGACGTGTGGACGGTCGTACATAACCAAACTTTCTAGCGCATTATGGCACATCAGGGTCAGCTTCCTGAGATAGCCGCCCGTGTACTGCCATATCATGCGAATGGCCTCGTCCGTAAAGAGCGGCTCCCCGCCATCATACCCCGCCCGCCGCAGGCGAAAATCGACGAGTTCTTTAACCTCCTGTTCCCCAAGAGGATTCAACACGTACCGCAAAGCGATCCGGTCCCAGAAATTGCTCATCTGGCGAATACGGGGAAGCAGCTCCATCTGTCCCAGCAGAACGAGCTGGAGAATCTTGTACTCATTCGTCTCATAGTTGAGGAGGATACGCAGAATCTCAAGCACAAAATCGGGCAGGATCTGCGCCTCGTCGACCAGGAGAACAACCGTGCGTCGATCTTCAACTCCACACCTGAAGAGGAACTTCTCGATCGCTTCCATACACCTGAGCCCGCTGGCATTCGGCGGAAGGTCTATCTGGAAAAGCTCCGCCAGCCGTGACAGGAACTGCTTCTCGCTCTTGAAGTAGGGATTGAGGACCATGTGCAGACGTATGTTCTTGTCGTCCCGCAACTCACGCGACAGCTTGCGGCTCAACGTCGTCTTGCCGGTGCCTACGTCACCCAGGATCACGCACAACCCGCGCCGCAGGCTTATCGCAATCTGCAGGCGGCGGAGAGCCGCCTTGTGCTCTTCCGAGAGGAAGAAAAAGCCGGGGTCCGGGCTGGTAGAAAAGGGCTCCTTCTCCAAACCCAGAGCTGCGTAGTAACTCATCTCAAATCCCACTTAAGTCCATAAGTCCAGCTCGCACTGCACACCAACCCCTCACCATCGACGGTCGGGCACACACCTATCACCCATCGTCGCCATCGGGGTTTCACCTACCCATCCAGCCAATAGAACACCCGAATATACGGATTCGCCACTAATTGTGTCAACGGAAAACGAAACAAGTCTGAAACGTGGCTGAAACAGTCAGAGAACGAACGACTCGGGGGGACGGATGACATGGTCCCGCCACTCGGACGGGTCGCCACTCTTTCCATCTTCCGCCGCACGGACCACATTGTATAGCTCACGCGCGGTGACATAGTGCAGGCGCCAGGCAACACCATCGTTGTAACGCTCATCCAGATGGGCGTGCATACGACGGAAATAATTGCCTAGTACGACGCTCCGGTTCGCGGGCAGGCAGCCGTGCGTGTGGACCTTGACAAACACCCACTCGGGCCGTCCCAGCACATGTATTCGCTGTGACGCCCATAGATCGATTCGGTCAGGCGTAGGGGGATTGACGCCTGTGATGTCTGCGTTTTCCAGGCGGGGCAGGACGCCCCACTTGCGCCGTCCCCAGTTCAACGCCAGGGGGCCTTGTACGAGTACAAGGCCGTCCGTGTCTCTTTCGCTGTCGCCGGCACGGACACGCCGGCCACGGTCATGGCCACGCGGCCTTTCCACAACGTCCCTGGCCCGGTAAATGGCATTCACGAGCCGGGGCTGTGTCGGCGACGGCGCGGACGGAAACGTGAAATCGGCATAGCACCGGGTCTCGCTCAGCACCTTCAGTTCCCCATTCACCCCGCACCATTCGCCGGACGGATGTGAATTGCACAGAGCCCAGTTACCGTGAACGAATCCATACCACGGCCGGCCGGCCGAGTCGCGGCCGAGCAATCCGTGCCCTTCGCTAAGCCGATCCCTGAAACGAGTTAGTTTATCCTGCAAGGTTTCTGCCGTATCGTCACGGTGGTGCAGGTGGACCTCAACTTCCCCCGCTCCCGTCCGGCAAGCGTCGGCCAGGCAGTCAACGACATCGGCGTCATACTCGTCACCCGGATAAAAAAAGGTGTGCCTGGGACCGCGCCCGTCGGCGCCGCGGACTCCCGAGACACTCTCCGTGTATCTCGCGACCCAATCCCGAACAGTATCCAAGGCTTCCGATTTGGGAACTCCGCCACGAAACGGCTCGAAGTGATCGGCCACGCAGAACAGCAGATGCCGCGTGCCGTCAACCCGGCGGGGACGCCGGCAGATGGAATGCAGATACCCGGGCAGCCATTTGTCGCAACCTCTCAGCATAGACAGCTCTCAGACGCACCCCGTACGGGTTCGCGCCGTGCGGCTCCACGTCCCCGCGAGCCCCCCCCGAAAAAAGCGCACCGACCCCGCGAACAGGGCCGCATTGATGACGCAGAAATAGGTGAAAGGTCGCACAAGCGACGCGGAACGTGATGACCCCGCCCCCAGCCAGTGTCCAACCGTCGCGACAAGAGTAAAAAACGACAGAGACAGAAGCGTTCCCGCTGCCACCCCTTGCATCCATCCTTCACCCGTCTGGCTGAGCGGCGCCGCAAACAAGAGCGCCGCGGCAAGCAGATGCGACGTCACCCAACGGAACACTTTGTGCGACCAGAAGAACCAGGCAAACACGCCGTAGCGGGGAGCCAGGCAGGCACGGCACGAAACAAGGGCCTGGAATCCCCCCGATCCAATTCGCACCCGCCGTCCCCATTCGTCTCGAACCGTCTCGGGCAACTCCTCGCAGGCGACAGCCCGGGGGTCGTATAGCACGCGGAACCCCCGTTCGCGCACCTTCATGCCAATCACGAAGTCGTCTATGATCGTGTTGGCCGGGATATCGCGCCAGAACAGCTCACGCCGGATCGCATAGATCGCCCCGTTGGCGCCGAGGCAGGAGTCCAGGGCACTCTCCCTCTTCTTGAGCCGGTTTTCCCACTGCCAGTAGATGCCCTCGTCGGTCGCCACCCCGGCATGGTCCACAAAAACCAGCCGCCCGCAGACACCACCCACGGCGGGGTCCTGAAAGTGCGAAACCATCCGCCGCACGGCGTCCGGGGCGAACTGCGTATTCGCGTCCGTGAACACCAGCACGTCGCCGTCGCCCTCACCCGCGGCGCCGTCGACCGCGGCCACGAGCTCACGCAGGACGGCAACCTTGCCGCGGTTCTCGTCGAAACCGTGAATGCGAACGCGGGGATCGTCCCCCGCCGCGTGCACGGCTTGCGCGTATGTTCCATCGCTGCTGCCGTCGATGCCGACGTAGAACGTGATACGATCGGAGGGATAGTCGAGCTCAAGGAGATTGCGGATGCGTTCGGCTATGTGCGTTTCTTCGTTGAAAGCGGAAAAGAGCACGGCCACACGGGGCAAATCGTCCGACGTCTTCGGCACGGCATGCGCAGGCCGGCTGCCGGCCGCGACGCGCAGAAGCAGGGGAAACAACACCCAGGCGTAGACGATCAGACCGACCGCCATCAAGAGACCTGTCGCCAGAAACACGTTCATGTGACAGGACGATTGTGGGGCAGGACGATTGTGGGACAGCATGATTGGCATTGGTCAAGCAGTGAGAGTTCTGAATTCGACGGAGTGGTGATCCAGGTTCACCCAGTACACGCCACGCAGAGAAGTGCGTTTGAGGTAGCGCAGCAGATGGGACTCCTGTCGCCTGTGATCCGAATGCATCGCCGTAAAGCGTATTCCCACGTCCGGGCTCGACGCAAGAGTCTCTCCAGCCGCTATCGCCGCACCTCTTCTCATAATGTCAACAGGTTGCCTCGATACCCCCGCAGGCGCAAGACATGAACCCAGGATCTCCGCGTAGAGAGCCACGGAAAGGAACCCACCCAGATCGGCCAGCATCTCCAAAACAAACTCCTTGAGCTGAGACCCTCGTCCATCGAGGTCCCGCCAGGAGGCGTCACTGACGTGCAAATCGTATCTGTCGGACGGGGCCATCGACGTGGTCACAAACTCACTCTGCACCGAGAAAGGACGCATGTTGACGATCTTACCCCATTGCGTGCCCAGGAGCATGAGGTAGTGCAGAGTCTGGGCACGATGCCCGTCGTCAATCCCCGTACTGGTCTTTAGCTCGCACACGGATGCGTCTTCCAGCAGAATGTCGATGTAATACACTTTCTTAAAGGCCCCGAAACGGACTTGAACAGGAAGCTGTCGCCGGACACTGATCCCGTTCTCCAAGCATACATCACACAGGATCTGCTCGTACACAGCTTCGTTGTGAAGCCGCCCGTACTCGCGGTGCACATCGAAAGAGAACCCCATGAATCGATAGTCCAACGCGTGAAACTCGTCACGGGACAGAGACCTCAGTTCTATGTCGTGCATGATCGGCATCTGCCCCTCAATCGTCCTGCCCCTCAATCGTCCTGCCCC
>CAZKRK010000217.1:0-12553 GCA_964555035.1 uncultured Victivallales bacterium | reverse complement strand
CTCGTTCCCATAGTTTGCGCAACATCGACATCATCTCCTTGCTCGTGCCAACGTCTGTATTTAGACGGCTCACTTCGTTAATACGCAAGACGCCGACTTTGGTTCTGTTCTGCGACGCTATCGCGCCCTGATTTCGCGTTGACACGTTTTATTCGGCGGCCGGTCACGCGTGTGTTTTGCCGTCCTTTCTAATATGCGCGTCACATTAGAGCGGAGGAGGTGCGTTGTAAAGCGCGCTTTTGTGGGGATGGGCGGAACTCGCCCACGCGATTCCGGCATGGTAATTGATGGGGGAGGCGTGCGGTCTATGGGGACCGGACGGTTGCCCGCTTGAAGAAGCCGCCAAACAGGCGGTCCTTGAGGAAACGTGAAAAGGCGGTTGCGGCGGACGGGCCTGTCGCGCGGTCGAAGGGCAGGCGAAGTTTGCGGAGGTCGATGGTTTGCAGGGTGGCGAGTGGCGGGCGGCGCATCTCGCGTGATGGGTGCCGCGTGGCGGGTGGCGCGTGGCGGTGGTTCTTTCCCATGCGGCGTCTGACTTGCGAGAGGGGGTGGCGGCCGAGCCGGGGGGCGAGGCAGCGTTCGTAGCGTTCGGTCGTGCGGATCGAGGCGTGACCAAGCTCGTGTTGGAGTTGGCGCAGGTTGACGCCATTCTCCAGGCGTCTCACGGCGTGGCTGTGGCGAAGGGTGGCGACACAGACGGGGCGTTCGATGCCGGCGTCGCGGGCGGCCTTGCGCACAGCAATCTCGACCATGCGTGTGCCAAGGTGCGTGCCTTCGGAGCGGCCGCGGAAAACGTAGTCGTCGGGGCCGCAGGCCCGGGCGCCGACGCGCAGGAGCTCGCGAAGGGGCTTGGGCACGTCAAGGAGGCGTTCCATGTAGCGGGTATCGGCAGCCACGTGGAGTCGCGCGCCTTTGTCGCGCACGTCGCGCCAGCGCAGGCGGGACGCCTCACGCCCGGTGAGACCGCAGCCGTAGAGGAGACCAAACAAGAGCTGGTCGCGGATGCTTGTGCCGGCCAGGACGAGGCGTTGGGCCTCGTTTTCGCTAAGGATCTCCGGGAGATGAAACCCACGTCTGGGCGTGACGAGGCCGTCGGTGATGTTAAGACCGCACAGGCGATCGAAGACCATTCGGATGACGGCGATGTTTTGAGCGATCCAGCTCCAGGAGACTTGGGATGGGCGCATGGCGTGGAGGTAGGACTTGACACGGGCGGAGGTCACGTCCATGGGGCGGTCGATGCCGTGGGTGCGCAGAGCACGCAGGACGTGGCGGTATTGGCGACGGGTGGAGCGTTTGTAGCCGCAAGTGCGGAGGACGGCGTTGATTTCGTCCCAGAAGGCCGGCCACGTGAGGCCGGGAGTGAGTGCAGGGCCAGCGGCCATTCGGACGCGGAGTTGCTGTTCGGCGAAAGCCTGCCTGCGTTCGGCCAGGACTGTGGTTGCCGTCGGCAGGTTCATGCGGTGGCCTCCCGAGGTGACCCGTACCGTGACGCGCACACTTCGGCAATGCACCCACGCAACCGGGCAAACCCGCTCGCAAGGACATCGAGAACATTGGCGACGCGTTGGCGGCGTTGTGCGGCGCGGGCGCGTGTGAGTGGCGTACGAATCGCCTGCGGCCCACTCTGTGTGATGTGGGTGTAGATCTGTGTCGTGCGCACGTCTTTGTGGCCGAGAAGTTCCTGTACGGTGCGGATATCGTGGCCCTCCTCGAGCAAATGCGTGGCGAACGAGTGCCTCAGCGAGTGCGCGTGAACCATCTTGTCGATTCCGGCTTTCCTGGTCGCCGTTTTGATCGCCTTTTGCATGACGCTCTCGTAGACGAGGAGACGGGCGGTTTCGTGGAGACTGAGGACGACCGGGAGCTTCTTCGGCCGCTTGGAGCGGACGATGTCGCGGAATTCGCCGGGATCACGTTTGAGGACGTGTTTGTAGAGGAATACCAGTGCGTTGAGGGCTTGGTTCTGGGTGCTTGCGGCGACGTTTTCGCGGACGGCGAGGTGGCTGAGAAAGGCGGTGATTTCGCGGGCGCCCATGTCGTTGGGGTGGCGCAGGTTGTGGAAGAAGCAGTAGCGTTTGATCCAGTCGCAGTACGAACGTTCGGTGCGGATGGAGTAGTGGCGCAGTCGAATTTCGGCGCGGACTTCGTCGAGGAGCTTGGGTTTGTGCGGTTGCGCTGATTGCGAGCTGGTCACGGCTTTCCTTACTTGTTGATCGTTACGGGAACTATAGTTCTCTACGGCGCAAGCGTCAACACCTTTGTGAACGAAAGTTCACACGAGGGAGGGTGATCGGCGAACCGAGAACCGGGGACAGGCGATCGAGTATTCCGGGAAGAAGTGAACCTATGGAGAACAGTTAAACCGCAGCTCCGCGGTTGAACCGCTGTTTCTTAGGATGGAAGATGTCGGCACAACGTGGCAAGGTCAATTCGGCAAGGCTTGTCCCCACAAGCCGAAGACTCTACCCGCCCTGTCATCCCGAACGAGGCGGAGCGGAGTTGAGGGAGCTCAGGAATCGAGAACTACACCGGACGCAATTGCCGCTCTCGAGATCCCTCGACTCCGCTCCGCTTCGCTCGGGATGACAGGCAGGAGGTGAAGCTCCCGCATAGCCCCAGTCCCGCTACAAGGCGCATCTGCTCTTTCCCCTACTCCTTTCCCTACTCGAAACAGAGAGTAGGGGCGAGATTATGGGCGAGAGTAGGGGCGGGAGTAGGGGTGCAATTCCCAGACAGAACCAGACTCCAAGAAACCGTATGATTACGGCTCGGGTGGTCTGTACTTGAGCGACTCCCAGTAGGCGCGGTCCGTTCCGAACATGTCGTCGTAGCCGCCCCACACGTAGTCGGCCGGCAGGATGCCGAAGGCTTTCATTTCCCGGACATAGGCAGGGTGAGGCTCGAAACCGGGCATGTCGTAGCGTTTGTTGCGCTGAAGCTGTTCGCCAAGCTTCTTCGCCTCCGCAAGGATCCTGCGGTAGTCGGGGTCATCTGCGTTCACAAACGCTTCATCCCCCTTACCGCACAAACCCCACCCACCGGCATCCTTCGCCAGCGGGGCAAGCAGCACAACCGACTTTTCGGGATGGTCCAGGTTGTAGAACCAGTGCGTGCGCGGATCGTCCTTTGAGGTCGGGAACGGCTTGGCGTGACACGATGCGCAGCGTCGGCCATGCACGTCTTTGGAAACCACCGCCTTCGGAAAGATGAACCCCTTGCCGAGGGCGGCATAGGTCCCCGCGAAAGTCCCGGCGCACTCAATCCAGTAGCGAATCGTGTCCTTTTCACGGGCCGAGACACGCACCTTGTGATGCGCGCCGTCGAGCTTCTTCATCAACGGACTGGCCGAAGTGCCTATCGTGCGCGGCGCGCGGTTGCCGTCGCCGTTGAACCCGTCCGCCACCTGCCGTTTTGCGCGCAGCGCGGCGTAACTCTGGTTGTAAAAGATGCCGCGGTCTGCGCTCAACAGCACCTTACCGGAATAGGGCCCGCCACGCTCCGTCTTCTCATACCCGTGACAGACCGCGCAGTGCTTGTCCAGAATCGGCTGAATGTCGCGCGGATAGTCGAAGACGTAGGGAATGCCGGCGACGGGTTCGATTCTGCTCGGTGCGCGCTCGGTTGCCAGCAGGGCCTTGGCCACGGGCGGCGACCCCAGGCGCTCCTCGTGGCAGCCGACGCAGCTCACGGACTCGCCGGGCTGCACCGTCATGAAGCTCTGCATACGCTTGACGGCCAGGTTGTTATCGTCCATGGCCACGAAGAACAGCGGACGCAGCGCCGGCGCTTCAAAGTGCGCGGACCCGTCCGCCTCGACGGGAACCGTACCCAGGATCCGCTCCAGCGCGAAAGAACCGCCGGTGTTGCCGTCGAACGACACCATCTGCTGCCAGTCACGGTTGGGCTTGACCGGCATATGCAGAACTTCCATGACGAGCAGTTTCTTGATCTCGCCGCGCTTGATCCCGCCCATCTTGCGGCCGACGTAGACGTCCTGAAGCACAACCCTTCCGCCCCCCTCCCGGAGCTTGACGCGCGAGTGAATCAACTGTTCACGGGGACGGCTTCGCACCGGACGTGGCTCATGCACCCACATGTTGGCGCGCGCATCTGCTCCATCCAGCTTGAACAACGGCGCGCAGCCACCGCTCGCGTCCAGCAGGCCGATTTGCCCGTGACCCGGCCCGGCAACCAGGAACGCGCGTTCGGACAAGGGGTAAGGGTCCCGCCACTCCGCCCTCGGCGTGACGCGCTGAACATTGTTGCGGCAGTCCGGCCCGCCCGCGGCATCGACGATTTCAACGAATCCCTCGTGCTCGCGCCGCCCGTGTCCTGGAGAGTGAACGATCACGACCTTGTCAGACCCCGGAATCGGCTTCGCGTCGATGAACACCCCGCCGCCGTGCATGTTGCCGAAGTAGACCATCTGCTCCGTTCCATCCGGATTCATGGTCCAGAGGTGATGGAACTTGACCTGGCTGCGGTCAACGTACTCCCACCGCTGATAGAGCACGCGCCCATCGGGAAGAACCCATGGCGTATTCTCGTGCTCCACGTTCGGCGAGAGACGCCGCATGTTCGCGCCGTCGCCGTCGCAACGGTACAGAACAGCCACGCGCGTGTAGTAGCAGGGGACATTGCAGTTGACGCGGCTCGAACAGAATATGATGCCGCCGTCGGGCAGATACGTGGGCTCGAAGTCGTCGAAAGGACCATCGGTCAGTTTCTTCAGGCCGGAACCGTCGGTGTCGATCTCGTGCAGGTGGTAGTACGGCTGTCCGCCACGACGATAGGAGAAGAGGATCTTCTTGCCGTCATAGTGCATCTGCGGGTCGCGCACGCCGCCTTTGGGATCGTCAAGCAGCGTGCGCAGCCTGCCGGTCTTGACATCGAGCGCGCAGAGACGCCCGCCGTCTCCATACAGGATCCGCGCCGGATCCTCGCAACGATGGCTGAAATTGGCGTACCAGTGCCCGTCGCGGCCCGGCTGGCGGACAGCGAAGACGATTTCGTCAAACCCGAAGCCATCGATCCGCGCCCGGATCGCCTCGTTCCGGCGTGCCCGGGCGGCTGCCAGGGCCTGCCCGGCAGTGACCGTCTCCGCGCGGGGGGCGTGAGTCCGGTAGTAGGCCTCTATCTCGTCTCCCGAGAGCGCGCGATTGAAGACCAACACCTCATCCATGAGCCCCGCGTACCCCTTTGCATCCTTGCGCAGGTTTTCCCCGAGCTGCCAGTGCCCGTTGAGAGCAGTGTCAATGCGCGTCCTGCCTTCTCCCTGCAGCTTCCCGTCAAGATAGAGCCGTGCCGCCGCACCGTCGTAGACGGCAACCGCGTGGTGCCAGCGGTTGGGAGCGATCGGCGCCTTCGGCTTCACGTGCAGATCGCCCGGATGCCCCCAGAAGTAGAAACAAAAATCGTTCGCATTCACGAACCACAGTCCCCGTCCCCTACCCCGTTCGGGCGCACCGTAGGAGAACAGCACCATGTCACGCGCTCCCGGAGGCACGTTGAACCACAGGCTGATCGAGACGGGGGCAGCCCCAGCCGGAAATCCCGCATCACTGCCGGAGATCTTCTGACTCCTGTCGAGAAAGGCCATGGCCCGACCCTCGAATGGTCCGGTCAGCCGCTTGAACCCCGCGGCGTCACTAATAGCGCCATGGTTGTCGTTGCCCCGCAAGTCGGCGATCCTCGAACCGCTCTCGACATCGAATGTCCAGTGCGCAACGAGCCCCCTGTCGTCAAACCCGGACAGGGCAATCGCCAGAGATAGGATTGTGATCGGCGTGAGCATTGTCACCAGCCCCGCGGTTTCGGGGTTCAGCCTGCTGTCGCGCTGTCGGCTCTCCCGATTTACCGTTGAGCATAGAGCGTTGGCGCCGGGCAGTCAACGGCCAGGAGCCCCGGAGGGGCGGCATGATAGAGCCTGGGGTGGAGCGTAGCGGAACCCCAGGGGACTCGATGCGGGATAACCAGCCCCGGAGGGGCGGCATAGGCACTCCCGACCGGCTGCGCGGCTTCCGCGAGTGCACGGCACAAGCGAACATAGCGCCTATGCCGCCCCTCCGGGGCTCGTGGTGTTCCGCCCGGAGCCCTGGGGTTCCGCTACGCTCCACCCCAGGCTCTACTATGGCGGCCCTCCGGGCCTGGGATTCCGCCACTCCACTCCAGGCGCTACCATGGCGGCCCTCCGGGCCTGGGATTCCGCCACTCCACTCCAGGCGCTACCATGGCGGCCCTCCGGGCCTGGTCCGACCAATCGCAGATGCGCCCACACGTCCCATGCCTACGGTCTCTTCCTTTGACCGATTCTTGGCCAAAGGAAAAGACCGCCCGTCCCCCCCCCCGCGCGTTCCGTGCTTGAAAACTGCGCCATATGCGCTATTGTCCGGCTTCTATGTCGGAGAGGATTATGGGGAGTTCGTGGCTGCGGCCGGCCGGGTCGCGGCAAACCGTGTACAACACAGGAGGAGAGGCGATGAACGAGAACCGGGGTAGTGGCAAGACGGTACTGGTCGGAGTATGTATGGCGGGGGTGATCCTGGCAACGGGGTGTGCCATGACGGGCGGCACGGCCAAGCTTGAACCGGTCACGGAGTCCAAGCTGTTGCTTGAACTGCCGGACACCTGTCCCACGCCGGACGGAATGACCATGGACAAGGATGGAAACATCATTCTCGCCTGTCCCAACTACGGCGACATGTCCAAGCCGGCCGTGTTCATGAAGATCGACAAGAGCAACAAGGCCGGCCTCTACGCTGCATGCCCTATTCTCGAAAAGACCGGACGCGCCTGCCCGATGGGCGTCGACATGGCGCCCGACGGGGACCTGTATGTCGCCGACAACCAGGGCTGGCCGGGAAAACCCGAGGGCAAGGACGAGGGGCGGATCCTCAAGCTGAAAGTAGCGAACGGCAAGGTGACCAAGTGCGAAGTGATTGCGCACGGAATGAGCCACCCGAACGCCGTCAAGTACCACAAGGGAAAGATCTACGCAACGCAAAGCCTCCTGCCCAAGATCGAATCGGAGCAGCTCGTGAGTGCCGTGTACCGCTTTGACGAGTCCGAGCGCAACGTCAAGGTCAGCAACGACGCAAGCGACAAGAGCCTGCTGGTCCAGTTCAAGACGCTCAACATGGACTGCCAGTACGGTCTCGACGGCATGTGCTTCGACAGCGAAGGCAACATGTTCGTGGGGAACTTCGGCGACGGAACGCTGCACAAGGTGACCTTTGACGCGGAGGGCAACGTCGCGTCCAACGAGCTGTTCGTGAAGAGCCCGCACATGCGCACAACGGACGGCATCTGCATGGACGCCGAAGGCAACATCTACGTGGCCGACTTCTCCGAGAACGCCGTTTGCAAGGTAACCCCCGCGGGGGAAGTCATCGTCCTGGCGCGCAGCCCCGACTGCGACGGTTCCAAGGGCGGCCTGGACCAACCCGGCGAGCCGATTGTGCGCGGCAAACAGCTGATCGTATCCAACTTCGACATGGTCACCGGGCCCGACAAGGTTAACACCAAGCACGACAAGCCGTACACCATGTCCGTCATCGCGCTGGACTAGACGCCTCACAAACACCACGGAAAGGAGCAGACTATGATCGCAGGTATTGGACTGACGCTGTTGGGCGCGCTCTTCCTGGGCACGTTCGCACTGCCTTCGAAGTACATCAAGAACTACGAGTGGGAGAACACGTGGGGAGCTTTCTTCCTCATGGGCATGCTGGTCGTGCCCGTCGGATTCTCCGCCCTGGTCGTGAAGGACCTCTGGGCGACGTACTCACACCCCGAGATTTCGT
Source organism: uncultured Victivallales bacterium (assembly GCA_964555035.1). Classification (GTDB taxonomy): domain Bacteria; phylum Verrucomicrobiota; class Kiritimatiellia; order UBA8416; family CAYOBW01; genus CAZKRK01. The sequence continues at coordinate 4,748 of CAZKRK010000217.1, read as the reverse complement.
CCGGGACGATCTTCACGGTGGTAGCCCTCGGCTGCCTGTGGGGGTGCGGGTTCTGCTGCTGGGGGTACGGCCTCTCGATGGTCGGTCTCTCTCTCGGCTACTCCCTGACGATGGGGACGATGGCCCTCGTCGGCTCGATGACGCCGTTCTTCCTGGGAAGCGCGGACAAGGCCGGCACCCTCGGGGGCATGCTCGTAATCGCGGGCATACTGGTCTGCATCGGCGGCGTGGCAATCAACGGCCTCGCAGGCACCAAACGGGAGAAAGCGGGTTCGGGGGATGACGTTCAGGAAGCGAAGAAGAAAAAAATGGTCCCTGGTCTGTGCGTGTGTGTACTGGCCGGCGTACTGTCGTCCGGCTTGAACATCGCGTTTCACGTCGGCGGCAAGATCGGTGATATCTCCGGCTCCGAGTACGGCAACCCGCCCTGGCTCGCGGGCCTGTCCATCTGGACGCTGATCTTCCTCGGCGGCATGATCTCGAGCTGCGGGTTCTCGCTCTTCAAGCTCTGCAAGAACAAGACGTGGAACCAGTTCGGGAACGAGGGCTCGGGCAAGAACTTCTTCTTCGCCACGCTCATGGCGATCGGCCACTTCGCCTGCATCTTCTTCTACGGCGTCGGGAGCTTCAAACTCGGCGCACTGGGGACGTCGGTGGGCTTCGCCATCTTCCAGGCCGGCTCGCTGCTGATCGGCAACGGCCTGGGGATCATGACCGGCGAATGGAAAGATGCCGACGCCGAGAGCAAGCGCTGGCTCTTCATCGGACTGGGGATCCTTATCCTCGGCATCGTGATCGTGTCGGTCGGAAACGCAATGACTTCTTGATGGAAGGAGCACGATCATGCGAGCAGTAGCGGTCATTGAACCGAACCAGGTTGAAATCGTCGACCTGGGCGAGCCGGAGCCCGGCCCGTACCAGGCCAAGGTCAGAACGGAGGTCGCCTACCTCTGCAACGCCACGGACGGCAAGCTCGTGGCGGGGCACTTCCCCGGCGTGGAGGACTACCCGCTCGTGCTTGGGCACGAGTCCGCCGGCATTGTGGAGGCCGTAGGCGAAAAGGTGCGCAACTTCAAGGTCGGCGACCGCGTGATCGGTGGCCTCCTGTTCGAGTTCAGCGACGCCAGGTACGCCACCGGCTGGGGCGGCTTCTGCGAATACACGCTGGCCAACGACCACATGGCCATGGTTGAAGACGGCGTGGCCGACGAAGAACACGGCTGGTTCGAGTGCTACGAGATCCAGACGAAGGTCGATCCCGACATCCCGGTGGAGGCGGCCGCCATGCTCTGTACGTGGCGCGAGGTGCACGGCGGTATCGGCGATTTCCAGATCACGCCGGACGACGACATCCTCATCTTCGGCGCCGGTCCGGTCGGGCTGAGCTTCCTCACGTTCACGAAGCTGCTGGGGGCGCGCTACGTCGGCATCGTCGAACCGCTCGAACACAAGCGACAGAAGGCCCTGGCGATGGGCGCCGACGCGGTCTTCACGCCCGACTCGCCCGAGCTGGCCCAACTGGCCGAGACGCGCGGCAAGCCGCTGGACGTGGTGGTTGACGCGGTTGGCAGCCCGGCCATCATCAACGCCGCCCTGCCCCTGATCAAGCTCGGCGGCACGATCGGCGTCTATGGCGTGATCGCGGATGAGTCGATCACGATCGAAAAGAGCAAGGGTCCCTACAACTTCAACCTGTTCGTACACCAGTGGCCCACGCGCCACCGCGAACGTGCCGCGCAGGGCCCGCTGTGCGACTGGATTCGCGAAGGCAAACTCAGCGTCGACGATTTCAAGACGCACGAGTTTCCGGTCGAACGGATCAACGACGCGCTTGCCGCCGTCAAGAGCGGCCAGGTGATCAAAGCGTTGCTCCGGTACTGAGGGCGAGGAGTGATTGACTTCAGTGCACGTCCTGGAGACGGCGGTCCTCCGCCGTTTCCGAGCAAGAGTTGAGCACGAGTTGAAACAGAGCAGAACACAGTACTCCCCTGTTTCGCCGGGTGCACCTGCACTTGCGCGTAACGGCGGAGGACCGCCGTCTCCAGTTCGCATTCACAAGCGGAGAACCACGATCCTATGAGTAAGAACATAATCGCAATCGATGTCGGCACGCAGAGTTCACGCGCCTCGGTTGTCACCGCGGACGGCGAAATCCTGGGTATCCGGCAGATCGCGCATACTCTCGACAGTCCCCATCCAAGCTGGGCTCAGCAGAACCCCGATTCGTGGTGGGATGAAACCTGCCAGGCCCTTCGGACGGTCCTGAAGGAAACAGGCGTGGACGCGTCATCCATCGCGGCCGTCTGTTCGTGCGGTCAGATGAGCGGCCCCGTGGGGATTGACGACGACGGGACCGTCACCACGCCGTGGGTGCAGCTATGGTGTGACAAGCGTTGCAGCGAGCAATGCGAGGACATGCTCGAGCGCCACGACGAGCCGGCGTTGTTGAAGCACTCCGCCAACCCCATCGTTCCCGCGTGGACGGGCATCAAGGTGCGTTGGCACAAGGACCACGAGTTGGAAGCCTATGACCGGACCCGCTGGTTCCTGGTGCCCAAGGACTTCATCAACTACAGGCTTACCGGTGTGGCGGCGGCGGATCCCAGCGAGGCGTCAGGTTCCTTTGTATGGGACTGTGAGACGGAAGCTTACTCACAGGACCTGGCGGATGCCGTTGGAGTCGATCTCGAGAAGTTTGCCCCGGTACACCCTTCGCATCACATCATCGGTGAAGTCACGGCGGAAGCGTCAGCACTGACCGGTATTCCGGCCGGCACACCGGTAGTTGCCGGCGGCGGGGATTTCCCTGTTTCCATGCTTGGGTTCGGCATTGTCGGCGACGGCGTTACGGCGGATGTCACTGGAACGAGCACGCTGCTGGCGGCCCACACGAAGAAACCGTTGCTCGATGTTTCCATTCAAAACCTGCGGCATGTCGTTGACGGGTGGATTCCCTTCACGATTCTGGACTGCGGCGGCATGAGCATGAAGTGGTGCAAGGACCTTGTGAGCTCCATGTGCGGCCGGGACGTATCCTACGACGAATTGATCGCCATGGCGTCCACGGCCCCGGCGGGCAGCGACGGACTGATTTTCTATCCGTATATGCTCGGAGAGAGACGCCGCGAAAACACGTCATCGCGTGGAGGCTATTTCGGCATCACGCTGAATCATGCCGCAGCACACTTTGTGCGCGCGGTCATGGAAGGTGTCGCCTTGACGATGGGGAAAGACATCCTTGATTTCAAGCGGCAGGGCCACGAAGTGAAACACCTCATGAGCGTCGGCGGTGGCACGCGCAACGAACTCTGGAACAAGATAAAGGCCAGCATCACGGGGGCGCCGCTGGAGCTTTCGGAGGAGCCGGAAGCCGGGCTGAAGGGGGCCGCATTGCTCGGTGCGGCGGGCGCCGGCCTGATCGGCGACCTCGCCGGGACGGCCGTGGAACGCCGGGCGGAGACCAGAATCGTCGAACCCGACCGGGCGGTAACGGAGAAGTACCGGAAGGTACAGGAAGAATACGTCAGGATCTACGAACACATGCTGGGGTTTTGGTCATGACATCGACAGAACTGACACCCGCGGAGGAACCGACGTTCTACTTCGTGGGGGTGACGACCGGCAAGTCGTCGATTATGAAGGTATTCCCCGCGTGGGCCCGGCACCTGGGCATCGCCGAGCGGATCAGGGGTATCGACTGCAAATGGCATGACGAACCGGAGGTATACCGCACGGTCGTGTCCTTTCTGAAAAACGATCCGCTTTCGCTCGGCGGCCTGGTGACGACACACAAGCTGGACCTCCTCAAGGCATCGCGGGAGATGTTCGACTGGCTGGACCCGTATGCGCTGCAGCTCGAAGAAGTGAGCTCCATCTCGAAGCGGGACGGAAGACTGCGGGGGCACGCCAAGGACCCCATTTCCAGCGGACTCTCGTTCGACGCGATCGAGCCCGGCGAGTACTGGGGCCGGACCGGGGGTGAAGTCTGCATTCTCGGTGCGGGCGGTTCTTCGTTGGCGCTGACGATTCACCTCATGAAACAGGAAGAAGGTGCGCGTCCGTCGAAGATCTACGTGACCAACCGCAGCGAGAAGCGGCTGAACGAAATGAAAGCCGTCCACTCCCGCATGGACTGCCCCATCCCGATCGAGTACTTCCTCTGCCCCACTCCGGACAAGAACGACGCGGTCGTTGCGAAGCTGAAGGCGGGCTCGATGGTCATCAACGCGACCGGCCTGGGCAAGGACGCGCCGGGATCGCCGTTGACGGACGCGGCGGAGTTTCCGATCAACGGCATCGCGTGGGACTTCAACTACCGCGGGGACCTCGTGTTCATGGACCAGGCACGCGCCCGGCAGGACGCCGCGAACCTGAGAATCGAGGACGGTTGGGTCTACTTCGTGCATGGCTGGCTTTGCGTCATTGCCGAAGTGTTCGACCTTGATCTGCCCTCGAGCGGACCTGAGTTCGACACGCTGTGCGACATCGCCGCGGAAGCGAGAAAGTAGTCCGGCACGAGTGCGCGGAACAGAACAGTCAGAAGCCCTACAAGAAGGCGTGAAGGGGGAATCATCACTCCCATGCGAGGGGAGGGAGAGGATCGAGGATTACGAGCACGATTAGGATTGAAGAGGGGGACGCCCCCACAATCTTCAATCGTAATCTTGCTCGTAATCTTCAATCCCAACGCGAGGGGGAGGGAGAGGATCGAGGATTACGAGCACGATTAGGATGAAAGAGGGGGACGC
>CAZKRK010000216.1:0-12628 GCA_964555035.1 uncultured Victivallales bacterium | reverse complement strand
GCCTTGTTATCAGTGTCCATCTGTGTGCATCTGTGGTTCAACTGCTCTGTGTAGGTTGAGTCCGCGGCAAACGCATTGACGCAGGGACGTTGCGAACCGATAATAGTGACGAAAGAGGAGAGAGACGGTGAACGGCGCCAGAGACATGGGAGCGGCGGCGCGAGGAGTCGATTCCATCGTCTTCCAGCCCTACGTGCCCGAGCTCGCCGACCGTCTGCTCGATATGTACCGCACGTTCGAACCCAAGGGCGCCTACGAGGGGCTGCCCCCCTTCAGAGAAGAGGTGACACGCGACTGGTTGGGGGGATTGCTTGGCGACAAGAGCAACACCAATTTCGTTCTGCGTGCGGGAGACCGCGTCATCGCCCACGCCGCGCTCCTTCATTATCCCAACGCGTCGGATGCACAGGAGATCGTCATCTTTGTCCACCAGGACTATCAGCACCGCGGGCTCGGACGACAGCTCTTCCTGGCAACCATGCACTGGGCCTGTCGCCGCATTCACCTTCGGAGCGTATGGCTTTGGGTGAACTGGCACAACCTGCCGGCGCGCCGCCTGTACACGAACATCGGCTTCGAACCGTCTCCCTCCGATCTCTTCGACCGTGAGATCGAGATGATCCACCCGCTATCGTGTCCCGAATGCCGAAAAACGGACTGCCCCATTTACTGCGCGAAGCTCATTCACTCACTCAGCCGCGGATACAGCGTGGCGCCATCCACGTGAATCAGTCCCTCCTGGGTGAGGAGCAAGAGCGCCGAGTTGACGGCGGCCGGGTTCGCGGTTGCCGACTCTCGCAACTGCCGCAGAGAGATGCTGCCTGCGTCCCTGAGCCTTTTGAGGATCGACTCCTTTGCCTCCTGGATTCTCTCCAGGTTTTCCCTGGGCGGAACAGGTTTCCGAACCGGTCTCCCCAACGGCGAGACAACGGTATCGGCCTCCAGGCCGGCGACGCGCCTATGGGGCGCCAGAATCGCCAGGTGGGCCTGTCCCGCCACGTGGAGTGGCGTTTCTCCTCCCAGTTCGGGGTCGCGGTGCATGCTGGCCGTGCACGGGAAACTGTGCCACCGCCTGGAGATGACCTCGATCTCCAGGTTATCGTCGATCCGCCTGCCAACCAGCCAGCGGGCCACGCAATAGGTCGCCCCGCACGCCGCGGAAATCCTGACATTCGCCTCTGTGATCGTGCCTTCCTCCACTGTCAGGTCCACCTCCGGAGAGCCGACATGAAAGTGCTCCCTGAATGCCGCGAGCACGCTCCCTTCCGGGGGGCTGAAGGCGCAAAACGGTTTCGGAAACGCGACTTCGACGCCCTGCTCCTCGCACATATGATCGACCTCGGACCGTGTAGCGGCAAGGCACCAGTGGGGCGCCTCCTGGGGAATGACCACGCCCTTTGTTCCCCAGCGGCCGCAGGCCTTGGCGACCTCAAGGAGAATCTGCTCGTGAATGCCAAGCACCAACAGCACGTCGTGCTCCGGCACGTCGGCCGGGACGAACCGTGACGGGTGCTCCATGATGTACGGGAGCGTATTCGGGAAGTCGATAATGGCTGCGATGTCTTTGCCAGGACGCCTGTCGTAGCCGTCGCGGCAACGGTTGCAGTCGGGGCCGCACGCGGTACAGAAGCCGGCGTCACTCTGAAGGTTCCCGATCACCCGTTCGGCATAACGGGTGTCGAGTACCTCCCGGTAGTCTTCCGGCCGTCCCCCGGTTGCGCCTGTCGGCCGACTTCTCAAGATGACCGTCTTCATCAGAGGTACGAGTCCGCGTAGATCTCCCTGTTCATGATAAGCTCAGCGGTCCGCGCCGCGTGAACCAGCTCCTCATCCAGAACGTCACAGATCGCGGCGTCCATGCCGCACGCGATGGTCATGACCAGGAAGGTGCGATTGATGAGTTTCTTGTGGATAGCACCGCTCGACACGTTGGAAAGGCCCCCGATGATGTGTGGAGGCGGATCCGAGAAGAGCTGGAACTGCCGGCAGGCCTCAAGAATCTGCTTGTGCTGATCCTGCATGAATTTCAGAGGCATGAGGATCGGATCCAGGAACACGCGATCCGGCGACAGGCCCGCCTCCATGGCGGCGGCAAGCACGATGCCGGCCTTCTCGACTCGCGCGTCCGCACTCTTGGGCGTGCCGGATTCGTCCATGCACAGCCCGATCACCGAAGCGTTGTGCTCCACGGCGATGGGCAGAAACGCGTCGAGTTTCTCCTGTGCGGCCGTGGTTGAGTTGATCAGCGGCGGCTGGTTGCACGCCTTCACGGCCTCCTTCAGGATCGCCGGCTTGTTCGTGTCGATGGATATCGGCGTGTCAACGGCGGCCTGCACGGTCTCGATCATCCAGCACATGTCCTCGGGTCTGGTCGAGACAGCACCCAGGTTGACATCCAGGTAGTCGGCGCCGGCGGCGCTCTGTTTCCGCGCCCACTCCTGGAGCGGACCGGTGTCCCTGTCCAGAACAGCCTGCTTGATATCCTTGAACCCCGTGTTGATTCGTTCACCAACCAGTATCATGGTGCACCTCCCGGGCATGCATGCCCGACTACTTCGCCATAAGTTCGTCTATCGTTTCTCTCGTAACCCTGACCGCGTCCGGGTGCGCCAGCACCACGATGTCCGCCCCGGCCTGGAGATACCCCGCGGCCGTCGCCGCCTCCCATCGCGGGCCGCGGTCCCGCAGTTTTCCCCACCCCGGCAGCACGTCTTCGTCGGCCAGGGCCTCCTTGACCTTCCATGCTTCCCAACCGACGTTGGCAATCTGGGGAAGCGCCATGTGCCGATCCCCCTTGAGCCCGGCAATCCGCACGCGCTCGAAAATGGTATAGACGTAATCGAACCCGTATCCGAGTGCCGCGGTGACCTGGTTCATGACCACGTCGTTCAGGTCAAACCCCGCGTCTTGCAGCAGGATGTTCACCTGCTTCGCAATGTTGATGTCAACCGGGGCTTCGGCAATGAGCTTGTGTTTGTCGGCCGTCCCGATGGCCGCCATTGTGCGGTAGTTCTTTTCGGTCGCCGTACCGATCAGGCAGTTCTCGCCCCTGGCGGCCTGGGAACACTCCGGCAGAACTTCGCTATCCTTCTCTTCATCCCCGCAACCCCAGACGATCAGCGGCACGTCTGTCGCTTCGAGGACATCCCTGACGGTCTGCGCCGCCTCGGCGGCCGAACGGTTGCGGCCGGACGGATCGGGGCCAAGGAGCTTGAGGCAGACCAGGTCCACTTTCAGCTCGTCCACGCATTTGCGGGCCCATGCAGCCGGCGACCGAATTGCATCGCCAATGGCCGCCTTGAGGACATCCGGCCACGCTTCGGGAACGACGTCCACGACAAGACCGGCGATAACGGGAGCATTGGGTATGTCGCCCTCGAAGGTCAGCAGGGGCAGGGTCGTCTCCCCGCCCACCGTCACCGTACGGCCGCGGGTGCCGCCCTGTTCAGGTGTGGCCCCGATGGTCACCGTGTGGATCCGGTTCGTCCATTTCTCTCTGACATCAGGTATTTCCATGGCTCTTCACTCCTCCAGCACGCGCATAATCTCGGCAACCCTCGTGACTGCCGGGCAATCGGGAAGCTCGAACAGCGAACGTCTCTCAAAGACACACTGCTCCAGGACGGCGTCGTGCGGCAGGCTCCCCAGGTATTCCAGCCCGAGATCCGCCGTCTCTGCCCTGGTTTTTTCCGCCTGTTTCTCGTCGACCTCGTTGAGCAGCAGATGCTTTCGCCGTATGTCGTTCTTGAGGTCGGCAACGAGCGTCTCGATGCGCCTCGCGCAGTCAACGGAGAGGGGGTCCTTCCCCGCCATGACAATCAGGTCATCGACGTGGGGGGCTGTCCGCCGGCTCAGGTGCTCAAGGCCGGCTTCGTTGTCCATCACCACCCAGGCGTACGCCGACGCAATGTCATCGGCGAACTTGCGCAGGATGCTGTTGATGTAGCAGTAACATCCGGGCCCCTCCGCCCGCCCCATCGTGATGAGGTCCACCTTTTCGGTTTCCACGATGACCTGGTGCAGTCCCATTTCGATGTAGCTGGCTTTCGACATGCCGGCAGGCAGGCTCTTGATTTCCTTGAGCGTATCCTCACGCAGGTCGCCGATCGTCTTCCGCGGCGGAATGCCGAGCATCGTGCCGAGGTCACAGTCGGGGTCGGCGTCGATGGCCAGGACGGGACCGCCGGTCTTCGCTTTCAGGTGCCGGACAATAAGTGCCGCCACGGTCGTCTTGCCGGTACCTCCCTTTCCCGTTACTGCAATCGTGCGCGCCATGACGCGTCCCTCCAATGCTTCCCCTGTTGCTCAGTCGGCCGTCACCGTATTCGTTCGCCGTCCTCTCGCTCCTGCCGGACCGATGGAAACAACTCGATGTTGGTGTGGGGAAGAAACCTGGCCTGCTTGAACTGTTCGACGTACTCCGGCGTCCCCATGAGATCGACATACGTCGTCTTCTTTCTGATTCGCTCGAGCGCCGCACATGCGCCTGCCGACAGCCCGGCCAGCGTGGCGCCCCAGATCGATGTATTCCCCACGTAGTGAACGCTGGAGACCGGCACGTCCGGGAGGAGACCGATTCGAATCGCATTGCGGCGGTTGATGTAGCTGCCGAATCCTCCGGCCAGGAACATCTTCTTCACGTCGGAGACGGCGAGGCTCAAGCGGTCCATCATGATCTTCGTCGCCGCAAAAACGGCAGCCTTGGCCGTGATCAGGTTCTCGATGTCCTGCTCCGTGATGACGACGCCGGGCGCCACCACGAATTCGCGCGTTTCCCTGCGACTGCCGACGCCGGGGTGACTGCCTTCGATCAGTCTGCCGGAGCGATCCATGACGCCCGTCGCGACAAGGACGGCGAGCAGGTCTATGATGCCCGAGCCGCAGATGCCCCTCGGCTCGACGTTGCCGATGACCTTGAACCGGATTTCGCCATCCTCCACGTACACCCGCTCTATGGCTCCTTTCTCGGCCATCATTCCGCACTTGACCCCGGCGCCCTCGAAGGCCGGCCCGGTCGAGGCCGAACACGCCGCCAGCCAGTCGCTGTTGCCCACGATGATCTCCCCGTTGGTCCCCAGATCGACGAGCATGCACACGTCATCGCGCTCGTGAAGCCCCGTTACCAGGATACCCGCCGTCAGGTCGCCACCGACCCAACTGCTTATGGCGGGAACGACGTGCAGCAGGCCGCGCGGGTTGATCCTGATGCCCACTTCGGCGGCACGAAACGGTGGCGTGTCCGTCGCGACGGCGATGTAGGGGTGGCGCCGGATATTTGTCGTGGGAAGTCCCAGCAGAAAGTGGATCATGGTCGTATTCCCGGCGCAGACCACAGCCGTTACGTCTCGGAGGCGCACGTCGTTCCTTTCGACAAGCGTGCCGATCAGGCCGTTGATGTCGTCGACCAACACGTCGCGGATCTCTTTGTCTCCCCTCTTCTCCGCCTGGATCATCCTGGTGGTGACTTCGCGCCCATACACCGACTGGGAGTTAAAGCATGCCTGCGCATCTACCGTGACGGACTTGCAGACATCGACAAGGTGCGCCACAACGGTCGACGTTCCCACGTCAACGACTGCCATGTAGTTCGTGCCGGCCGTGTCGCCGGCTTCGATGTCCATGATTTCCGCGATGCCCTCACGTCTGCCGATCACGGCTGTCACGCGGTAGTCGCTGTCCCTCAGCAGCGCGGGAAGCCCCCGCATGACTTTCAACCCCATCTGTGTCGACGCGACGCCGGTCTGCCGCTTGATGGTTCTCTCAACTCTCTGGCAATCGGCAAGGTTGTCGTCGAGCGTCGGTTCCTTGAGTTCAACGAACACCTTGCCGACCAGCGGCGACAGGCTGAACCGCCTGGGCGTAACACCGGGCCGGATGGCACGGAACCGCCGGGCATCCTCGTCCACGACGATCTTCTCGACGGCGCGCGTCTCCTCGGGGATTTCGACAACGACATCGCCGTCGATGAACGTCCGGCACGCGAGCACCATACCGCGCCGAATCTCGTCGCGCGTCAGGAGAGCCGTTTCCCCGCCATGAACCGCCCCCTTTGTCACGATCATTCTGCAGCGGCCGCAGATGCCGTCGCCCCCACACACGCTGTTGATGACGACCCCGGCCCGGGCGGCCGCCTCCAGCAGACTGGTGCCGGACTCGACTTCAGCCGCTTTCTGAAGCGGCACAAAGTGGACCGTACACGAGGCCATTCTCGACTCCTCTCGTGAAAGACGCCTACGGCCAGTTCTCCGCCAGGAATGCCGGAATGCCGCCGGCATTCTCCGGCCCGATGAGTACCTCTTTCCATTCCGATGTGTCCTCGATCTCCGCCCGGAAGATCGGCAGAAGCCCCGGGATGATGAGCTTGCGGTGTTTGACTCTCTCGGCCACCTTCTGCTCCTGGAGCGCCTTGACGACCTGCCCGGGGGAAAGCTTGTCCCCCGCGTAGGCGTTCAGAACACCGAGTCCCTCCGTGTCCACGACGCAGATGTAAGCCGGCATCTTGCTGCGTTCCACTTCACCTTCCACGCAGAAATACGTGAGCGAGAAGTTGGTCGTGAACATGACGGGAGAGTCCTCGTTGACGTTGCCGATCTCGTAGAGTTTCGCCTCAACCGTGTTGGGGACCTGGGGATCGGTGTAGATGTTTTGAATCGTGGTCAGGACCGGGAGCAGCTCCGCTCCGTCGAGACCGTTCAGGACGATCACGCTTGCGTACTTCGCGGCAAACGTACTCGCGAGGACGGTCTCCTTGAGGGAATCGTCCGCGGCCACGTCCACCATGGCCGGGTAGCCCAGGTCGTGACAGCCCTTCTTGAGCGCTGCCCGCCTGGCCCGGGTGATCCCCCGAATGCTCGCGGCCGTATCCGCACCGTCGAATGAGAGCACGATGTGCTCGACGCCCCTCTGTTTGGCCATGTGCGTGGCATCCGCCAGCTCCTCCAGCGTACCACCGTGTACGGCCAGGGGACATCCGTTGTCGGCCGCGATCTTGATGAACGCCTCGGCATTCCCCGCGGGCGCCCGGTAAACCAGGGGTTTCGAATCCGCGACAGCCGCGACGGCCGCCGCGGTCGTGTCCGGCGTTCCGCCCATGATGACAAACGGTACGCGGCTTTTCCCGTCCAGGGCTTTCACGCGCGCCGCCGCGGCGTCCGGGGCCAGTCCCTCCAGGTCGACCGCCGCAAGTCTTACGCCCACCTTCTGCCCCACGCGCGTGAACACGGCGCTGTTGATCAGCTCAAGCCGCGCGAACGCGTCCTGGTCCGAAAGGGAGGCAGGAATGACGACGGCGAGTGCCGGCGCCCGGTGGAACTTCTCCTCGTGCCGGAACATAACGGTTTCCTGCCCGACCTCGACACCCTCCTCCCCGGGGGGGCCAATGTGCACGAGTTTCATCGGCGGCGCCGAAGCGCCCGCCATTTCCCCTTTTGCGTCTTCGGAAAGGTGGGGACATTCCGTAACGGCTTTCTGCTTGGCCGCCACTTGCATGGCAAACGCCATGCAAGTCGGGAACCCGCAATCACCGCAGTTCGCGTGATCCTTGGGCAGGCTCTTGTACACCTGCATCGCCGTAAGGGCCATTGGCCACCTCCTTCCACTGTCACAGCAACGGCGGCATCTTCAGTGCCGGATGGTCAACCGCCTGGAGATGCTCCAGGAGTGTGTCAGGCATCTCCGCGTCTTCCTCCGTTGCGATCTTCTCATACAGACCTTCCTTGCCGATCGCCTTCAGCCGTTCCGCAACGCGCTCGGCGATTTCTTCCTTCAGGGCTTTCGGCATCCATACAACGCGCTCGATCCCGCCTTCGGCCGAGATGAACTTGGGGCTGGAGATGTAGAGTTTGCCGATGCCGACAAACCCGGGCGTCTGCGTGCCTCCTCCGATCTGCCCCGCCAGTGTCGAGAACTTCATGCCCACCGGCGTCATGCCGACGTAGTCGCGGTCGACGACCAGCACGCCGTTCGCCTCGGGCACAATGGCGCATATGCACTCGAAACAACCGCAAGAGGTCATGGGTTCCTCGAGAATCGAATAGGCATTGAAGCGTTCAAGGTTGCCGTTGGATTTGACGTTGATGTAGTCGTTGATGTTCTGCCACTGCCCCTTTACGGGATCCAGGCATTCGCCCTTCTTGACCGGTTCGTTGGGACCGTGCGGGTCGATCTGGTGAGAGGCCTTGCAATCGAGCCACGTGTAGGCGCCGCACAGCCCCAGGCGCTGCGGGGTTACAATGCAGACGTGGTTGGGGGCGTACGACTGGCACAGGATGCAGGAGTAGAACTCGTCCACGTCCTCATCGGTCATGCCTGCAATGCGATCGTCCCTGTGACTGTAGACCGTTCTAGCCTCCGCGAGCGGCTCGTCAATCAACGTCCCGTCGGTGATGAGCTTCACCTGCACGCGGTCGATGATCTTGGAAAACTCGTTGTGGATCTTGGCCACGAGGATCTCGCCAAAATGCCTCAGTTTGAACCCCTTGGCCTGGGCCTCCTTGCCGATCCGGACCCAGATGATCGAGCGCTGCCCCATGTGGAAAATCCCGTTGGCGCAGGAGATGAACTCGTGAAGGCGCCGTTCGACGACAGATTCAAAATCCTCCTGGAATGCGCGGCCGGCCACCGTCACCAGAATCGCCAGCGGATAGGCTTGCCCCTCCTCCATCGCATCGATTTCCGGGCCGACGACCTCGATCTTTCCGTCCTCCACCTGTTCCATGGATGTCATCCGCAGCAGCTCAAAGGCCTTCGATACCTTGCCGCCGAACTCAACATACATGTCTTCTTTTCTGACGCGTTCACCTTCGAAGCCTGCGCCATAGGGGACGGGGATGGGGATCTTCTCGATTCTGATGGTCAGATCCCTGACCTCCGCGGCCCGGTTGACGATGTCGGCGAGAGGCACGTTGGCGACCACGTGCTCGTAGACGCAGATGCCGCTCGGCAGAATCTCGGGGATGTCTATGTCTGAAATCGTGGGAAAGCCGAAATTGATGGCGCCCGCCGCCGTGGCGTACTTCTCGTCGGTGATCAGCTGGTCTTCAGGGGCATCCGGGTCGCCCTGCAGGGCGAGCACGAACGCCTGCACGCGGTCCCGGTTGTACTGGAGGATTTTCCGTGCAGCCCGCAGGTCGCCGGGATCGATGCCGCCGAACGTCATGGCCGAACGCGCCGCGAAGTTGAGCGAATGCACGGCGGCGGTGATCTCCTTCCCGTAGGGAACCAGGAACGTGTCCCAGTCCATCTGGATGCCCTCTTCAGCAAGCTGGTGGGCGATCGCACGCCCACCCGCATTACCGGCCATGAAGACGAGGATGTTCCTTTCCTGCAGGCTGCGGACGAGCGCCACCGCCTCGTCGTTGCTCTCCGTCCTGCCGACTATGGCCGCGAAACCCGGCATGCGTCCGTCAACGAGCTTGATTCCCTGCAGACGCAGGGTGGAGTCATCCGTGAAGCCGAGCCAAATCCCGTCGACGGGGTTGGGTCCCACGACGTACTTCAGGACTTCGATCGTCTCTTCGGCAATCAGGGCGGCCACGCCGGCATCCAGCGTGTCACCAAGATACGGCAGCCACAGTTCGTTGCTCGGAACATCCGGCAGCAGCTTTCGCGCCTCCTGCAGCGACTCTTCCAGATCCCCCAGCTTCTGGACCTTCTGGCCCAGGAAGAGGTACATGATAGGGAGGTAGTAGGCCGTGTTAGGGTATTCGGCCTTCTCGTCACGGCCCCGTTGCTCGATGGCCTTCGCCAGCGACTGCTCGGCACGCGCCACCAGCGTGTGAGCCCCTCTGATCGCTGCACTGGCAATGATCCTGGACATGGCCCGTCTCCCTTTCTGTGTTCCCTCAATCCTCCGGCTCGAACGCCTGTGCGTACATCACGGGCTTCAGCTTGAGGGCCTTTCGTTTCTTGTCGATGTGGCGCAGCATCATGTGCGCGGCCTCGATCGGGTCGACTTCGAACGCCCACTTTCCGCCGACCTCCTGCTCGATCTCTTCCGTCAGATAGCGGCGCACGTTGTCGCTGCCCATCATGGGAAGGGGATGCCCGATAACCGTGTAGACTCCGGAAGCGACGAAATAGAACCCGATGGATACCGCTTTCTCGGACATCCATTCCGGCGCTGCCCCTGCCACGGGCAGGTCGCCGATATCGTCGCCAAGCCCCCCTTCCGCCACGATGTTGGTCAGCACCCGCAGAATGCGGCTGTTGTCCACGCATGACCCCACGTGCAGGACGGGCGGCAGCCCGACCGCGCCACAGATTTCCTGCAATCCCTCGCCGGCATATTCGAAGGCCGCTTCGGGCCGCAGCAGACCGTGCTTCGCACACGCGATCGCGTTGCATCCCGTGGTCACCACCAGCGTGTCGTTCTTGATGAGCTCCTTGACCAGCTCGGTGTGGCCCTTTTCGTACTCTATGTTCGGGTTAGAGCAGCCCACGACGCCCGCGGCGCCGCGCAGCCTTCCCGTAATGATGGCCTCGTTGAGTGGCCGGTAGGTGGCCCGGTACGTTCCGCCCAGGAATTTGAAAACCGACTCGGTCGTGAACCCGGCCACGAGCTGCTCGGTCTCATGCGGGATGTACACATTGTCCGCATTTCTGTGCGCGTAGTTGTCGATTGCAAGTTCGAGGATCTCCGTGGCGATTACCACTGCCCTGCGCTTGTCGAACTCCACGTGCCGGACGTTCGGCATTCTTGCCTTGGGCGAGGTGGTGATGAGTTTCGTATGGAAGCAGTTCGCCAGGCTGCCGAGCCCGGGCATCAGGCATTGGACATCGACAACCATGGCCTCTACCGCGCCCGTGAGTACGGCAAGCTCCTGCTGCAGAAAGTTCCCGGCGATGGGAATGCCGTGCCGCATGAGGATCTCGTTGGCGGTGCAACAGATACCGGCAACGGTGATCCCTTTTGCGCCACGTTCGCGCGCCTTCGCCAGCAGTGCCTCGTCACGCGACAGAACCGCCAGGACGTCGGACAGCGTGGGCTCATGCCCGTGGACAATGACGTTGACGTGGTCCGCGTTCAGAACGCCGAGATTGGCCGTGGCGCGAAGAGGTTGGGGGGAGCCGAACAGGACGTCGGACAACTCGGTGGCAATCATGGATCCCCCCCATCCGTCGGCAAGCGCCGTGCACATCCCGTGCCGGAAGATGTTCCGGAAATCGGTATCCACGCCCATGTGGGTGCGGTGCATCAGCTCTACGATTTCCCGGTCGATAGCCCGCGGCATGATGCCGAGCTTCCGCCACAACTCCTGTCGCGCGGGCGGCGCCGCGCCTGCCATTACGAGTGCCCCTTCCTGACGACCGAATTCCGTCAGGGCCGCCTTCGCCACGTCCGAGGCGATCTCCTTTGCACCACGCCCGCCGGTTTCCACCCCGTATCTCCCGGCCACGGCGCGGAGCTTCTCCTCGCCCTTTATCTCGTAGTCCGCCTCCGCGTCCTCGGCGGCAAACAACAGCGTGTGCGCGATCTCGCGTCCGTGGTCCGAGTGCGCTGCCGCACCTGCCGCGATCATGCGTGCCACGTTCCTCGCCGCAATCGTGTCCACGTCAGCGCCACACGCGCCGAGGTGCGGTTTCTTGCCGGTCAAGCCGATGCGACAGGGCCCCATGTTGCAGATCCTGCAGCAGACACCCAGCTTGCCGAACTTGCACTGCGGCTGGACGTGCTCGAATCGGTCCCAGACGGTCTCCATCTCCGTAGCGGCCGCCCGCTCGATCATCTTGCGCGAAGCCCGATCGGCATGTGTGAATTCCGACGGCACTGTCTGCCTCCTTTAGCTTCAATCAACATGTTCCGTTCCGCAGTCTCTGCACCAGTTCCCCAACTGCGCTGTCCAACAAGGAACTTGCGCCGAGGACAGACCTTTCCCCCCTCTCGGCCTCACGGATCCTCTCGTCATAGGGCAAACAGGCCGCGAGCGGAAAGTCCAACAGGTTTTCTCCAAGAAACGCCTCGTCCGCCGGCGACCTGATCTTGTTGCCGACCGCACACACCTGCGTCAGACCGATATCGGCGGCCATCTTTCGAACCCGTACCGCGGTTTCGATACTCCGGCGGCCGGGCTCCACGACAACCAACAGCCTGTCGACGGCCGCAACCGTGCCGCGACCGAGATGCTCGACACCGGCCTCCATGTCGAGAATCAGGGATGTGTCGCCATCGAGGAGCAGGTGAGAAACCAGTGTGCGCACAAGTGCGTTTTCGGGACAGTAGCATCCCGAACCGCCCTGTTTCACGGATCCGGCCACGAGCACCTGTATGCCGGCCACGTCGACGCCGTAGCGCCCCGGCAGATCGTCCACGACCGGGTTCAGCCTGAACATGCCCCCAACCGTGCCCGGCTTGACGCCCGTGCGTTCTTCGATAAGGGACCTCAATTCGACGAGGGGACGAACAGCATCCGGTTCGGCACAGCCCATGCAGGCCAACAGGTTCGCATCCGGGTCGGCGTCGATGGCCACAACCCGATCACCGGCGGAGTGGAGCGAGGAGGCCAGCAGCGCAGCTACCGTCGTTTTGCCCACGCCCCCTTTGCCGCTGACTGCGAGTTTCATAGCCATCGCCCTCGTTCTATTTCCGTGCCACTCTATACCCGATCCGGCAACACGTCCAGCATTTGCA
>CAZKRK010000215.1:0-12692 GCA_964555035.1 uncultured Victivallales bacterium | reverse complement strand
TTTTTTTTTTTTGGGGGGGGGCCCCCCCGTCTCCAGGGGCTTTTCGGACACCCTCTATCTATCAATGCAGCACCTTTCGATACAGCTCCAATCCCGCGATGGCCCGAATCACGAACGGGATGCCATGCCCCCTACCGCATTCACGACTCTCCTGCAACCCCGCACAAATGTGTTCGACACGGGTTTCCAGTCGTAGTCCCTCAAGGACAAAACCAGACTTCCCACGATCAACGTGTTGATCCTGCAAAGCGCATGGTGCGTACGCACCTCCCTCAGCTGCAAAGTGTAATCTCTATGCGCGGCCACGACCTCCCCGACGGTCGCCACGATCGACTCCTTTCTCGCGGCGTCACTCAGCTTGGAGAACTCCGCCCGCCTGTCGTAGATCGCTCTCATGTTTTTCACGTTCGCGTGGAACGCAACCTTGGCGGCACGAAGCCGGGTGGCGTTCGTCTTGTGGAACAGGTCGCGGGAATCCTCGGCGACATGCTGCGCGTAGGCATGACAAGCCTCGACCAGCACATTCGACACGCCGCTTTCCGCCAGGGACTTGTCATCCGAAAAGCCCAGCAGCGCCCTATCGAGGGCGCGGCGCTCGCGATCGTATGCCCTGACCAGCCCCGTCCGTTCGGTCTCCAGGAATGCCCTGAACCGTTCCGGGTGGTCGGCAATGTACCTCATCGCTTCTCCCTGCGTTCGCTCCAGATAGGGGGCAAAGACCGCGCCGCGGGAACGCAGCCAGCCTTCGAACTCCACCAACTGACCCGACCTGGCTTCCGTCACTTCGCGTATCGGACCCACTTGGTCCTGGTAGTCTCCAAACGCTTCAACACCGGCAAACCAGTTCACCGTCCGGCTGCCGTCACAGTACTCGTAGTCGAACTTCCTGCGCAGCTCCATCGCCCGCATCTCGTAGAACCGCGTAAGTCTCTCCAGCATGACCTCCGCCCGCGCACGCGTCGTGCCGAAGCCCTGGATAAGAATGTGCTGCCTTATCTCGTGTATGGTCTCCTCCAAACCGGGATACTTGGCCACCCACGGCCGTCTTTCCAGCCCTCTCCAGAAAACCAACTGCGCATCGATGTTGGCAAGGTCCGCTTCGTCGCAATCGTCAAACGACTGCAGTCGCTTCCGCAACGCCCGCAACGCTTTGCCAAGCTTGGTGGACAGGACGCTGCTGGTAAGGGCGTGCCACACCGACGTACTTACCGACTTGCAGAACGAATGCGCCGTCTCGAACCATGCTGCAAAAGTCGGCAGGTATTTCGGTGTCAGACAGTCGTAGTACAGCTGCGTTTTCTTGCGTGCACGGCCCAGGCCGGGGCAGGACTTCCAGTGTTCGCGCAGGAACGTATCGTCCTCGCACAGGATGGCCGCTCTCAAGTAGTCCTCGATGCAGTTGACATCGAACCCGAGAACCCTGTTCTGCTGCTCCCTGTCGTAGTCGCGCTGCAATCCGTGCGCAAACGAATCACGGAAACCGCCGCAAGTGCGCTCGATTCCGGGCGAGACCGGGAAAGCAGTCCTTTGAGCAACCACGATGTCTTCGATGCCGTCACCTTCGCACATCAGTAGCCGCTTGACCCAGCGTGGATAGTTCTCCGTGCCCTTTCGAAGGAATCCGTCCAGGCGCGCGAGGCGCCCGCGCTGCCCGGCGATCTCCTCCTCAGTGTACAGCGTCGCTGCCTCAAGACCATACACATAGTCCCACAGAACGTCCTGGTGTTCCATGAAAGCCACGCGTTTCTGGGCCACGTTGTACTTGAACCCCGCCTGGTCGGCCGCGGTCTTGGAACTCTTCAGCAGGTACGAGGGACCGTACTTCAGGATCGCGCCGAAGAGTCTCGTGAAGAGCGAAGCCGTCCCCCCGAGAAGAACCCCCTTGAGTTGCACCATGTCCCGCTGCGACAGGTAGCCCAGCACACTCAAGACGCCCATCTGCACGTAGGCGGGCTTGCGCATCATGAATGTACCAAGCTGTGCCAGCGGACGCGGTCCGACAACCCTGCCGAAATCACCAAACAGGTTCGCCTTCTTCTGCTTCCGCACCTGCCTGTCGGTCTTGTACCTCATGGCAGACGAGACACTATTGCAAACGACTTGTCGTGGCAACGTGATTCCGCGGTGAGCGGGCGGCCCCCGCCGGGCTTGTCCTGACTTTTCTACACAAAAAGTGACTACGCCCCTCGTCAAGCCGCCACTGGAGACGGCGGTCCTCCGCCGTTACGAGCAAATGTGAGTGCACTTGGCGGAACAAACGAGTACTTCGTTCACTTCTGTTTCCGTTTGTGCTCAATTCTTGCTCGTAACGGCGGAGGACCGCCGTCTCCAGGGGTGTTTCGGCGGGGCAGATGATTACTTTTGTGTATAAAGGACAGGACAAGCCCGGCGGGGGCCTTGCAACAATCAGCGGATGCTACGTTACTTCCGCCGAGCGCTACTAGTCGTTGTTCCGCAAGGCACCGCGAAGAACGCACACCCGTGGGTTCGCGGAACGGTGTCCCCGAGCAAGGCTTGAACAATGCGACGCGGTTGGGTATTGTCCCTGTTGTGACTGCCAACAAGGGGAATGCGATGAGAGTGCTTTCCGGAATTCAGCCGTCGGGTAAGTTGCACTTGGGCAACTACTTCGGCATGATGAAACCGGCGATCGAACTGCAGGAGGAAGGCGCGGCCTTTCTCTTTATCGCCAACTACCACGCGTTGACCACCGTGGAGAATGCGGACGCGCTGCGCCGCGGTACTCTGGATGTGGCCCTGGATTTTCTGGCCTGCGGGCTCGATCCCGAACGGACGGTCTTCTTCCGCCAGGGCGACGTGCCCGAGGTAACCGAGCTGACCTGGCTGCTGTCGGTCGTGACCCCAATGGGACTGCTGGAGCGCTGCCACTCCTACAAGGACAAGATCGCCAAGGGCATACCACCCAGCCACGGGCTGTTTGCATATCCGGTGCTGATGGCCGCGGACATCCTGGCCTACCAGTCCAACCTGGTGCCGGTCGGCCGCGACCAGAAACAACATGTGGAAGTCACGCGCGACATCGCAATCAAGTTCAACAACCGCGTGGGCGAAGAGGTCTTTACGATCCCGCGGCCGTCAATCCGCGAAAGCGTAGCGGTAGTGCCGGGAATCGACGGGCAGAAAATGTCCAAGTCGTACGACAACCACATCGAGTTGTTCGGCGAAGAGAAAGCGACCCGCTCGCGGGTGATGCGAATCGTGACCGACAGTACGCCGCTCGAAGACCCGAAGGACCCGGAGACGTGCAACGTCATTGCGCTGTACGATCTGTTCGCGACGGAGGAGCAGCAGGCGGAAATGGCCGCCAAATACCGGGCCGGGGGCTACGGATACGGATCGGCCAAGAAGGAGCTCTTCGCCATCATGCAGGAGCACCTGGCAGAGTTTCGCGCACGACGGGCCGAGCTCGCGGATGACCTCGATCGCGTCGAATCCATCCTGCAACGTGGCGCCGAGCGCGCCCGCGCCGAAGCGCGCAAGACGCTCACGGCCGCGCGCCGTGGCCTCGGACTGGAGTAGCACGCCATGTTCGGCAAAGAGGACGACTACAAAGTCGAACTGGATGTCTTCGAGGGGCCGCTCGACCTGCTCCTGTACCTGATCCGCAGGGACGAGATCGACATCTACGACATACCCATCGAGCGTATCACCACGCAATACATGGAGTATCTGCACGTGATGCGCATGCTGGACCTGAACATCGCCGGCGAATTCCTCGTAATGGCGGCTACGCTGATGATGATCAAGAGCCGCATGCTCCTGCCCGTAGACGAACAGGGCGAGCTCGAGGATGAAGAAGGCGAAGATCCTCGCTGGGAGCTCGTGCGCCAACTCGTCGAGTACAAGCGATTCAAGGACGCGGCCGGTCAACTCCAGGAACGTGAATGGCTGCAGGAGAACGTGTTCGATATCGGCGCGGACCGCGACCGCGTCGAGCTCGAACCCGACAGCCCTGAACGCCACCTGCACGATGTCAGCATCTTCGACCTGATAACGGCCTTCAACGACGTACTCAAACGGGCGCCGGAAGAGGATTTTTCCGAGATCGTCGCCGACCGTTACACGGTGGCCGACAAGATCGACTACGTTCTGCGCACGACCACCCGCCGACCCTCGGTCCGTTTCAAGGAGCTCTTTAGGAGCATGGCGAGCCGCAACGAGATCGTATGCACGTTCCTGGCCATACTGGAACTGATCCGCCTGCGGCAGATCGCAGCCAAGCAGGACGACGCGTTTGGCGAAATCGTGTTGTGCGCTACAGACGAAGACAACGCGGAATTCGCGCCCGTTGCGGAAGCGGCGCAAGCCGATTGACCATTGGAGGACAAAGCATGGCGGACACCAATGCGTTACCGGAACTGAAGCAGATCGCGGGTGCTCTGATCTTCGGCTCGAAGCACCCGATCACGGTCCGGGATATTCGCAAATGCCTGGTCGAAGTAGGCGACGAGGAAGGCGGAGAAACGGCGGCATTCGGCGAGGTCGAGGCCAAAGACATACGTGCCGCGGTCAAGGAACTGGGCAAGGATCTGGCACGGATGAAATGCGGGTTCTCGTTGCGGGAAGTGGCCGGCGGCTTCCGCGTTCAGAGTGACCCGGCGTGCGGCGTGTGGTTGAAGAAGCTTCTCAAGACGGACCGCCCCCAGCGACTGTCCCAGCCGGCGCTGGAGACACTGGCAATCGTCGCCTACCGGCAGCCCGTGATGAAATCGACCATAGAAGGCGTGCGCGGTGTCGGCGTGGATCACATGGTCAAGACGCTGATGGAGCTTCAACTCGTTCGTATCGTCGGACGCAGCGAGCTCCCCGGCCGCCCGTTTCTTTACGGCACCACCCAGACCTTCCTGGAGCACTTCGGCCTGAAGAACATCAAGGAACTGGACGAAATCGGCCCTATGCTCAGGAAGGAGATGAAGGCCGCCTCGAAAGCCAGGGAGAAGCAGGCGGACGGAAGCGAAGAGCTGCCGCTGGAAGAAGCATGAACACATTCACACAACTTGCCAACCCCGGCGTGGCATCGTTGGGGATATACGAACCGGGACGTCCGGTCGAGGAGGTGGCGCGCGAGCTGGGATTCTCGAACGTGGACGAGATCGTGAAGCTGGCCTCGAACGAGAACGAACTCGGGCCCTCGCGCCTGGCTCTGGCGGCAATGCGCGATGCTGCGACGGAGATGCATCGCTACCCCGACGGCGGCGCATTTTACCTGCGCCGCGCTATCGCCGAACGTCTTGACGTGAAGCCGGAGCAAGTCCTGCCGGGCAACGGCAGCAACGAGCTCCTGGAACTGCTGGGACACACGTTCCTCGGGCCGGGCCGCAATGTTGTCGTGGCGGAGTACGCCTTTATCGTCTATCGGCTGGTCGCGGCCATGTTCGGAGCGGACGTGCGCTCGGTGCCGATGCGAAACCTGACGCACGACCTGGAGGCAATGGCCGCGGCAGTGGACGAAAACACGGCGATCCTCTTCGTCGCCAATCCGAATAACCCCACCAGCACGGTTGTAACGCCCGACGAGATTGCGGCGCTGATGCGCAACACCCCGGATCGCACGATCGTCTGTTTCGACGAGGCCTACATCGAACTGCTGCCACCGGAAGAACGGGCCGACACCCTGGCGTACGTGCGCGAGGGACGCAGCGTTGTCGTGATGAGGACTTTCTCGAAGGCCTACGGGCTGGCCGGACTGCGCATCGGGTACGGCATCGCACCGGAGGAGTGCGTGGACCTCATGAACCGCGTCCGTCAACCCTTCAACGTCAACGCCATGGCGCAGGCAGCGGCACTGGCCGCGCTCGACGACGAGGAGCACGTGGCCCGCACGCGGATCATGTTGCGGGAAGGCACGGACTACATCCGGGGCGCCCTGGAGCAGATCGGCGTGCCTTCGGTCCCCGGTTCCGCGAACTTCATGCTCGTCGAAACCGGCAACGGCAGAGAGGTGTTCCGGGAGCTTCAGCGGCTGGGCGTGATTGTGCGTCCGATGGACGGGTACCGCCTCCCTGACTACGTGCGCGTGACAATCGGCACACAGGAACAGAACGAACGTTTCGTAGCCGCCCTGTGCGAGGTTTTGGGAAAAGCGAGACATGAGTGACACGACATCGATAACTGTCGATCCGGCCGAGAACATACGCGGAATTCTGACCGTACCGGGCGACAAGAGCATATCGCACCGCGTGGCGATGCTGGCCGGCATAGCTGAAGGCATCTCGACCGTGACGGGGTTTCTGAGGAGTGAAGATTGCCTCAACACGCTGCGCGCGGTGCAGACCCTGGGAGCGAGAGTCGAGGACGACGGCCTGACGATCCGTATTGCCGGAACCGGTGCACGGCTGTCCCCACCCGAAGGCGAGCTCGACATGGGCAACTCCGGCACCGGCATGCGCCTGCTCGCCGGGCTGCTGGCCGGCCAGTCTTTCGCCACGGTAATGACCGGGGACGAGTCGCTGCGCTCACGTCCCATGAAACGCATCAGGGACCCGCTGGAGCAGATGGGTGCGAGTGTCGAGCTCCAGGGCGGTTGCGCACCGGTACGCATCTCGGGCGGAAACCTGCGCGCGATGACATACTCGCCGCCCATGGCCTCCGCGCAGGTCAAGTCCTGCGTACTGCTGGCCGGCCTCTACGCGAATGGGATTACAACAGTCAACGAGCTCAAGCCGACCCGCGACCATACCGAACTGCTGCTGAAGCGCATGGGAGCTGACGTCTCCCGCGACGGGCTGCGAGTCACCCTTGAAAGCACCGGTATTCCACAACTGCATGGCGGAGATTTCCGGATTCCGGGTGATTTTTCCTCGGCGGCGTTCTGGCTTGCAGCGGCCGCCATGAGGCCCGGCGCCGACGTCACCGTCGAACGCGTGGGCCTGAACCCGAGACGCACGGCCTTTCTGGACGTCCTGCGGCGAATGGGAGCGGACATAGAGATCACGACGCACGACACCATGTGGGAAGCGTGCGGGGACATCCGCATCTGCGGAAGGAAGCTTACCGCCACAACCGTGCAGGGAGAGGAGATCCCGAACCTGGTGGACGAGTTGCCGCTGGTGGCCGTTCTGGGATGCGCGGCCGAAGGAACGACGTGCATTCGCGACGCCCGCGAGTTGCGGGTCAAGGAGTCGGACCGCATCGCGACCGTGGCGAGCAACCTGCGTGCGCTCGGAGCAGATGTTGAGGAACAGGAAGACGGCATGGAGATCGCCGGGCCGACGCATATCGCGGGGGGAGTCTCCATTCCCGGGCACGGCGACCACCGCGTGGTGATGGCCATGAGCGTTCTGGCCCGGAGAGCCAGGGCGCCGGTCAGGATCGAAGGTATCGCGTGCGTGGACACATCGTACCCGGGGTTCTGGCATGATCTGAGCCTGATAGCGGGGCGAGCATGAGTGAGAGAGTTGTGGCAATTGACGGGCCTTCGGCCTCGGGCAAGTCGACCGTAGCGCGGCGCGTAGCGCAAGCGCTGGGCTGGCTGTACGTTGACTCCGGCGCCCTCTACCGGGGCGTCACCTGGCAGGCACTTCAAGACGGTGTGGACACGGGTTCGGCAGACGCGCTGGGCGAACTGGTCCGGGGTATGGACATCTCGTTCCACGTAGCCGACGGCGCCGTGAGTTTCCGCATCGGAGGCAGGCAACTGGGGCTTGAGCTGCGGTCCGATGAGATCAACGCCCACGTCAGTCCGGTTGCGGTGGCACCTGAAGTGCGCGCCCACGTCGTGCGCTGGCTGCGGGAAATGCGCGCCCTGGGCAGCCTGGTCGTTGAGGGACGCGACATCGGCACGGCCGTCTTTCCGGAAACGCCGTTCAAGTTCTACCTGGACGCGTCGCCCGAAGAGAGAGCGCGCCGCCGTCACCTGGAAATGACCGGGCGCAACGAGGATGCCAACCTGGACAGAGTCGGGGATTCGCTGAAGCGGCGCGACCGTATAGACAGCAGCCGAAAAACCGATCCCCTGCGCATCGCCGACGGCGCCATGGTAATCGATTCGACCGCCATGGGAATCGACGAGGTGGTGAAGGCGGTGCTGGAGAAAGTGCCGCGGATGGCTTCTCAGCACTTCAGCTTCTTTCCAACAGCCTGTACACGAACTCGTCCTTGGCCTTGATCTCGGCCGGTGTCAGATCCATCAGCTCGTGCGGAAAAACGATCCAGCGGCGGGTCTTGCGCAGGTAGAAATCGGGCTCCAGGTCGGTTTCGTTCGTGCCTTCCTTGTAGTAGAGCGTGGCGAACTTGATATCGTCCGTCTTGCGCCCCAAGAGGGCGAGGACCTCTTTGATAGTGTTGCCGGTATCGAAGATGTCGTCCACGACCAGGATACGGCTTCCGTCTCCAATCGTCGCCAGCACGGCATCCATGTGCTCGACCGTCGGCTTGGTGCGCTTTTCGATGCCGGTATACGAGACAGCCTTGACGGCCGTATGGTACGTCTCGACCCCCTTGTAGAGCAGGAACTCGTGCACGACGATGCCGACCGGCGTGCCGCCACGCCACAACACCAGAATCACATCGGGGCGATACCCCGACGCGTAGATGCGCGCCGCCAGCTCAAAGGAATCGCGCACGAGCTCGTCGGCGCCGATATACTCCTTTTCCGCCATGCCCTACTCGTCCTCGTGGCAGGTGAGTTCATCGAGGTAGCTCGACAGGGTGGCAATCGTCGGTCCATAGCCCCGCGAGTAGAGTTCGTGTTCCAGGTCGCTGCTCAACTCTCCGGACGTAGCGTAGCGCTTCTCAATGGCTCGCTCGAGGCAACGCAACAGGATCTCACGCACCACGTCCGGGATACGGGCGCGGTACAACCCGGGATCCGGCACGCTGCCTTCCACCACCTGTCGTACCGTTGCGTCAATGTCCCCGTCCTTGCAACGATACACACGCAGCCCGGTCAGCAGCTCGTAGTAGACCAACCCCAGGGAGTAAATGTCGCTGCGCGCGTCCACCACCGCGCAATCGGCCTGCTCGGGCGACATGTACTCGACGCTGCCCACGAGATACTCGTCGTCGTTCTCCATGAACTGCGCCGCCTTGGCCACACCGAAATCGGTCAGTTTCACTTCGCCTTCGCGCGTGATCATGATGTTGTTCGGCGAAACGTCCCGATGCACCAGCCCGAGCGGCCGCCCGTCCTCGTCCAACATGGCGTGCGCATACTCCAATCCGCGCGCGACCCGGCTGACGATAAAGGTGGCAATATCGATCGGCACCTTCTTGCGCCGCTGGCGATGCTTCTTGATAAAATCGTGCAGATTGACACCGTCGATGTATTCCATGGCGATGAAATAGCCGCCTTCATGCCGCCCGAGATGATGGATCTGCACGATGTTCTGGTGCACCAGGTTCGCAACCAGTTTCGCCTCGCCCACGAAAGCGGAGACGAACATGTCTTTCTCGGCGAAAGTAGGCAGAATGGTCTTGATCGCCACCTTCTTGATGAAACCCTCGGCACCGAACTGATCGGCCTCGTACACCGACCCCATGCCCCCGTCGGCGATTCTGCGCTTGAGGTAGTAGGTGACCGTGCCGAAGACGTTGCCGGACAACTCGACCGACTTTGGCGTCTTCTCCTTCCGGCTGACCGCCACGGTCGGAGCCTGCGAGTCGCTCACGGTGTCAGGGCCCTCCACGCGTACGGCCGACTCCCCGACCTCGATCACGTCGCCGTCCTGGACGTCGGCCATGACGACGCGCATGCCGTTGATATACGATCCGTTGGTGGACCCCAGGTCGGTAAACACGGCGCGCCCGTTCTCGCTGTGCACCTGGCAGTGCACGCGAGAGAGAGACGGATCAGGGATAGAGATCGAGTTGGAACGGTCGCGACCCATGGTGATAGTCACGTCCGTGCTGTACCGCATCCCCTCCAACGGCCCACTCTCAAAAATCAGCTTGATCATTGTCCCTCGTACATCCGTTCGTAGTCCGGCCGCAGTATGTCGTACTTCGTCGTCACCTCATAGAACACGCGCTTGGGTATCCGCGGCGCACCCTCACCCGTCATCGACGGCTCATGCGTCTTGCATGCGCTCGCAACCAGATCATGGGCAAACTTCATGGCCATGCGCGGCTGCAGCCGACCTCTCAACGAATCGACGATCTCCCGCCGGCTCAAGCCCTCATCGAAAAGCCTGTCCAGTGGATACGCTTCGTCGCTGCCGTCCCGACAAGCCTCCATCCGACGTGAGAGCATATCGAAAAGCTCCTCACCGGACCACTCGAACGGCCAAACGATCTTCTGCTTGTCCCACCGTGCACTTGCGCCCTCCTCGCGAGTCGCGGTGCGCACGGCCTCGTAAAGCTGAACCGGGAGCAGAAGCTTGAAGTGATATCCCGGCAACTGCAGCAGCTTGTTGTTCCAGAGGGGACGGACCAACGCCGTCATCTGGCCGTAGTCTCCGTTGATCAGCGTGGGCTCGTCCACGCGGTCGATAAGAACAACCACGCGCTTGAAACCGAGCTCGCCCACTATGCTGAAAAATCGCTCGAGAAAGACGTAGCGATGGTCTTCGACCGCGCTCTCGTCGTCCCCGGTAATGACCGGCTGATCGCGCAGCGCCTCCCAGCTCATCAGTTTCAGTTGTTGCTGCAGATCCTTCTGCTCCCGCTCCACGACACGAATGCGGGCCAGGGCCGTCTTGACCAGGGGAGTAGTGGACATGTGACGGATACCCGCCGCCACACCGAGACTGAGAACGTTGGCCCACGCGCGCGCAAACTCCTCTTTGGTCATCCGTCCGTACAGCTTGCGGCGCAACGCCGTCATCATGCCGTGGTAGGCGTCGGGACGCTCTGGCAGGTACAGGGCCGCAAGCAGCATGAGTCCATGCTTGTCGACTGCGCTCAGCGACTGCCGCGGCTCTAAGCCGGAGTCCGACGCCAACAGCATTTCGACCAGCGTCTTGATGCTGCCGCAAAGGATCGAATCGATCTGGTCCTGCAACAACCAGTCGTCCTTGAGAGAGGCAAACCCGTGCTTCTTCCGACGCCGGCGCAGCCATCCCTGGCGCTCGCGCGCATGCCGCTCCTCGATGTAGCGTTTCCAGGACGTCAGCAGGGAATTGAAATCATCGTATTTGACCAGAAAAGAACGGTCGTCCTCGTGCGCCGCGTTGTGCCGCTCGATCGCGCGTTCAAGCGCTTCGCGCATCGCCGTCTTGCCGCTCCCCTTGCTGCCGTAAACCTGTGACGTTCCCACTCCGGGAGGCACGCCGAGCACCTTGTCCCAGGAGTCGTGCTGGAAACCGAAGTCATCTCGAGCCAGCAGCTTCGATAGAACAATATCGTTCTGCGCTTCCTCTTCGGCGAACGGATGTATATTCAGCCCGTGTGCCTTGAGAAAATCGTTAACTGTCATGCTGCACTCCTGCGATGTCTGCCATCTCTCTCACCCCGAGACTACGGTTTGCCACCGTTTCTGCCGTCAACAATCCGCGAAATATCCTCAAGCGTCACGTTCTTTTTTGGAATATTAGGCTCGTCACCTTCGCTGCCCGAGGCTACGTCTGCGTCGCTCTCCCGGTCCGAACCGGCCACGGGTGCTTCATCCTTCGACTCCTCGTCCCCCGACACCGGGGCAACGGGCGCCTTTGGCGCACCCTTGAACTTGACCCCGCCCCCCTCCGCTTCGCTGCTCTCGGCGGCTGTCGCGTCCTGCTCTTCATCTGCCTCGGTCGGCGGCTCGGCGGAAGACTCGGCCGAAGACTCCCCGACGTTCTCCCCAATCGGTCCGGCCTGACCGTCCGCGGACGCCCCCCCGCCGCTCAGAAGCTGGCGTACCTCTTTCGTTCCCCGCTCCGAAATGCGCCGTTGCGACTCCTGGCGATTGACCACCGCCGACTCCAGCTGCTCGATCCGGCTCACCCCCTGAAGAAGCTCGTCTTTCATCTCGCCCAGAACGGAACACACGGTGTCGTCAAAGGACTTCATTGCCCCCTTCAGGTCCCGCTGGAAAGTATTCTCGAGGTAGAAACGCAACCCGTCCACTCGCTCGGCCTGCATCTTCATCTCATCACGCACGGCGCCAATCAGACCGTCAATCTCCTTGACCCGGTCCGACAACCGCGCGCGGTCCGTGTCAGCACCGGCCCGGCCATCCTCGAGCGCCTTCAACCGTTTCTCCATGGCGTCCCCCAACCCCGTCAAACGCTGTTCGATACTGTCATCCAGCGTCTTGACCTGGGCCACAATCTGCGCCACCGACTCCGCGGCCTTTTCCACGCTCTGCCGCATGTCTGCCTGACGGCTTCCCAGCTTGTCGGTCCGCTCGCCCAATGCCGCCTGCGCCTCACGCAACTCCTCCTGCCGAGGTCGGATGTCCTTGCACTCCCTGGCAAAAAAGCCGGCCACGGACTTCTTGACCGACCGTGACACGCTCACTATGACGAGCACGAGCAGCAGAAAGACGGCGCTGCAAATCAGGAGCATTGCGGTTTCGAGTGTCATGACGGCGCTTGTAAGGACGTGCATCGTTCTCCCCTCATGTTCGCGCGGCGTCGCGGTCCGCGCCTGCAAAACTCTTGAGAATCGCAATCACCAACACGCACTCGCCCGGGCGGCGCGCTACAAGCCATAGACAATACTCTCACAGGCCGCCGACTGCAAGTTCACAGCCGGTTCCCCCAGCAATTCTCATTATGGCCACGCCCCCTGCGACACAAGGTCGCAGGGGGCGT
>CAZKRK010000214.1:0-12724 GCA_964555035.1 uncultured Victivallales bacterium | reverse complement strand
CGGGATGATGGCAGGGCGTATGCTCCGCAGCCTGTGCCGAGTGTGGTTAGGGTCGAAAAATGCGTGGGTCGAAAAATGTCGGATGCAACAGACACCTTTTTCGACCAACCCATCTTTCGACCCTTCTCTCACATCCCAATGCCATTGAACATTGAGCATTGAACATTGAACATTCCTCTTGGGTTGCGGGCGACGCCCGCGTCAGCCCATTGTTAATCACGCGGCAAAAAAACGATTACGGATTGATTGGTGTTTTGTCCCCGGATACAATACACTCTGGTTTGGTGAATCAGGGAGACTTGCATGAAGAAGACCTTTGTTCTCGATACGAACGTGTTGCTGCACAATGCGGAGAGCATCGAGAGTTTTGCGGATAACCGCGTCATCCTGCCGATGGCCGTCATCGAAGAACTGGACAAGTTCAAGAGCCACAGCAATGAGCTGGGAAGAAACGCTCGCCAGGTCATTCGTCGCCTGGACGCGCTGCGGCGCGCGGGCAATCTGCGCGACGGCGTGCCTCTCGAAAGCGGCGGCAACCTGAGAATCCTGCCCTGCCAGTTTGAGCCCAACGGCACCGGCTTGAGTTCCGAGCTGGCCGATAACCGTATCATCCACCTCGCGTTCGCCCTGCACAAGGAGGGTGAAAACGTCATCTTTGTCAGCAAAGACATCAACGCTCGCCTCAAGGCGGACGCGCTTGGTCTGCAG
This sequence comes from uncultured Victivallales bacterium, assembly GCA_964555035.1. Taxonomy (GTDB): domain Bacteria; phylum Verrucomicrobiota; class Kiritimatiellia; order UBA8416; family CAYOBW01; genus CAZKRK01. Next base: position 12,016 of record CAZKRK010000214.1, on the reverse strand, counting down.
GCTGTCGATTTCGAAAAGGAGAAGGTCAATTTCGACGATCTCTACTCCGGCTACGAGACCGCTGTCGTTGACGGGGAAGTCATAGATGCCTTTTTCAAGGCTAAGATTCTGGAAATAGACGATGTGGGCCACTACCCGAACCAGTTTGTCCAGCTCTTCGACAAGGAGGACGAGAAGCACAAGGCCCTTGTTCGCGTGCTGAGGCCGGGCGCAATCTGTCACCTGGCCAGCCGGTTCGACAAAGTCTGGAACATCCAGGCGCGTAATCGCGAGCAACGGCTTGCGGTGGAACTGCTGATGGACCCCAGCGTGCAGCTCGTCACGCTCGTGGGGCAGGCGGGAACCGGCAAGACGCTTCTGGCGCTTGCCGCCGCGATGCAGACTACGCTGCGCAACCGTCGCTACGACCGTGTCCTCGTTTCTCGCCCGATCATTCCAATGGGAAAGGACATCGGCTACCTGCCGGGGGGCAAGGACGAGAAGATCATGCACTGGATGCAGCCGATTTTCGACAATCTCACCTATCTGCTCCGCGAGGGACCCGAGACGAGCACAGGCAAGAAACGCAAGAGCAAGGTGACTGCCCAGACCCGCATGGAAAAGCTCTTCAACGATGACAAGGTCGTCCTGGAAGCGCTCACGTACATTCGCGGCCGTTCCATTCCGCGTCAGTATGTCATTGTCGACGAGGCCCAGAACCTGACACCGCACGAGGTCAAGACGATTATCAGTCGCGCGGGCGAGGGCACGAAGATGGTGCTCACGGGCGATCCCTACCAGATCGACAACCCCTATCTGGACGCGTCCAGCAACGGGTTGACCTACGCGGCGGAACGACTCAAGGGACTCGAGATCCACGGGCACGTTACTCTGCGCACAAGTGAACGAAGTGCACTGGCCGCGATCGCGGCGGAACACCTGTAGAACGGAGGCCCCCCATGCCACTACTCGCACTGAAAACATCCGTCCTGCTGCCCGAAGACGGGCAGGAGACCGTTGTCAAGGAGCTGTCGCGTGTCGTTGCCGATGTCATCGGCAAGCCGGAGCAATACGTCATGGTTGTTCTGGAAGAGGGAACGATTTGCATGTCCGGCGAATGCGTTCCCGCCGCCTTTGCCGACGTCAGGAGTATCGGCGGGCTGAACAGCGAGACGAACAAGCGGCTGTCCGAGGCCATCTGCTCGCTTCTGAAGACGAGGCTGGACCTGGATTCCAGTCACGTCTATGTCAACTTTTCGGATGTCGCGGCGCAGAACTGGGGCTGGAACGGGGGCACGTTTGGGTGATGCGGAAACCTGACCTTGAGCAACACTTCGAAAGCGAGTTCCCCCGCTATCTGGCGGAGTGGAAGGAATTCCTGCAGTTCCCCAGTATCAGCGCCGATCCCCGGCACCACCAGGATTGTCTCGACTGCGCCCATTGGCTGGTGAAGCAGCTGGAGAGCCTGGGACTGGAGGCGAAGCTCCTGGCGACTTCAACCAAGCCGATCGTCTTCGCCGAGCACAGAGGGCGGCCCGACAGACCGACCGTGCTGCTGTATGGGCACTACGACGTGCAGCCTGTCGATCCCATCGAGGAGTGGGAAACGCCGCCGTTTGAGCCGACGGAGCGCGAAGGACGGCTGTACGCCAGGGGAGCAGAGGACAACAAGGGACAGCTTCTCTACGTCCTGAAAGCGATTGAAACTCTCATTCAGAACGCCGCGCTGGACCTGACGGTCAAGATCGTCGTTGAGGGTGAGGAGGAGAGCGGGGGACGGGCAATCTACGAAGCGATCGAGCGCTGGAAGGACATGCTCCAGGCCGACGTCCTGATGGTCTGCGATACGGGTACGGTCCGCAGTCGCGCTCCGACGATCGTGATGGGCTTGCGCGGAATCGTCTATCTCACGGCGTCGCTGACCGGGGCCACACACGATCTGCACTCCGGCGTCAACGGGGGCGCCGCACCCAATGCCGCCGAAGGAATGGCCGCGCTGGTCGCTTCGCTTCACGACGGCGAGGGCCGGATCGCGATTGAAGACTACTACACCGACGTCCGCGACCCGGAGCAGCAGGAGCGGGCGCGGGCAAACGGTGTCCCTTTCGACGAGTCCTCATACCTTGCCAGCACCGGCGTTGCGCCCGTCGCGGGAGAGCCCGGTTTCACGCCCCAGGAACGCATTGGTTTCCGTCCCACGATTGACATCAACGGCATCCATTCCGGGTACGGCGGGGAAGGCGCCAAAACCGTCATTCCGGCCCGTGCGATCGCCAAGATATCCTCCCGCCTGGTTCCGGATCAGGATCCGTCAGTATGCCTGCGCCGGATCAAGGACCACCTGCGGCAGCATACACCGCCCGGTCTGGCGTTGGATTTCCCCGAAGAGGGAACCGGAGGCCCGGGGTTTCGCCTGAATGTCGAGTCGCCGTTGGTCGACAAGGCACGCGCTGTCCTGGACCGGCTCTCCGACGCGCCGACGGCGCTGTTGTGGGAAGGAGCGTCGATTCCCGTCGTGGCCGCCCTGGCTGAAGCGTCGGGCGCCGAACCGCTCCTGGTCGGGTTCGGTTGGGACGAGGACCGCATCCACGCGCCGAACGAGTCGTTTTCGTTCGAGCAGTTCAGGCAGGGGTATCTGTATGCGGGAATGCTGCTGGGTGATGATTGGCGATTGACGATTGGCGATTTCTGAAGTTCTGAAATCGGAAATCGTCAATCGTCAATCGGTCGTCCCCTCCCGTTGGCGCCTTTCGAGTTCGGCTTCCTGCCGTTCCCAGGCCGTGCGCAGCGCGGCTTCGGCTTCGCGGCTTTGCGCGTGGCCGTCGATCGCCTTGAGGCAGTCTTCCGCCTTCTCCAGCTCTCCGGCCCTGGAGTACAGTTCGACGAGGACGCGGTGGTTGTAGGTATCCCAGTAGTCCCAGTCGACATACTCCTCCCAGTACCTGGCGCCCTCGATCGGTGATTTCCGCGCGAGCGCCCATGCTTTCAGGAGCCGCAATTTGCTAATGTAGCGGTTCAGGGCGAGTCCGCGCTCGCACCACTCGTGTTCCCGTTCCCGCAGCCAGGCGTTGCGTTGCGCGTTTGTCGCAGTTCCCGCGGCGTCGTAGGCCGTTTCACACGCCAGGATGCAGGCGTGGTAGTTCCAGCGGTAGCGGGACGACGCCTCGTCGCAGAGCTCGAGGACCGCGGTGACATCACCCTTCGACGAGCCGTACTTGGCCGCGTAGTACCTCTGGAAAGCGACCGAAGCGCGGCCGCCGTGCCAGGCCAGCGCCCCGGCTCCGGCAATGAGGATAACACCGGCCAACAGGCAGGAAATTCGCGCCGTCTTGCTAATCGTCATGGTTTCTTGGGCGGGACCTTCCTCGCCTCGCCCGAGAGATCGGCAACCAGCCATTCCTGTTTCAGATCCTCGGCGAGTCGCTTTGCATTTCGAACCGTCTCCCGGCAGGACACGATGCAACGTTTCAAAGCGTCGGAAGCGGGGCGCGACTCGTCCCCGGCCATAGTGCGCGCACTGGCCGCGGCCTGAACCGCCTGCATCGCAAAGCCGATTGCGCTGTCCACTGCCTGAAGCGTCCTGTCCGCCGCCGCCCTGGCCTCGGCGAGCTTCGTCTTGGCGGCTCCGACATCGCGCGGACCGCCCTCCCGGAATGCTGTCAGGAGCAGCGTTTCGGCCTTATCCCGCGCCGCGAGGGCGTTCTCGAGTGCCAAAGCGGATGTCTGTCTGGCTACTACGGCCTCCCGCGCAAGCGTCCCGGCTTCGGCGACAAGCGCGCGGACGTCATCGGTCACGTCAGGCACGGCGTCGTTTGCGGTGCGGCACCCAGCCGATAGAAAGAGGGCGCACAGGGAGAGCAATCCGGCAGCATGGAGTAGACGGGTCATGGCCAGGGAACACCAAAGGTCGGCTTCTGCGGGACGTTGATCTTGTCGCGGGCCTGAATGACGGGGTCCGGTGCTTTGCCCGCTTCGATTTTGTCCAGATTGTGTGTCGTCTTCTTTGCTCCCCGAATGAGCTCCACGCCCTTGCGATAGCCAAACGGATCGAATCCGGCGATCGTCAGGGCCTGGCTCAAGGTCATCCCTTTCGTGAGCTTGAATTCGCCGCTCTGCCTGACGTGGCCGCGAACGTAGTACTTGTCGGTGTCAATTGGAACGACAATAACGGTGATCTTCGTGTAGATCTGCCCGTCAATATACTTCTTGCGGATCGCCTCCTCCGCTGCCGCGGTGGTCATGCCGGCAATGACGACATCGTTAATGTGGGAGAGAGTCACGGCGCCTCTTCCGTCGATCTTCTCGTCGATATCTTCAGGACGGTCTATGCTCCGCAACGAGATCCTGATGCGGTCGCCCGGCCTCAAGAGACCTTGGGCGGTGTTGCCGTTGGCTTCGTTCGGGTTGGGTGCTTCCGAGTTGGCGGCATTCGTCGTGGCTTCACCAGTTTTTGGTTCACCCGTTTTGGGCCCGCCGGTTTTGGGTTCGTCCGGCTTCGGCGTGTCAGGCTTCTTGGGCTCCGTCTTCCGGGGTTCGGGCTTGGGTTGCTCACGTTTGGTCGGTTCTTTTGCTTCGCTCGTCTTCAGCTTGGCGACCGCGGCAGCCCTTCTGGCCGCCGCATCGGCGATTTCGATGGGCGTGGGGCTGGGAGGGGTGGGGCGGTAATGGGCGAAGCGGTGTTGTTGGACAGAGGTCGTCCGGCATCCGGCGGCGAGCAGAACAAGCGCGGTTCCGGCCCAGAGTACCTGTGTAGCTGTCTTCTTCACGCCTCTTCTGCCTTCTCCGCCGTGGTTGCGGTCTTGGGTTGCTGCTTGGTCGACGACGTGGAGCGTCTCTTTGCCGAAGGCGAGCTTCCCCGCTTGGGGTAGGAATAGTAGTGCTGCTGATAGTAGTACGACGAGTAGTCCCTGGAAATGTTGATGTTGTTCAAGACCACGCCCAGGAGATTGGCGCCGGTGTTTTCCACCATGCTCTTGGCGCGGCTCGACAGGGCACGCGGGTATTTGCGGTGCTGCACGACGAGCAGCACGCCGTCCATTTCGCGCGACAGCAGCGACGCATCGCTCACGCCCACGATGGGCGGGGCATCGAAGAACACGTAATCGTAGCGTGCCTTCACGGTTTCCACGAGCGCCTTCATTTGCTCCGTGTCAAGCAGCCCGTGGACGCCGCCGGAGAGCTTGCCGCTCGGCAGAAAGTCGAGGTTCTGGTAGTCCGTATGGATCAGCGCTTCATCCAACTCAGTCTCGCCAACGAGGATGTTGGCCAGGCCGCTGCGGTTGGACACGGCAAGCATCTTGTGCTGACGCGGCCGGTGGAGGTCGGAGTCAATCACCAGGACACTGTCACCAAGCGAGGCGCAGGTGTAGGCCAGGTTGAACAGGGTCAGTGACTTGCCCTCGCCCACGCTGCCGCTGGTGATGCACACGGCGTTTCCTTTTTGAAGCTTCTTCGCGGACTGGAGGTTCGTTCGCAGCACTCGGTACGCTTCCGCGTGAGCCGGGTCGGCATCTTCCTCGATCAACGGTTTGACCTTCTGCGGAATAACGCCCAGCACGGACAGGTCGAGGTAGCGCTCGATATCCTCGATGGTCTTCACCGAGGTGTCGAGGTACTCGATGAAGTAAGCCAAGCCTATGCCCGCGCCGAGGCCCAGGACAACGCTCAAGATAATGTTGAGGGCCTTGTTCGGGCTGACCGGATCGTCCCCGTCCGGGGCCTTGGCCGGTTCAACAACTTCCACTGCCGTGCGCGGAATGCGTTGTTCGATATTCTCTTCTACGTAGCGCAGTTGCAGCGCGTCCCTGATCTTCTGCGCGCGATCGAGCTCCGCCAGTGCGGTTTCGTACTCGCGGTGGCCCGCTTTCTCGACAACTCGAATCTGCACGTTGGTTAGTTCCTGTGCGATTGCGGTGTACTTGGCGCGTGCTGCCTCATAGTCCGCCAGCAGCCCCATTTTCAGACCGTCGAGCGCGTCCCCGATTTCCTTCTCCACGGCGTCGATGTTGCCCTGCTCCTTCTCGACTTCCGGATGCTTGGCGCCGTAGCCGCCCCTGAGAAGCGCCTCTTTGCGGATCTCGGCCTCTCGCTTCGCCTTGACCAATGCCGCCAGGGCTGGGTCGCCGGCCAGCCAGGGCGCCGCTGCGAGGAGCTCCCTGGGCGGTAGAGCTTTGCACTTTTCGTAACGGACCTTCTTGTCCTCGTACTCCAACCGGGCGGCGATGCGCTGCGTCTCCAGGATGCGGAGAGTCTCTCGCTCGAGCACGTTGCCGATCGAGGTCGACGAGTACATCATCGTCGTTTCGGCAATGCCGTGTTTCTCGCGGACGTCCGCGACCTTCTCGGCGAGCTCATGGACTTCTTCCTTCTGCTCGTCAAGGGTCAGTTTCAGGGCCTTGAGGGCGCGATCGGTCACCTGGCGGTTGCGCGACTGGTTCTGATCGCGAAAGACCTCGGCGAAGGCGTTGGCCGTTTCCGCGGCCACAGCCGGCGCAATGGCTTCCGGCTCGTCCATGAAGACCTGGATCTCGATCAGGTTCGTATCGCGGTACTGCTGAACCTTCATGCGCTTGGACAGGAGACGCGTGGTGAAGTCGAACGCGTCCTGGTAGTTCATCTGCTGCAGGTAGCCGTACGCTTTGCCCAACTTATCCGTGAGCTGAAGACGGCGTACGACCTCCTCAACGATCGGGCCGGACTGTATGATCTCGAACTGGGTGCGCAGGAAGAGCGGATCATGACGCCACATTTCCGGCGTGAACACGCTGAGGTCCGGGGCTTCCTCCTTGACCTGGATTACGACCGACGAGCGGTACACCTTCGGCATGGAGTAAGTCACGATGATGCCCGTGATCACAACGAGCATCGAAACGGCCAGCACTACTTCCTTGCGGGAGGATATGATGCGCCAGTAGTCGAGAAAGTGCAGACTCTCCTGAGTCTCGTTCATACTGTGGACTCTCCGCGCTTGAGGTACGCGCGCCGCACGCAAGGGCTTGCCGTTGCCGTATTCCGTTCGCGCTCAAGAACAATTAACTCCTGCCCGAGCACGCAACGTGACGACACCGGACAGGAGTTAAGTTTCGGAAACGTGTGCTTAGAATTCCTGGGTCAATGCGACTCTGCCCGTGTTGCGCGTGAATGTCGCGCCCACGTCGGGAGAGGATGTATCGACATCTTCGATCGAGTAGGACAGGGCAACCGTTGTCTTGTCCATCAGCTTGTACGCGGCCGTGGCCATTGCCAGGATCGTGGTTTCGTCACCGGAAGTAACGCCCAACTGGGGATTCACCGTGTCGGCCTCGTACTCCTCGAAACGGTACTCGCCAAACGCCGAAAGGGTCAGGACTTTGCTCGTCCGCCACGCCAGGTTGGCAAAAACACTCGTATGGCGTTGCGACGTGTAGGGGAAGGAGTATGCGTTGTCGAGCTTGTGCGCGCCACGCGCGGTCAGGGAGACGCTCTCGGATACGTCGGCGTCGAGTCCGACGCGGATGATCGGCACGGTCTCGGAGCCGATCGTGCCGTCGTCGTAGTCCGCCATCTGAACGCCGCCGAGGGCATTGACGGAAATCCTGTCGCCGAGCTGCTTGGCGAGCCCCAGTCCCGCGAAGACGCTGTCATAGCTGCGCTCGATGTCGTCGATTTTCTCGTAGCTTACCATTTCGGCGCCGATGAGCCCCATCCCCACAAAGGTCTCGGTCAGCTTCCGACGGGCAGTGAACTCGGCCCGCGCGACTTCCTCGTCGTACATGTCGGCGATATCGCTGTCGTCGTAGCGCTTGATCATATGGTGGGCGACCAGGTCCAGGTTCATCCTTTCACCCATCGTCTGGTTGATGCCGGCATAGAGGCGGTTCATCATGTAACTGGCGTCGCGGCGGATGTTGACGCCACCTCCGGTGATGTCCGGATCGTCAGTGAAGTTGAAACGCTCCCGGGCGCGCAGCGTCGTGTTCGGGGTGACTTTCAGTCTCCCCGTCAGATTCAGGTCGTGATGCCATTCGTGTTCGTTCTGAATCTGGCTCGGATCCGAACGCCAGCGATAGCTCGGTCCATAATACAGGTCGAGCAGCGTCATCTCGCCCTCGTGCATAAGCTGGATCAGCGGTCTGGCGTAGATGTCGAGGTTGTCCTCTTCCGAACCGTCCGGTGCGGAGTCGCGGTTGTCTGAGAGGATACCTCCCACCGTGATCGACGCATTAATCGGTTTGGTCTCCTCCTGTGCCCGGGCGACCACGGCACTCGTCACAACTGCCCCGCACAACACTACCGTCAACAACCTTGCCATTCTACTCATCGTCTTCGCCTCCTTGGGTTTGCGCCACTCGAAACTCTCGGCGACGCTATGGCACACTTAGCCCACCACACTACTCTTTCTACGAATAGCGTAAGACTTACCCCTTTTCCCATAAGTGCGTCAATAGCAAAATGAGGTATTCCGCGGCTTTCAGACGATTCTGTTTTGCGTTTGATCCGCCTGCCGCCATCTGGTAGCGTGCCGCCCATGCCTGAGAAAACGTCCTATACCTATAAGCTGACGCCCCTCCAGCAGGACATGGTGGAGACGATCCTGCTGGGCGGGAACTACCGTCCCGCGACCGTTCCCCACACACGCGTGGCCGCCAAGACGGAGGACTGCAACATCAATCTCTACACCAGCGGCAAATTGCTGGTTCAGGGCAAAGGCGCGGCGGATTTCGTTATGTTCGTGCTGGAGCCGCTTGTCCTGCAGGGTGTTGGCGTCGGCTATGAGGATACCCTCAACCCGGAGGCGTCCCAGCCGCATATGGGCATTGACGAAAGCGGCAAGGGCGATTTCTTCGGCCCCATGGTCATCGTCAGCGCCTACGTGGACGAAGGACTCGTCAAGACCATGCGCGAGATGGGCGTCAAGGACAGCAAGCAGATTACCAGCGACAACAAGGCCCTCGGTATGGGGCGCGAGCTGCGCAAGCTGTTGGGTAAACGCTACGGCGTGGTCAAGATCGGACCGGCGGCCTACAACCGTCTCTATTCCAAGATGCGCAACGTCAATCGCATGCTTAGCTGGGGACATGCCCGCGCCATCGAGAACCTGCTCGACACCGTTCCCGACTGTCCGCGCGCCATTTCGGACCAGTTCGGCAAGAAGGAGCAGGTAGAGCGGGCCCTGATGAAAAAGGGACGCCGGATCGAGCTGATCCAGATGCACAAGGCCGAGTCCGACATGGCGGTGGCCGCGGCGTCGGTCATCGCGCGCGACCTGTTCATCCGTTCGCTCAAGGACCTCGAGAAGAAGTATGAGGCGGAGATCCCCAAGGGGGCATCGGCCCAGGTGCGCGAGGTCGCGGAAAAACTGGTCAAGAAGCACGGCCCCGAGCTCTTGCTGGAAACCTGCAAGTGCCATTTCAAAACCACCGACCAGGTCCTGGCCGCCGTCGGCAAAGACCGCAGTGTTCTCGGCCCCGAGGGCCAGGCCACCTCGAAACCCGTCGGTAACCGGTGGAAAAAAAAGAAGTCGTAGGCCGAAGGCGTCGGTCCGAATCTCCAAACCCACCTGTCATCCCGAGGACACCAACGGCCGGCCCCTCACCCGCCTCCGCTGCGCTGCGGCGACCTCTCCCCCGAGGGGAGAGGTGAATCGCGCGCTCCCACCTCTCCCCTCGGGGGAGAGGTCGCCGCAGCGCAGCGAAGGCGGGTGAGGGGCCGGCCGTTGGTGTCCTCGGGATTGACAGGCGGGGGTGACGTTTCCGGTCAGTACCCACACCTCGCCACCGGACACAGCGTGTAGCCCATGCTGCCCATGGTGACGTCCAGCCGGTAGAAGCGGTCTTGCATGAGGCATATCCGGCGGCTCTCGGCAGGAAAGGTCGTCGAGTAGATGCGTAGCTCGCCCTTTGACAAAACGATCAGTTCCTCGCGCCAGTCGCCCAGCACGTCTGCCACCTGCACCACCTTGCCCTCAATGCGTTGAACGTCGTCCATGTCCGGGTAGTTGCGAATCCAACCCTTGTGAACCAGTTCCCGCTGAATGTCCGCATCCCAGTGAACCACGGGAATCCCGAAACCGAAGTCAATCTTGCGCGTCAGCAGTTTCCCGTCCGCACTCCACAGCCACGGATCGCCGAACCGTTTGTGACTGACCGAGTCGGCCCCGTACGCTTCGCAACCCGGCGAAGACGCATCGATGTCTGCACACAGTCCGATGGAATGGACGTGCTTCGTCGGCTGGTCGTAGCCCCACAGGACCTTGCCCGTCCCGGCGTCGACCATGCACATGCCGTTGCGGTTCCGGCGCGTCTCTATTCCGTAGTAGATCTCCAGTCCCGGCCGGTCGGGGGCGAGGTCACCGACATAAACGTGGTCGGGATGACCCAGCCCGGTGGTCCAGAGCGGCGAGCCGTTGTCGTCGATCACCACCGAACCGAGAATTACCTCGTCGCGCTCGTCGCCGTCGATATCGGCGCAATGCGTGAAGTGTGCGCCCTGGCCGCGATACCTGCGGCCAAGCTCGGAGCTGTTGTACGTCCATAGCTGACGCAGCTCGCCCTGTTTGAGCTCGTACGCGTCGGCCTTCATGACCGTGTAGGTGCCCCGCAAGGCAATGACGCACGGTGTTTTGCCGTCGAGGTAGGCGATGGCGAGCTGGTTGCGGCTGGCGTAGTTGTAGCCCCTGTCGCCCTCGCCGAACCCTTCGCGGTCGGGCCACGGTGCACGCGCCAGCTCTTCGCCCGTACGGCCGTCCCAGACGGCCAGCCACTCGGAACCGCGCCGGACTTTGCCGTCGTCGTCGCGCGGGTCACCTTCGCCCACCTTCACCGCGACCTCCGCGGCCCCGTCGCCGTCGAGGTCATGGACCACGTAGGGCGAGTACCAGATGCCACGCTCGATCGCCCACCCAAGGTCGCGTCGCCAGAGGAACGTGCCGTCGTGTGTGTAGGCTTCCAGTTTGTACGTGTCCGGCGAAGGCTCCCAGTACTTGTGCCACGGATCGATGTTGGAGTTGGGCTGCTTGATGACGAAGTCGTAGCGTGCATCGCCATTCAAGTCGGCCACGGCGCACTTCTGGAACGTGTGGTCGCCGTTGAGCCTGATGCTCCGATAGGGGCGCCGATCATCCGCGTCCGCGAGCGAGACACTCCCGCCGGCGGATTCGTGACCGTCGACAACGGCGCGGACGCCGTAAGTCGCCCGTTCACCGCGCGGCGGATTCGGATCCACGAAATCAGTCGTTCGGCAAACGGGGTTTCCGTTGAGCCGCATCGGCTCCCCGTCGCCTTGACGGCGATATACGTTGAAAACGATGCTCTCGGGGTCGTCGCGCAAAAGACGCCAGCCGACGTACACTCCCCGGTCCGTCGCCAGCGCCACGAGCCCGCGGTCGAGTCGCTCTTCAACGCGCGTCTTTGCCCAGCCGACAACCTCCGGTTTCCGGACGATTTCGCGACACGGGTGCAGGGTGATGTAGTCGAGGTAGCCCGATCCGGGATTCCCGGCGTGGACGTAGCGGTCGTCGATCCAGAACTCCAGCACGCCGTCCTCAATCGCGTGTTCCTCGAAAAGCAGACCACCGCGAAACGGACGCCATGACTTGCCGTCCGTCGAGACTGCCAGCGTGCGTCCGATCTTGATTTCGACGTCGTACTTTCCTTTTGGAATCCCCGTCACGCGCGTGTGCAGCGGTGGGGCGCCCTCCTGTGGTGTGGCCCGCTCTTGCGTGACCCGCGGGCTCTGCAGGACGATGCCTTCGGACCACTTCCTGTGGGCGTCCTTGTCCGTGCTCCACAGGTTCCAGCGACTTTCGGAGTACTTGTTTTCCCGCCAGGCGTCCTTCGGTCCCGTCCAGTCTTCCGCTTCATAGCGGAGCGGCTCGGCCGCCCCCAGGTTGTTTGCAAGTGAGACCGACAGACAGATGATGAAGATGCTGATGTGAGGTTTCATGTCTGCCGATCGTATCAGGCGGTCGCGTTCCTGTGCAACCTTCGGGCGTTTCAGCTTCTGCCGCTGCAGCACCACGCTGTCGTCCAGAGGGCCGGAACGTGCATGTGCGGCAAAC
>CAZKRK010000213.1:0-12885 GCA_964555035.1 uncultured Victivallales bacterium | reverse complement strand
CGCCGGTTTTTCTTGTTTTTTTCGACAGCTTTGGGAGGGTGAGTCACTAATTCTCGTGTCTTACACGGCTGTTACAACGCGTTTCTGGTCCTTTATGGAACAATGTTCGCATGCCGGGCGTCTGAATGTTGAAGGAGAACCGCGGCACACGCTACATCAGGAGGAAGAGATGGACAAACTCAAACGCTGGGTAGAACGGTTTTGCTTGAAAAGCCGGCTGCCGTGACTGTATCCCATGGTCGTACGGAATATGAAAGTCATCATTCAGAGAGTGCGTGAAGGCAGCGTCGCGGTGGACGGGACGACCATCGGCTCGATCGGCAGGGGCTTTGTCGTCCTGTTCGGGGCGCGGCACGGCGACACCGACGAGGACGCCCGCTACCTGGCGCAGAAGACGGTCAACCTGCGCATCTTCCCGGACAGCGAAGACCGCATGAATCTATCCCTTTTCGATGTCGAGGGAGAGGTGCTTGCCATCTCGCAGTTCACGCTATATGCCAACACCCGCAAGGGCAATCGCCCCAGTTTCATCCAGGCAGCGAAGCCCGACGAAGCCGAAGCGCTGTACGACGCCTACGTTGCCGCCCTGCGCCGCATTCTCGGCGAAGAGCGAGTCGCAACCGGATCGTTCGGAGCCAAGATGCTCGTCCACATACTCAACGACGGCCCGGTGACGGTCGAGCTGTCGACGGATTGAGGTCGGGATATCCGCGGTTGAACTGCTTTTGACGGGATGGTATATTTCCCCGCGTCATGGAGAAGCACAACTCGTTCGATTTCTGGTATGCGGTGAACAACACGGAGGTCATTCTCGCGCCGAGCGGGCATCTGGAGACCTTCGGCAGTACCGTTCTGAACTACCACCTCGTCAGCGAGCTGATGGACACGGTCAACCAGATCCGCATTCGTGAAGGCCGGATCCAGGCGCACCAACCGAAAATCATCACGCCGCAGGCCTACGCTCAGACGTTGCTGGAGGGGTTCGGAGAAGAGGCCGGCCGGTACATCGACTGGTTGAGGTCCCACGAACAGGATTTGCGCATTCTCCAGTACGGTTACCATCTGAAACAGGAAGCGTTCAGCGAGCACATCGTGTCCGACTCGTGCGAAGCCGTCGTCGAACGCGTTCGCCGGGAAGTGGAAGAATCGGGCGACCCGATGAGCGCGGTGGTCGTCGGGGTCGACACGCCCTGGGACGTCTGCCTGGTGAAGCTCTTCTGGGAAGTCATCCAAGGTTCGGCCATGTCGAACATCCGCGATCTGGACCACCGCCACATGTTTCAGGATGCCGACGGCGTTCCCGCGGCGGTGCGGCGCGAAATCGACCAGGCGTTTCTCGCGGCAAGCCGGAATCCGGCCCTGATCAGTTCGCTGAATCAGAAGCTGCACCGTTACGGGCTTTTCGACGAGTACCAGGATCGTTTTTTTTCCCTGATCAAGTCCACCGGGTACGAAGGGTAGGAGCATTTCGGAATGTGGCCGTTTTCAGCTCCAAGCCGTTCCACGCGAATCGTGGCCGTAGCCAACCAGAAGGGCGGGGTCGGCAAGACCACAACCGTGGTCAACCTGGCTTCCTGCCTGGCGGAAGGAGGCAAACGGATACTGGTTATCGACCTCGACCCTCAAGCCAACGCTACCAGCGGGCTGGGACTGCGGTTGGAGAACGGCGTCAGTCTTTACAAAGCGCTTCTGGGGCAGGCGCACATCGACGAGCTGGTGCGCCAGACACCGCTCAAGAACCTGGATATCATCCCATCCGAGCTCGATCTTGCCGGTTCGGAGGTGGACGTGGCGCGCGTCGACGGCTACCTGCACTGCTTCAGCCGCGCGGTCGCGCCTCTGCACGAAGAACGGAAGTACGATTTCGTGCTTGTCGACTGTCCGCCGTCGCTGGGGATACTCACGATGAATGCCCTGGCGGGTGCAGACTCGATGATCGCGCCAATCCAGTGCGAGTACTACGCCCTGGAAGGGTTGAGTGTCATCACGCGGCTTCTAGCGCAATTGCGGGAAGGCGGAGCCAATCCGGCCATTCGGATCGAAGGCATTCTGATGACGATGTATGACGGCCGCACCAATCTGGCGGCCGAAGTCGTCGCCGAGGTACGCAAACACTTCGCCGACCTGGTGTACGAGACGGTCATTCCCCGCAACGTGCGCGTCAGCGAAGCCCCCAGTTTCGGCAAACCGGTAACAGGATACGATCCCGGCTCAACCGGCGCCAGGGCCTACAGGGCCTTCGCGGAGGAATTCCTCGCGAGGGGGGACGGTTGATTGGTTGATTGGCAATTGGTCGATTGGGGTGGTCCTTACTCTCTCCCTTACTCTCGCCGAGGAGTGGAGTCTCGGGAGACCTCACCCCTCGGAATTATCGGCGACACCCATCCGCCATCGTCACAGCCTGGCATGCATCTGCCGGCGCTTCCGGCGGTCGAAGTGCAGCGCGGTCCGTAGGCCCGGAGGGCCGCCATAGTAGAGCCTGGGGTGAAGCGTAGCGGAACCCCAGGCTCTACTATGTCGCCCCTCCGGGGCTGCCGCTGCCGGCACGGTGTCATTCTTGCTTTCCGGCCGACCGGAACGACGGGTCAACGCGTGCGTACTGTGTAACGTCCCGAGAGTCGTTACAACGCGGATGCCGTCACGCGTCACGATGAAGAGGTGAGGGTGTCTGAGGCTGCCTTGGGGAAGAGAGCAAGGGTGAGAGTAGGGGTGGGAGTAGGGGTGGGCCCAATCAACCAATTACCAATACCAACTACTACTTCCGCGCGGCGCCTACGCGTTTGAGGCGTTTGAGTTTGCCGGAGATGGCGACGCGCTTGACAGGAGACATTCGGTCAACGAGCAGAATCCCGGCCAGATGGTCCAGCTCATGCTGGATCGCCCGGGCAAGAAGCCCCCTGGCCTCGACGGTCCGGCGAGCGCCATCGATATCGACGAACTCAACGGTGACTTCCACCGCGCGTTCGACCGTGGCGAAGATCTCCGGGAAACTGAGGCAGCCCTCCGATCCGTTCTGCTTGCCGCGTGAGTCCGTTATCTCCGGATCGACAAGGACGAGCGGCATCGCTACGTCCGGATTCTCGTTTACGAGCTCGCCGTTCTCGTCTTCCATGGGCGGCACGTCGACCACGCACACGGCTTCGGTGCGGCCGATCTGCTCCGCGGCAAGTCCGAGCCCCTTGTTGGCGTACATGGTGTCCAGAAGGTCCTGCGCCAGTTGACGAGTTTCATCCGTGATTTCCCCCACCGTCTCGGCTTTTCTGCGTAGAGCGGAGTTCCCGTAGTAGGACAAGTCGTAAGTCATATCGGCACGTCACTTTCGAGACGTAGAAAAGCAGGATCTCCGACACAAATCAAGCACGAGCCACGGCCCCTATTCCGCGGACCATGGGTGATTTCTCTATTTTGGGCTGTAACGGACGTCTGCTTGTGCTAGTGTACGTGCTGGAACTGTCATTCTGAAATCAACCAAGAAAACAGCGTAGCAAGTCAATGCATGAAAATACCCAAGCGATAACGGCCCTGATCGAAAGGGCCGCCCAGAGGGCGCGGCGGGAGTCTCGCAACATACCGGATCCGGACGGCACAGTGCGTATCGACTGGCCGGTATCCTGCACGGTAGGCCCGGGCCTCGAAGGTGCTATCGCATGTGAAACCAAGATCGGCTTCGTGAACGGCGCCAAGGGCAGTCTCATATACTGTGGCTACGACATATTCGATCTGTGTGCCTACTCGAGCTACGAGGAAGTCTGCTATCTGTTGCTTCACGGGCGCTTGCCTAACGAGAAGCAGCTCGCCGCCTTCAAGAAGAAGCTGTTCGACCTGATGTGGGTGCCCCAGACGCTGCGCATGATGATGAGTTTCCCACTGGAAGAGATGCATCCCATGGCGGCCCTGCGCCTGGGCACAAACCTCCTGCGGCAACGGGTAACCTGGCGTGACTGGGATACGGCGAGACCCGACAGGCTCAACGCAATTGCCTCGGATGAAGACTCGATCCCCATGGAGACACTGCCCCACGGCGAATCGCACGCTATTTACGAGTTTCCCAGGGCTCACCGGGCTCGCCCGAACGATGCAGGGGCGAAGAAAGAGGATGCATTCAGTCGTCGGTCATGCATGCACGTGATTGCGGCCATGGCGACAATCGCGGCCGGCGTGTCGCGTATTCGCCAGGACCTGCTGCCGATCGAACCGGACCCGGAACTCGGCCATGCGGCCAATTTCCTCTACATGATGAGCGGCGAGCGCCCGACACCGGAGCAGGCCCGCATCATGGATGTCGCGCTTATTCTGCACGCGGATCACGGTATGAACGCCAGCACATTCGCGGCGATGGTTGTGGCGTCGACCATGTCGGACGTCTACCTTTCGACCGGCTCCGGCGTGGCGGCCCTCAGCGGCCCGCTTCACGGCGGCGCAAACGAGCAGGTCGTCTATGACCTGCAGCGAATAGGCGGACCGGAGAACGTCGAGGCCTGGTTCAAGCGGACCATGCGGCAGAAACGGCGGATCATGGGATTCGGCCATCGCGTGTACAAGGCTTACGACCCGCGGGCGCGCGTGCTGGGGCCGCTGGCCGCCTACCAGGCCAGGCACTGCAAGCGGGCGCGCACGCTCTACACGACGGCCTCGGCGCTTGAGCGTCTCGCCATGGCGACGCTGTCCGAGGAGAAGAAGATCTTTCCGAATGTGGACTTCTACTCCGGCATCGTCTACTCCGGGATGGGGATTCCCGTTGACATGTTCACCCCGATTTTCGCGGTGAGTCGGGCGGCGGGCTGGACGGCCCGCGTGCTGGAGTACCTGCGCAAGAACCGCATCTTTCGTCCGCGCGCCTGGTACACCGGAGAGTTTGCCAAGACCTACAAGCCCTTGGACGAACGCTAGTCCTCCGGCGTGTCGCGCGCCACGGGAACAGACAGGGAAGGGACAACATGATACCGGTTACTGTCGACCAGATGCTGATCTCGAACGTGGGCTTTGTGGTCCTCCTCAAGGGCGTCAAGGACGAGCGCTCGCTGCCGATTTTTATCGGCGCGGTTGAGGCCCAGGCAATCGCCTTGTGGCTCAACAAGGTTGAAGTGCCGCGCCCCTTGACGCACGACCTGCTTAAGAACGTCCTGGACTACCTCGAGTGCCGCCTGGTACGGGTCGAGGTGTCGGACCTCAAGGACGGCACGTTTTACGCGAAACTGATTCTCGATACGGGCGGAACGGAGCGCGCCATGGATTCGCGGCCGAGCGACGCGATCAACCTCGCCCTGCGCCTGGACGCGCCGCTCTATGTTGACGAAAAAGTGATGGACGAGGCCGGCCGCATATTCCCGGCCGAGAAGATGAGCGAACAGCAGGACGGCGAAAGCGCGGCCGATGAGCCTCCCAAGGTGCCCACAATCGAATCCCTGCAGCATCAGCTCGACAAGGCCGTGCGCGATGAACGCTACGAAGACGCCGCCAAGTTGCGTGACGAAATCCAGCATCTGCGCGATTCCTGTCATGGCAATTAGTCTTGTCTCGACGAGCTCTGCTCCCATAAAGTGCGACCAATGAACGAAAAACTGGTCATCATTCCAACGTACGACGAGAAGGACAACGTACGTCCCATCGCGAACGCCGTGTTTGAGGCGATGCCCGACACGGACATCCTTTTTGTGGACGACAACTCCCCCGACGGGACGGGCAGGATCCTGGACGAGATGAGCACTGCCGACCCGCGAGTCCACGTCATGCACAAGGAAGGCAAAGCGGGGCTTGGGCGGGCCTACATTGCGGGATTCAAGTGGGCCCTGGAGCGCTCCTACGAGTACATCTTCGAGATGGACGCCGATTTCTCGCACGATCCGGCGGAGCTGCCCAACTTCGTGGCCAAGGCAGAGAGTGCTCACCTGGTTCTCGGCTCGCGTTACGTCGAGGGTATCCGCATCACGAACTGGCCGTTGAGCCGTCTCGTGTTGAGCAAGAGCGCTGCCACCTACGTGCGCATCATTACGGGCATGCCTGTCACCGACCCCACGGGAGGTTTCAAATGCTATCGGCGCGCCGTCCTCGCCGCCATCGATCTCGATGCGATCGTGTCAAACGGCTACTCCTTCCAGGTGGAAATGACACATACGGCCTGGATGAAAGGCTTCCATATCGGGGAAATACCGATCACCTTCGTCGACCGCCGGGCAGGGTACTCCAAGATGAGCTCGGCCATTTTCAAGGAAGCCCTGTGGATGGTGTGGAAGCTGGCGTTGCGTTGCCGCTTTCGCCGCAAGCCGCGCGAGTCCCGGCCGGCGCCGGGCGAGTCCTGACGAGTGGCGCATGCAAGAGCAGAAGAGCCATAGTCACGGTGTTCTCATGAGCATCGTGCGCGCCATGCGCCCCGCGCAGTGGACGAAGAACGCCGTGGTCGGCGCCGCGTTTTTCTTCGCCTATTTTGACCGCACGCGGGAGGCGCCCCTGACGGTCCGCGACGGCTTCGCGGTCGTGCCGGCGGTATTGCTCTTCTGTCTTCTGTCCGGAGCCATCTACATCCTGAACGACCTGCGGGACGTTGAAGCCGACCGCCGGCATCCCGTCAAGAAGTACCGCCCGATTGCCGCGGGACGCATCAGTCGCCCTGTCGCCGCGGCTCTGGGTGCCGGACTGCTGCTCGCCGCACTGGCCGGTAGTTGTCTCGTTTCGCGGGGCTTCGCGGCGACAGCCCTGGGCTATGCGATCCTCCAGGTTGCCTATACGTTCCTGCTCAAGCGTATCGCCTTTGTGGACCTCAACGTGATTGCCGCGGGGTTCGTTCTGCGTGCCATTGCGGGGGCTGTCGTCTTTCCCGACGTCACGATCTCGCCCTGGCTGCTGCTCTGTACCTATCTGCTGGCGCTGTTCCTGGGACTGTGCAAGCGGCGGCACGAGAAGCGCCTGCTGAACGAGAACGACACGGAGCACCGTGAGTCCCTGGAGAAGTACGACGCGCGCCTGCTCGACCAACTCATCGCCATGGTCAGCGGCGCCACGATTGTGGTCTATGCCATCTACACCCTGTGGCCCGATACCGTGCAGAAATTCGGCACGCCGGCGCTCGGTTTCACGATTCCCTTTGTCGTTTTCGGCATATTCCGCTACCTGGAGCTGGTGTATCGCCACGGGCGCGGCGGACGACCGGAAAAAGTGCTCCTGACGGACCTGCCGCTCCTGGTCGACCTGGCCCTCTACGGACTGAGCGTGCTGGTGATCCTGGGGGTGTGTGGCTAGTTGAGCTCGGCGGAAGTAACGTAACATCGCTTCGTCTCGACCGAAGTCCCGGACATGATTGATGATTAGCGACTGATGATTGTTGATTTCTGAAGTCGTGTTGTCGGATTCTCGAAGAAGTCGGTTGGTGTCGGACGCTGTCGGAATCCTGACAATCCCGGTACGGTAGGCGGTACTTCACAAATCACAAATCATCAATCGCTAATCATCAATCAACCACTCACGTTCACCCATTGCGAGACTGCTACGCTATTTACGCCCTGTCACTTGAGAATTGAGCATTGAACCTGTATTCGGCAGTTGAACCGCCGATTCCTACGCAGATGTCTGCAAACATTGACGATGGCGACGTCACACGACGCACTCATTTGGTGAAAGACCGGCTGAGGCAGAAGGTGCCCGCGGATGACGCAGATGAACGCGGATTCGGGACTTCATCTGCGTCAATCTGCGTCATCTGCGGGCAACTGCTCTTTTTAGGTTGAACATTTCTGCCGTTTCCACCTCGAATTGCCTCGGAGGCGCAGCGCACCGGGGGCGTGGCTGACCGGGAGCTTCACCCCCCCCCGGCCCGCACGTTTCTTGCTTCAATCCCGTAACAAATCCGCGCGTCGCGCATTGTACTTTCTGACCGCAACTCCGGACGCTACATCGCTTGCATGCGAGGCGGGCGCCTGATATAGTTCCGAGTTCGTGATTGTTCGTGGATGGGACTCACGCAGGCATACACACTACTATAGGGATGACGCATGGAAACAGTCAACGCGGTTGACCCGCCCCCTCTCAAGCAGGAGCGATTCCTGCGTCGGCTGGACTGGAGCGCTTTCTGGACGGCATTCGCACTCTCGTTTGCGGTCTACTTTTACACTCTGGCTCCTACAGTAACGCTCGAGGACTCGGGCGAGTTGGCCGTTGCCGGCCGCCATCTGGGAGTCCCCCACCCTCCGGGCTACCCGATATGGACGATCATCGTCTGGCTGTTCTCGAAGGTCTTTGCCTTCGTCACCTACCGCGGCCAACCCAATCCGGCCTGGAGCATCGGACTGGCCTCGGCGGTGTTCGGCGCCTTTGCCAGCGGGTTCACCTCCATCCTCATCTGCCGCTCGGGCCGGGACATGCTCCGCAGCATGCGCCAGACGACCAAAGTCCTGGGCGAGGTCATGGAAGACAGGATCTGCTGGGTGGCGGGCGTTGCCGGCAGCTTGATTTTTGCCTTCTCCTCGGTCAACTGGTCGCAGGCCGTCATCAACGAGATCTACAGCCTCAACGCATTCTTCCTGCTGCTGGTGATGTTCCTGATCTACGTCTGGATGCGACACCCACGGGAAAAGCTGCACATTCTTACGGTCAGCGTTGCATCGCTCTGGATCATCAGCCTGATAACCATGATCGGCCATGTGATCTGGCTGCTGCCGCGCGCCAGTTTCGGCGGGCTGTGCATCCACTACGTGCTGGGCATATTGCTGATGATCGCAATGACTGTGGCGGTCGTCTACGCCTGGTGGACACGTCCCGAGCACAGGCTGCTCTACCTTACGGCTTTTGTCTTCGGACTGGGTCTGACCAACTACCAGGTGCTCCTGCTGCTGGCCGCCTCGCTGGTTATCGTGGTCCTGCTGAAGGACCTGACTCTCTTTCGCGACTTCATGATTGCGGGCCTGCCGGTCATCTTCGTCTACGTTCTCTGCAAGCACGGCTTCGTGACCGGCAAGAACGTCGCCGTCCTTCCCAAGGAAATCCCCCATACCTACTGGGCAGGCTACGCTATCGCCGTCTGCCTCTGCCTGGGCGCGGGCGGAATCTGGCTGTGGCTGACCAAGGCCTTCGAACGCCCCTTGAAACTGCTCCGGCAATTCATCGTCGTCATGCTCCCGTACGCCTGCCTGGCCGTTCTGCTATGGAAGAAGGCGCTCGTGACGACCAGCATCCCGAAAATCGAGGCCGTATTGCCGATTATCTCCCACCCCACGGGAAGTGCCTGCTATACGTACTTCATCCTCGCGATCGCGGGGCTGGCGCTGGCCTACTTCTTTCTCCCCAACGGCAAGGCCGTAGCCCCCACCCTGGTCTGCCTGGGACTCGGACTGGCCGTCTACATCTTCATGCCGCTGTCCTCGGAAACCAACCCGCCCATGAACTGGGGCTATCCCCGCACCTGGGAGGGCTTCCAGCACGCCATCTCGCGCGGCCAGTACGAGAGGATCAAGCCCACGGCAACCCTTGCCGCCTTTCTTCAACAGATTGGGGACTACCTGCGAGACCTGCGTATCACCTTTACGTTGCCGTTGGCCATTCTCGGGTTCCTGCCGTTTACAGCCTGGTTCATCAGGCTGAATGCCAAGAAGCGGCTCAACTCGCTGTACATCAGCGTAGTCCTGGTGGTCCTCGCGAGCGCCTTCATCTTTCTCGAGGAGATAATTGCGCCGGCCACGGGTGAAATCGCGGCCCTGACGGCGGTCTACCGTTTTCTGATTGCGCTGATCATTCTGCTCATGGTCGCCGGCGGCGTCATCATGCTGATCCTGGAGGCCTGCGACTTCGGCGTTCGGATCTGGCACGACCGAGCGGACTCTACCGTGACCGGGCTGGAGCATGAAGACAGGCTGCCGTTCAACACACAGGTGGACAGCACTTCGCGCAAGTGGACGCTCGTGACAACGAGCGGTTTCATGGTCATGAGCCTGATTCTGATCATGCTGGCCTCGCCCAAAGGCGACATACAGGATGCCTTCATTCAACGCGTGAAATTCATCTCCTCCCACGCTCTCTACGCGATCTGGATCGGCTACGGGATTCTCTTCGGTCTGGCCTTTGTCGACACGCTCTTTCGCGGCAACAAGGCAATCACATGGCTCGGCCTGACCGTAGCGTTCCTGCTCCCCCTGATCCCCATCAACGAGAACTGGCGCAACCCCCAGCTCCTCAAGATCTACGGCGGCGCCGAACAGCAGGGACACGACTTCGGCTGGCAGTTCGGCAACTACCAGCTACGCGGCGCCGAAGCGATCGGCGAAGAGCTCGACCCGGACGAAGAGCCCCTCCCAAACCCGGAGTTTCCAAAGGAAATGGGGCCCGACGCCATCTTCTTCGGAGGCACCGATCCGGGTCGATTCGTGCCGACCTACATGATCTACGGCGCCGACGTGCGGCCGGACGTCTTCCTGATTACCCAGAATGCGCTGGCCGACAACACCTATATGTCGGTCATGCGCGATCTCTACGGGGACGACATCTGGATCCCCGCCCAGCAGGACAGCGCCAAGGCCTTCTCCCGCTACGTCGAAGAGGTCCGGTCCGGCAAACGCGTCAAGAACGCCGAGCTCAAGATCGAAGGCGGACGAGTGCAGGTCAGCGGCGCCCTGGGCGTGATGGAGATCAACGGCATCCTGGCGCAGATGATCTTCGAGCACAACAACTACAAGCACGACTTCTACGTCGAGGAGAGCTACGTCATCCGCTGGATGTATCCCTACCTCGAACCACACGGCCTGATCATGAAGATCAACGCCGACAAGGTGAATCTGCGCACCAAGCTGGACACCGTCCGCGACGACATGGACTTCTGGGACTGGTACTCACGCCGTTTGCTCAGCTCCCCCGGATTCGTACGTGACATTGTCGCCCGCAAGTCCTTCTCCAAGCTGCGCAGTGCAATTGCCGGCCTCTACGCCAACCGCGCGATTCGCCTCGACAACAGGTTCTTTGCTCAAGCCGAAGAAGCTTTCCAGGAAGCGCGGATGCTCTACCCGTTGAGTCCTGAAGCCAACTTCCGGCTGGTGCAGGAAGTGCACATGCCGACCCGGCGCTTCGATGAATCCAAGGAAGTCATCTCGAGTTTCGGACGGGAGGACCCGGGCAATCGAAAGGTAGCACCGTTCTTCAACCAGGTCACCAACTTCGACAACCTCTACAAGCAGATCGCGGTCTACGAGAAGAAGTACCGCGAGAAGAAGCTGCAGATTCCGGACGCCCTGAAGCTGATCGAACTGTACTTCAAGGCGCAGCAGACCGGCATGGCGGTGAACGTCGCCAAGGGCGTCGCGGCCACGCCGAACCTGCCCGGCATCTACTACTACCGGGCGGGCGTGTTTCTTCAACAGGGCAAGCAGAACAAAGACGCTGCGGCCGCGCTGGACAAGGCAATGGCGCTGCTTCCCGCCAACAGCGACGCCAAGGTCTATCTCGACGTGGTGTCACGCTACCTGCAGTTGAAGCGCCCTGACCGGGCCGAGGAAGCCATGCAGCGATACCTTCGCCTCAAACAGAGCGACTGGAAGGCGTGGATTGACCTCGCGGTATTGCAGCTCCAGTTGAAGAAGCAGGACCAGGCCGTAACGTCTCTCAGACAGGCCGTCCAACAGGGCAGAAGCGGCGCGCTTTCCATCATTCAGAGCGACAAGCGGTTCGCACACTTGCTCCCGCGGCTGGGGGGAGGGGGAAACCAGCGCAGCCTGATGGGCCTTCCGGGCATCACGCCACGCAATGGAGGAGCGGGTTCAGGCAGTCCTCTGGGGCGGAATCCGTTGCGTAAACGCTAGCCCGCATATTTCACGGATTCCCTACTGCGAACGCGCATATCACGGCACCTCAAGGACTTGCGAGCGATTGCCGACCTCAACGTATGTCGATACGCCTTCGCCCGGCAATCACTCGCAAGCCCTTGATCTGCCGCACTCTACGCGCTCTCGCTACGGGAATCCGTGAAATATGCGGGCCAGACGTCCAGCGCTTACATCTGCATACCGTTCTGGACCCAGTTCACGGCATGCTGCATGAGTTCGGCCGCGTTGCGGAGCTGCAGCTTGCGCTTGATGTGGCCTCGATGCGTCTCGACCGTCTTGACACTCAGCTTCAGGAGCACGGCGATCTCGGCGGCAGTCCGGCCGCGGCCGATCAGCTCAAAAACTTCAAGCTCACGATTGCTCAACTGGCTGACGCCGTAGTCGCCGAGGATCGCTCTGCTCTTGCCGCCGTCCAGGTAGTCACGCAGCATTCGGGAGGCAATCGTCTCGCTGACGTAGAGATCCCCCCTGAGCACGGTTCTCACGGCCTTTATGACGGTCTCGGCGGCCTCTTGCTTCATGACGTAGCCGTTGGCGCCGGCGCGCAGGGCCCGTTCCGCGTACAGGCTCTCGTCGTGCATGGAGAGCATGAGAATGGCGACATCATTGTCCGTCTGCCGGATGGTCTTGGTAAGCTCAATGCCGTTGGATGTCTCCAGTGAGATGTCAACCATGATCAGGTCCGGTTTGCACTCGGGGAACGTCTCGAGCGCCTCGGCGGAATTGCTGGCCTCTCCACAGACAAGCAGCCCATCTTCCTGGCTCAACATCTGGCGCAAGCCGTGTCGCACGATGGGGTGGTCGTCCACGATGAACACGCGACCGCATCCGCCCCGATCGGTGGAAGTCAGTCCGCCATCCTGCCCGTTGGTAGTCATCAGATGATCATCCTCCCCCGAATGAAGCAGCATAGTGTAGCCACTCACTCTGTGATCCGAATGCGGCTTGGCATAGGACCACATCAACCTTCACACCGCCATACCCCAATCTCCTCTAGACTATTTTCTGTTCCCGCGAGTGTCAAGAGGGAATGGCTCGCCGCAGGGCTTGGCGCATGCTGCTCACTCTCTGCTCGCCCTTGCCCTTC
>CAZKRK010000212.1:0-12914 GCA_964555035.1 uncultured Victivallales bacterium | reverse complement strand
CGGAACCGCGAAGGGCCGGGCAACTTGGGTTGTGGGCCCCGGCCCGCCTTGTACATATGATCGGTGCATGTCAACGCCCAAGTAGTTGAGAATTGCCTCCAAGTCGAGATCGGTGCAATCGGGTTGGCCTTATCGCGGAAACCGGAATGATGCGTCGACATCATACGTTGGAATGCTATGCTGCCACCCTGAGAACGACGCTGAACATGAACAGGGAGCCATACCATGAGAACCAGCCCGCCGATGTTTGTGATCTTCTTGACCGTCTTGACGATTTGCGCGGGGTGCGGAGGCAAGCCGCCGCGCCGGCATTACGAGAAGGCCGGCGGCTTTTCGTATGACCCGCCGTCCAGGTGGCAAATTGCTGAATTCCCGGGTTTGAAGTACCGCATCTCCCACGGGCCGCGGGCGAATGAGTTCGCGCCAAACATCAACGTGATTGACGAGGCGTTCGCGGGAACACTGGCTGCATATGTCGACTTGAACCTCAAGAACATGGGGAAGGTGTTCGCCAAGATGAAGATCCTCAGTCGCGAAGACTTCAATACGGAGGACAACCAACCAGTCGCGAGAATACTCACTGAGAATGAGCAGCAGGGCCGCATGCTTCGTCAGACCTTCTTCTTCATTGGGTCGGGCAAAAGGAAGTACGTCGTAACCTGCACGGCACTCGCAGACGGCGGCGAAGAGTTCGACGCGGTCTTCTCTGAGAGTATCAAGACATTCAGAATTCACTGGGGCGAGTGAACACCGCAAGTCCTTGTGCCACACCGATTACCGATCACGGATTACCGGCAACTGCTCCTTTCGCGTTGATCGCGGCAAACATCCCCGTTGCCCTTGTGCTGTGGGTGCCGGTGTTCTTCGGCACTTCAGCTACTCATGGTCTCGCGACTTCCAGCCGATAGAACGATCCCTTTGCCGTGTCGTTGGTGTCCGCCAGCGAATCCGCACCTCCCACGCCCCTCTTCCCGCTGACGAACGCCCAATCACCGGTAACCAACCCATCCCTTCCCTGGAGAGAGTAGAGACAATTGGACGACGACTCGAACGATAGCACTGCCGGCGAGGATACGGACACGCCTGTGACGCGAAAGTAGTCGTTCGAGTCCGTCGGATCGGTGTCGGCAATGTACTCTTGCCACGTGAGGTGCGCGTCACCGTCGGGATTGCCGTTCTCGGCCTGGTCGAAGGTCAGCCCGCCGTTGGTCAGACCATGCTCAGCCAGCCACCAGTGCGGCGTACCGCCCGCGGCCAGGTCGGGATCGAACATGGCGTGGATCGTGCCGTCGGCGGTGACATTGGTCCAGGTGTATGCCGTGACGGCTCCTACGGATGCGCCGTTGGTGGTCACGTCGCCTACGTGCCAGTAGGTGTCGGAGGTGATCGCGAAGTTGGTCGAGCCCCCGGTCATGACCTCCACCGCGCCGACGGGGTCGATTGTCCCGTGTGCTCCCGCCGAGGCGGTCAGGACGTAGAGCCACGGGACCGTACTGGGCACCCAGGCCGGCCCGTTGACAAGTGTGCCGTCATGGGAGTTGGTGGTCACGTCGTCGAGCTCGGTGGTGCTCTGCTGGTTGAGCGGATAGTAGGCAACGAGGCCGGGCTCGTCGCCGGCGAGCTCGCGGTACATGTTGGCGCGGATTTCGGTCTCGGTGCGGGCAACACCCCAGATGCGCACTTCGTCCACGGTCCCTCCGAAGTAGTTGCCGTACCAACTGGAACCGCCGAGCCAGAGGTCGCGGGTATTGAACCTGGGGTTGGCCTGGGTTGCAGTGTCCTGTAACACACCGTTGTCGAAGAGCTCCAGAGTGCCGGCACCGGCGTCGTAGACGAAGGCAACGTGATGCCACGGCCCGAGTGTCCACGACCCGCCGTGGACGTGTGTCCAACCGCCGCTGTGCCCAAAGTTGACGGTAAGCCGGCTGTAGTCGTGGGAATACTCGAGGACGTAACCGCTGCGGGCACTGCCACCGTCATCCTGATGCTTGGAGATAAAGGAAGCATCACCGCTGCCGTTCGCCGTCAGCCTGGCCCAGCACTCCACGGTGAAGCTGCCGACGGGGTTGCCGATGTTCTCGTGCGGGACAACGGCGTGGTCGTTGGTGCCGTCGAATTCCAGCGCATTGCCGGGTGGCGTCATGCCGGTGGTGGTGAAGATGCGCTCTTCACCATACGCCATGCCGTACGCGTTGGTGGCATAGGCGCACACGTGGTAGGTGGTCCGGCTGAGCAGTCCCGTCAGGCTGCAGGTGAACGCGCCGCCGCCGGAACCATCGGCCGTCAGGGCGTCTGCCGGCGTCGGACTGCCGGTCGTATTCCAAACACAGCCGCGGGCCGTCACACTTCCGTTGCCCTCGTGCGTCACGTTGCCGCCGCACTGAACGCTGTCGGGAGTTGCTCGCGTCGGCGCGTAGGTGGCGACGAGGGCCAGTCCGTTCTCGTAGGCGCCCATGTCGACGGTTCGCACGAGGCGCGGATTGCCCTCCAGATCGATGTCGCCCTGGACATCGGCATCCGATCCCGCATCTATGCATGGCGAGCCCTGTCCGAGTCGATAGTCGTCGCCCCCCTCATCGACAAACTGCGGGTCCCCGGTGATATTGCCGATCCCCGGTACGCCGGGCGTGGTACAGACATGCCGGTAGCATGTCGACACCTCGCTCGTATTGCAATTCGGGATGTCCGGCGCCGTGTTGAAGTAGAAGATGCTGTTGACAAGCTCGTTGGATTGGGCGGCATAGCAGCCACCGGCGAAGTCCAACGCCGAATTGCCTGCGATCGTGCAGTTGACTACGGTAGTCGTCTCGCCGCAGTAAATCCCCCCGGCGTAGGAGTCGGCGTAATTGCGGGCAATCAGCGTATTGACGATGCGTCCGCCCTCATCCGTGTAGACGCCGCCACCGCTGGTCGCGGCCCTGTTGTGGCGCACAACACAATTGCTGACGACACCGGCACGTCTGTGGTAGATACCGCCGCCGTTGTTCGGCGAGTAGTTGCCTTCAACGATGCACTGATTCAGCACGCCGCCGCGGTTGAAGTAGACCCCGCCGCCCCACGGGCCACGGTTGCTCACGATCGTACTGTGTTCGATGACGCCGCCCGGGTACACGATCACTCCACCGGCGTTGGAGGATACGTTTCCTCTCAACTCGCTATGGGTGATCAGCCCGCCCGCGAAGAGAAAAGCGCCGCCGCCAAGGACGGCCGAACAGTCACGGATGACACAGTTTGACAGCGTGCCCGGCGCATCGAAGAACACGCCGCCGGCGCAGACGTTGCTGGCGCCCGCCGCAAGGTCGTCCATCGTGTGCCCATTCATGAGCGTGAACCCGGCGACATGCGCCGCGGCGCTCATCGACACGCACCGAACCGCTGCGTCACCGTTGCCGGTGGCCGGATCGGCCGCGCCCACGATGAAAGTGTTGGACGGTCCGTTCACGCTCACCACCCGAATCTCCGAAGCGAGCAGGACGCGATTGCTCAGTACCCCCCCCTGCGCTACCGCACCGCCGGTGCTGTACACGCCGTTCGTCACAAGGATCGTGTCGTTCTCGGAAGCCGCATTCACGGCGTCCTGGATCGTGTGTGCCGCCGTAGTCCAGTTGGTGAAGGGGTACAGGGGCGACAGACTGTCGTCCCGCACGTAGTGCACGGGCGAACCCGGCCCGTGCTCCACCGCGCGCACGATCGTCACGCTGTCGCTGTCTGCCGTCCCAAGCTCGTTCGTGCCGTGCACAGCGATCGGATTGTCGCCGAACGCCAGCGGCACGGACACGCTCCAGACCGTCTCCGCGGGAAAGGCCCGGCCTTCCCCCGTGGCGGGGTTCGTCCACACCATCCAGCCGACCACCGCGTCGTTGGCGGTGCCGGTCACGGTGTAGACAGCCACCTCGCCGTAGACATTCGTATCGCCGACGGGACTGGTTACGACCACGCCCGGCCGACTCTTCGATGCCTCGCCCGTGTTGCCGTGAACGCCCATGTTGACGCGTCCACCCCTGGGCGCCGGTTCGTTGTCGTAGGCGGAAACGGGATCGCCGGCATCGACGCAGGGACTCGTGACGGCATCGTTCGTCCACGCCAGTGCTGCAGGGTCCCAACGCCCGGCGACGCTCTTCAGGTGAAAGTCGCCGCTCGCCGGACCCGCGAACAGAGGCGCATTGGTGATGTTGCCCGTGCCGCCCGGATCGGGAATCGTGCAGCAGTAGGACAGCGTTCCTCCGGACCAGTTATCGCCTTGTATGCCCGCGGTGTTGTGGTAGACGATGCAATTTTTCAGCGTACCGTCGTAGCTCCCGCCGCCATGTCCCTGGGCCAGATTGCCGGAGAGGGTGCAGCCCGTCAACGTGCAGAAGCCGCTCCCGCCGCCATCGGCACCGGAGGAGTTGCCGGAGAGGGTGCAGCCCGTCAGCGTGCCGTAGCTGCCGCCCCCGCCGCGAGCATCGGCGGAATTGCCGGCAAGGACACAGTTGCTCGCCAGCCCGCTCCCGCCGCACATGTTGATACCGCCACCCGAGCGGTCGAAGTCGGTGTCACCTGAAGTCATGGTGTGACCGTTTGTGACGGTGAAGCCGTACAGCACCCCTGCGCTCATGTACACCCCGCGCACGGCATTGGAACCGTTGCCGCCGCCCGTGGCCTCGGCGCCGGCAATGAAGGTGGTCCGCGGCCCGTTCACCGAGCGCACCAGGATGTCCTTCTCGATCACTACACGATTCGCACAGGCATACCCGGGCGTCACCGCGCCTCCGGTGTCGTACACACCGTTGGTTACCCACACGGTGGCCCCGACCGTCTTCCCCGCCGCATTCACCGCGTCCTGGATATTCGTGGCCGCGTCCTCCCATAGGGCGTAGGGTGGCACGGGCGACGTGTTGCTGCGATTCACATAGTGGTCGCTGCCGGTCACGACCTTCACAAGAACCGTGGCCGAAACCCCGCCGGGATGGTCGTCGTTCCAGGCCGTCAGCACCACGGCATGCTTGCCCGCACCCGACCAGGCGTGTTGCGCGTGTACGCCGTTCAGGAGCGAGTCGCCGTCACCGAAAGTCCAGCGATTGGATGCCGGTTCGCCCGCGATTTTCGCCCAGAAACCCAATTCGTGACCCACCACGACCATCAAGTTCGTATCGCCCGCTACGATGTCAACACTGAGATCGCCGACGAAGGGCGCCCGCGGTTCGTCACAACCGATGGCCGACGGTGAGGCCCAGCCGTCGCCGTCAATGTCCGTCCCAACGGCAGAGTCACTCGAGCCGGCGCCGACACAGGGAGAATCCGTGCAAATGTGCGAAGCGCTCAGCAAGAGCGGATCGGCGGTGACATTGCCGGTGCCGCCCGGAGCGGGGGTCGTGCAACAGTAGGCCAGCGATCCCTCATACCAGTTATTGCCCTGTGCGCGTGCATTGTTGTGATAGACGATGCAGTTTCTCAGAATGCCGCCGTAGCTCCCGCCGCCATGAAGGTCAGCCGAATTGCGGAAGAGAGTGCAGTTCGTCAACGCGCCCCCGCGGCTTCCGCCGCCCGACCCGGCCGAATTGCCGCAAAGCGCGCAGCCCGCCAGGGCACCGGCGAAACTCCCGCCGCCGAAGTGGCCGGCACAATTGCCTGAGAGGACGCAGTTGCTCGCCAGCCCGCTACCGCCGCACATGTTGATACCGCCACCCGAGCAGTCGGAGTCGGAGTCGCCTGAAATCATGGTGTGACCGTTCGTGACCGTGAAGCCCCACAGCACCCCTGCGCTCATGTACACCCCGCGCACGGCATTGGAACCGTTGCCGCCACCGGCAGCCTCGGCCCCTTCAATGAAGGTAGTCCCCGGCCCGTTCGCCGAGCGCACCAGGATATCCTTCTCGATCACCACGCGGTTCGCGCAGGCATACCCGGGCGTTACCGCGCCTCCGGCATCGTACACGCCGTTGCTTACGAGGACGGTATCGTTGTCGCAAGCCGCATCCACCGCGTCCTGGATCGTACATGCCGCCGTGGTCCAGTTGGTGTAGGGGTAGAGGGGCGACAAGCTGCCGGCCCGCACGTAGTGCACGGGCGAATTCGGCCCGTGCTCCACCAGGCGCAAGACCGCAACGCTGCCGCCGGCTGCCACCCCAAGCTCGTTGGTGCCCGTGACGGCGATCACGTTGTCGCCGAACGCCAGCGGCACGGACACGCTCCAGGCCGCCTCCGCGGGAAAGGTGTCGCCCTCACCCGTGGCGGAATTCGTCCACGCCATCCGGCCGACCACCGCGTCGTTGGCGGTGCCGGCCACGGTGTAGGCCGTGACCTCGCCGTAGACGTTCGTGTCGCCGGCGGGAGTAACGATGAACACCAACGGCGGGGTCTTCGACGCCTCGCCCGTATTGGCGTAGGCGCCCATGTTGACGCGCCCGCCGTTGGGCACCGGTTCGTTCTCATGGGCGAGCCCAGGGTCGCCGGCATCGATGCAGGGACTCGTGACCGCATCGTTCGTCCATGCCCGAGCCGCGGGATCCCAGCGACCGGTGACGCTCTTCAAGTGAAAGTCACCTTGCGCGGCGTCCGCAAACATAGGCGCGTTGCCAATGTTGCCGGTGCCGCCCGGGGCGTGGGTGGTGCAGCAATAGGACAACGATCCCCTCGCCCAATTGTCGCCATCGCCACGTGCATCGTTGTAGTAGACGATGCAGTTTCTCAGCGTACAGCTATAGCTCCCGCCGCCGTCGAAGTCCGCCCGATTGCCGAAAAGCGTGCAGCTCGTCAGCGTCGCGTAGCTGCTGCCGCCGCCGTCCTCGGCCGTATTGTTGAAAAGCGTACAGTTGTTCAGCGTGCCGTCGCCGCTCCCTCCGCCATACCTCCGGGCCGAATTGTCGAAAAGCGTGCAGCCTGTCAGGGCGCAATCGTAGCTCCCGCCGCCCCACTCGGCCGAGTTTCCGCAAAGCGTGCAGTCCGTCAGCGTGCCGTAATAGCTCCCGCCGCCGTCTCCTACGGTAGAGTTCCCGGAAAGCGTGCAGCCCGTGAGCGTGCCGTAATAGCTCCCGCCACCGCAGTTGGCCTGATTCCCCAGAAACGTGCAGCCCGTCAGTGTGCCATAGCAACTCCCGCCGCCCATGTGAGCCGAATTGCCGGAGAGAACGCAGTTGCTCACCTGCCCGCCCCCGCCATACATGTTGACGCCGCCACCCGAGCGGTCGAAAACGTAGTTGCGTGAAGTCATGCTGTGACCGTTCGTGACGGTGAAACCGCACAGCGTCCCCGCGCTCATGTAGACCCCGCGCACGGCGTTCGACCCGTTGCCGCCCCCCGTGGCCGCGGCGCCCACGATGAAAGTATTGCTCGAACCGTTCACGGACTGCACCAGGATGTCCCTTTCGATGACCAGACGGTTCATGCTCGTATATCCGGGCGTCACCGCGCCTCCGGTAGCATACACGCCGTTGCTCACTGTGACCCTGTCGTTGTCGGACGCCGCATCCACGGCATCCTGAATCGTCTGTGCCGCCGTAGTCCAGTTGGTGTAGGGCCAGACAGCCGCGCCCTGGGTCGAGACGAAATGAACGGGCGAATCGCCGCCGTGCTCGCCCGTTCGCCTGATCGTCACGACCCCCCTCCCCAACACGCCGACCGCATTCGTGCCCCACACGGCAATCACGTTGTCGCCAAACGCCAGAGGCACGTCCGGCACGCTCCACCCGACACCGGCGGAGAACGTGCCGAAGGCGCCGTTTGCCGCGTTCGTCCAGCCCATCCAACCGACTACATCGTTGCCGGCCGTGCCGCTGACAGCGCATGCCGTCACCTCGCCGTACACGTTCGTGTAGTCGGCGGGAGCGGTAATGTCGACCTCCGGCGGGCTCTTGGAAGCCTGCTCCGTATTGCCGTAGGCCCCCATGTTCACGCGACCGCCGCCGGGCGGCGGTTCGTTCCCGTAGCCGGACGCAGGATCGCCGGCGTCAATGCATGGACTCGGTACGGAGTCCTTTGTCCATGCCCCCGCCGCGGGGTCCCAACGTCCGGCGGTGCTTTTCAGGTGAAAGTCGCCGTTCGCCGCATCGGCAAACAGGGGCGCATAGGTCGTGTTGCCAATCCCGCCCGGGTCGGGCGTTGTGCAGCAGTAGGCAAGATCGCGTCGTTCGTCATACCAGTTGTCGCCGTCCCTGGTCGCGCTGTTGCCGTACACAATACAGTTTCTCAACCTGCCCTCGTAGCTCCCGCCGCCATCATAGCCGGCCGAGTTGCCGAAGAGCGTGCAGTTGTTCAGCGTGCCGTCCTCGCTCCCGCCGCCGTATATGGCCGAATTGCCGAACAGCGTGCAGTTGTTCAGCGTGCTATCCCGGCTCCCGCCGCCGTGCTGGTCGGCCGAATTGCCGGAGAGCGTGCAGCCCGTCAGTGTACCTTCCAAGCTTCCCCCGCCGGAGAACTCGGCCAAGTTGCCGGCAAGCGTACAGTCCGTCAGCGTGCCGTCGTGGCTTCCTCCGCCGAAGCAGGCCGAATTGCCGGAGAAAACACAGTTGCTAGCCAGCCCGCTCCCGCCGTACATGTTGACGCCGCCACCCGAAAGGTCGAAGCCGTAGTCGCCCGAAACCATGGTGTGACCGTTCGTAACGGTAAAGCCGGCAAGCGTGCCCACGGACATGTAGACACCGCGCACGGCGTTGGAGCCGTTGCCGCCTCCGCTTGCCTCTGCCCCGACAATGAAGGTGTGGTCCGGTCCGTTGACGCTTTCGACCGTGACGTTCTTCGTGACGCACACACGGTTTTGCAGGGAATAGCCCGGCGTCACGGCTCCACCCGTGTCATACACCCCGTTGGTCACCAGCACGGTGTCCCCGGCAGACGCCGCGTCTACCCCGTCCTGAATCACATGAAACGCATTCGCCCAGCTCGTCCCCGGACCGTTACTCGCGCTATTGGTCGACACATGGATCGTGGCCCCTCGTGCCACGGTCGCGCACATCACACTCAGCGCCAGGATCGTAGTTCGTTTCATCGTGCCTCCACAGTCATTCCCCTGCTCCGCCAAGTCCTCACCCGAAGCCATCCGTTCCTTCCGGCGAACGGTCAACCGACGGCTACGCTGGACAATTGAGAGACTTCCCCTCGTAATCCGTAATCGTCGCCCCCAAGGCCCCCTACCGGTTCCCCGCCACTTGCCATCCACTGCTTGCCACACGTCGACCAACCCATCTTTCGACCCTTCTCTCTCCCACACACAGCCTTACACCATTGATTGACGATTCCCGATTGATGATTTGTGATTTTCGAAGTACTTCACAAATCATCAATCATAAATCGCTAGTCATCAATCAGACACGCAGTTTCCGAGAAGTAAGGATTTATGAGGCTCGAATCACCTCAAGCAAACGACCTCCCCATCGACTTGCGACATGTAAAGGCTCTTGTTCGCGGCGATCAGACCGTCGAACACCGGTATGCCCGCAGTTCTGATCAGGGATAGCTCGGCGCCGTCTTCCGCGTTGATGACCTTCAGAAGACCGCCTGAACGGCCCGCGAAGAGCTCCGCCTGTGTTCGCACCCTGTCCGCCAGTTCGGGGTCTTTCCCGCGTTTCCCCCACGCCTTCTCTTCATCAACCAGGTCCTCGGGACCGGCGATGAACAGCAGGCCGCCGGCCTTGACCATGCCACGCGGATGCATCTTCACGCGGCCTGTCCAATGGTGAGCGTCCCCGGCTGAGATCTTGAAAGCAGTCTTCTTCGCAGCGAACAGGTGGTGCTCGATCGGCTTGGTCCAACGGTAGAACTTGGGCAGGCGCCCGTAGCCGTACACCCTTTCGTCATCGAATACGAGGATCCGGCCTGAAGGCGCAACCTTTCCCGCGGCCGAGTAGCCCGCCCAACCCCCCAGGAAACGGCTTCCGTAAACCCAGTAGGTACGGTGCCACCATGAGTCGTCAAGGAACCCCGTCGGGCTGAAGAGATGGGCGAGTTCGGGCTCCTGCGTCGCCGGGACTGAGTATCGCGCGGGGTTGCCGCCGTATTTGAGCGCCTTGAGCGGCCGCCTGTTTCCGGCAAGGTCGAAAGCCTGGGAACGCATGAAGACGTTCCTGCCGTTGCAGGAGAGTATGTCAGGCATGGAGGCCGGCATGTTGTGCTGGCGCGCGTATTGCTGAACATCGTTTCCCGCGGCGTCCTTGTCGTCCATGAGTGTTTCCGAAAGGAGTCTCCCCGTTTGTGGATCGAGGCGCACCATCCGAATGCCGCCGTCGAGAAACAACGAGCGGCCGGCCGCGGCGTAGAGAACACCGTCGTGAACCAGG
The DNA here is from genome assembly GCA_964555035.1 of uncultured Victivallales bacterium. Classification (GTDB taxonomy): domain Bacteria; phylum Verrucomicrobiota; class Kiritimatiellia; order UBA8416; family CAYOBW01; genus CAZKRK01. Next base: position 2,661 of record CAZKRK010000212.1, on the reverse strand, counting down.
ACGCTCCCGTTCACGGGCCAGAGTGATTCAATCTGCCCGTAGGCAACTATGCGGCGGTCGGCTGCCGCCACCCGAAAGCGCCAGGCGAGCTCACCGTCGGACGCGCGAAGGGCGGTGATCGTTCCGCCGCGGGAACCGAAAATGCAGAGGCCGCTGTAGATCGTGGGCGGCGAGTCGACGCGGCCGTCCGCCAGGTGTCTCCAGACCTCCTTGCCGCTATCTTCTCTCAATGCGACAACCAGGTGCCGGTCGATGGAAGAGACGAACACCGTTCCACCCGCAATCGTGAGACTGCTGAGTCTTCCGCCAATCTCAGTCGACCACTTCTCCGTGAGCTCGGAAGGCACTTCCGTCGGCGTGCACCCGCTTCTCGCGGCATTTCCACGATAGGTGCTCCAGTCCTCCGCGGCCCGCGCACCCGTTGCAGCGCGGGTGTGCGCAGATCCTCTCTCGAGTCGCTCCGACACGGGTCCGGGCTTGGACTGCTTCGCCGAGAGGGCGTTGAAGCCGACGACCTTGCTGTCGGGGAAACAGGCGCACGGATTTTGGGGCGCGTAGGTCAACCCGTTGGCGGGCATCACGCCGTACACGCAGGCCCCGCGAACCCAGTGGTTTATGTCCCAGTGTCCCGTCTTGGGGTCGACGTACTCAATTCCCGTTCGAGAAGGTATGATGTAGTTGACGGTTGCTTTGCCCCTGTGGCAGCGATGGTGGAACCAGTAGGTCTCCACGTCGGGGTCGAATTCCCGCACCGGTTTGCCGCTCTTGAGATCGTATCCCTTGAAACTCCCTTTCGCGTGGCCGCTCGTGGTTTCGCCGCACCACACAACGCCGTCGATAACAAACAGGTCCTCCTCGGATGCATAGCCGGAGAGAGGATGTGGAGCCGTCCACAGCACCTTCCCGTCTCTCAACGATAGCGCCGTTATGGTGTCGTCAATGCCCTTGTTCCACGAGTAGTTGCCCTGTCCGTCTCTATGCCCGACGGATTTCTCTCCGCCGGCGAAGAGCACCACGTCGTCGTGGACGATCATGATAGGGCCGAAACGGACGTTGTACTTCTCCGCCCTGGGCACAGGCTCGGAACGCCAGCGCTGCTTCCCCGCTTCTCTGTCAAGACAGACGACCCGGTCATCAACGAGGAACACAACGTTGTCCTTGTCGATGGCCACGCTGCCCTGCACGGGTGCTTCCGCGGTCTTCCAGATGAGCTCGCCGGAACCGGCATCGATTGCCATGAGAGTTTCTTGCTTCTTGACGTAGAGAACGCCATCCGAACAGAGAAGCTCATCCGCGGGCCCCGTGTTTGCGTACGTCAGAAGCGTCTTCCCCGTTGCCGCGTCAAGCGCCTCGACCGGCTTGTCGAGATCCAGGACTACGAACACACGCTCCCCGGATGCCACGAGTTTGCGCGGGAGGTGAGACGGGCCGCTCTTGTACGCGTGAAGGTGGTTCCACCATTTCGTTATGTCCCTTTTCCAGAGGAGAACACCGTTGAAGGCGTCGCGAGCTACGAGCCTCCATTCCGGCGCCGTGAATACCGAGAAGGGAGGGGCTTCGTCGATGATGTAGAAGATGCGACCGTTCTCGGATATCACGGCGCTCAAACTGGACATCTTGTCGTGGTGCCTGCCGTAGCGCGGTCCGGCAACCCATTGAATGTGCCTGGGCGGCCCGACTACGGTGTCGTTCGCCACGGCGTTGTTGTCGGGCCCGTGCAGGTAATGCGACCAGTCATCGATGTCCGCGGGCACGGGCTTCGTGCTCTTGAACCAGTCGCCGATCTTCTCGGCTGTGCAGTCCCGAATCCTCATCTCGCTGTCGGACAGGACGACGCCTCGCGGAACAAGCGCACGCATAATCTCGTCACCCGCCACCTGTTGCTTACCGGTCACCAGAAGAGCATTGATGCTGTTGTCGGCATAGGGAAGCTCCCTGCCGTCGAAGAGACTCACGGTCACTTTGCCGTACAGGCGCCCCTGGGCTCGAGCACGCGCCGCAGTGACTTTCCGCCGGTCTGTTTCCAGTATCTGAACGACGAAGTTGCCGCGCCCCGCCAGCTCCAAGGCGAGCTCGGGAACGTGATCGGTCCCCAGAACGACGACCATACCGCCTTTGACGCCGGCCCTTTCGACCAGGCCCAACATCTCTGCCTGCTCGCCGGTTGGCGCGGCCATGGCGAAACACGAAAGGACCAGCAGGACTGCCACATAGACTCTGGCTACGGATGTCATTATCTCATATCTCCTCTATGTTCGATTATCTTTCTCGAGAAACGGCTGGGCAGAGAAAGGCGGCACTCCTCATGCCGCCAAGGCTAGTCGCCATCGCAAATCCTCGGATTCCCAACACACGCTCACCCGCGACCCATCGTGCAGGATGTTCCGGCGTTCTGCAAGACAGCGATGTGCCGGGCCGACAAACTGCGAAGAGGGGGTAGTGGAGACAGAGCGGATTGCGGACTCCCCTCGCATGAATAGACCTGGCAAGACTCTGGAGCGACGGCGTCGGGTCACGCCCCGGTAAAAGGGCAGCCTTGGGCGGCAAGAGCGGACGACCTGTCATCCCGAGCGCAGCGGAGCGGAATCGAGGGATCTCGGGAATTGGCGGGTCGGGGAAGGGACAGACCTCCTGTGCGGTCGGGGCGGCGTTTCCGCGGGG
>CAZKRK010000211.1:0-13010 GCA_964555035.1 uncultured Victivallales bacterium | reverse complement strand
ACAGCACCGGGCCCGCCATGAAGACGGCAAAGCCCAGGAAATTGGGGGCGAGAAATGCCAACCCGCTGAAGAAGTCCCGTCGTGACTTCATACTCATGGGGTTGGTCCTTTCCCGGTCAGGGCCGCGTACCGCTCACGCAGTCCGGGGTCACGCGACAGTGTCTTCCGAATCTCCTCGTTGATCTGACTGGTGGCCCGGCGCAGTCCTTCCTCCGGTGTTTTGAGGTTGCTGCCGATCAGGTCCAACTGCTCGGCGATGATGCGGTCCGCCACGCTGCCGTTGATGAAGGGGCTGACCTCGTCCGGGACACCATACTCCATCACCTCCCGCCACACGTCGTTGTAAGTCTCTTCCGGGTAGTCCGGGTCATGCAAGAAGCGTTCCCCCTCGGCGAATGCCTTGACGGGGCAGAGCGCATCGGCCTGGTGGTTGATCAGCTCATTGTAAGGCCGGCCGGCCATGTAGCACAGGACGTGCAGTGCGTCCTCGCGCCGTGGACTGCCGCGGTTGATCATCACCACGCCGCCGTATCCACGATATTGACGCACGGGGCCGAACTGGCATTCGGCAACGCCCGGGACCAAGTCGGGCCAGTTCTGTTTGTTGCGCAGTGAGCAGAGCCACCAGCGTCCGGCCAGCACCATGGCACTCCGGGCTGCGCCGAAGAACGTGATGGCCCCCGCCCCGAAGCCGCCGGTGCTGGCGATGGCGGCTTCCTGCTGCGGCGAGGGTGACACCCGGTGCTCCCAGATCAGGTCGCGCATGTAGGTCACCGCCGCAATCGTATCGGGTTGGTCCAGCGTACACCGGGTCCCGTCGGGCGAGTAGATGTGGGCATCCCACTGCCGGAGGAAGTGCTCGTACTGCGACCATGAGAAGTAGAACCCGTACTGCTGTACGCGCCCGTCATCGTCGACGACCGTCAGGGCCTTGGCCAGCTTCAGAAACTCATCATGTGCGATATGCCGCCTGGGGTAAGCCAGACCGGCGGCATCGAACAGTTTCTTGTTATAGAGCAGCGCATCGGTACACGCATTGCGCGGAAAACCGTAGACGTGGCCCTCGTGGATGCAGACCGAATGCGTCCCCGGCCAGGTGTCTTTCGCGACGTCGATCCCCACGGCGGCCAGTTCTTCGGTCAGGTCCCAGGCGATGCCGGATTTCACGTAGGCGGACAACCAGAAACTGTCATTGCAGTCGAAGAGGTCCGGGCCCACTCCGGCGACGCACTGGACGATCATCTTCTCCAGGCCGCTGTTGGCGGGATCGATGGTCAGGTTGTGCTGGGGATTCAGTCTGTTGAAGAGGGCGACCTGCTCGGCGCGGGCCGGGTTTTCATCGGTGACCCAGAGCAACTGCGTCCGCCCCGATCCGTCCGGTCTCGGCCGCAACGACCACACCAGGCAGGAAAGCGCTACCAGAAAGAGCAGCACGACCCCGAAAAACCGTTTGCTGGTCATTGCCATGGCCGTCGACCTCTCAGCCAGCGTCATCAAAGGGCCAAGTATTGCCTTTGCCCAATCCCGGCGCCATCACCTTTCACCCGGTCTTAGCACATTTCAACCACCGGTGTTCGGGCCCTTTGAACGGACACTATTCCCTGGAAACCAGGTGATTGAATCGCACGGCCTTGGCCGGGACTTCCGTCTTCGCGTCGTTCCGCTGTTTCGGTGTCACCAATACCTGATTGGACATCAACACGCGCTTATCGTAGGGTGTAAGCCATGCCTATGGAACGAGCTCGGAAAGCGCTTTGAGTCGTCCTTGCTAATTTTTATGGACTAAGAACTTCGTTCGCTTGTGTCCCGATTTGTGCTCAACTCTTGCTCGTAACGGCGGAGGACCGCCGGCTCCAAGGGCAATAGGCGGGCACTACTTGGAGTGCAAACGTCCTCGCAGCCGTGATCGGCGGAGAACCTTTTTGACAGTACGTGCAGGCCCATGAGGTGAGCAACATGAGGACGCAGGTCACGATGGCGAAAACCGTTCGGCACGTGCAGGAACAAAGAGAGTGCAGCCATCAGGGACATGACTCGCGGCTTGAAGGTGATCAGTGGAACGTGCTCATGGCTCGCAAAGTTCTCCACGTTACGAACGAAGGTTCTGGTCATTTGGCCCGGAAGCGCTCCCGAGGCATTCATGTTGCCCCGATGTTGGATCGGAAAGGCTACCATCTGTGGCCCCGTCTGCAGGATGGGCACGTATCCATTGAAATAGAGACGATCAAAACACTCAACGTCCAGGCTCACATGCTCTTCAAGAATCTCGGCAACCGTTGGCATCATCCACCTCTGCGCAGTTCGTTGTCCCGTTGTCTGCAACTGCATCGGCATAGACATGCTCTGAGCATTTATCGAGGTCGAACCATCAGAGAAAGAAACTCTCTAGCGCAGCTTCGCTAGGACTAAGAACGAAAGGAGAATGCGACCATGAGGAAGGCAGCGAATCTCAACAGGAGAGACTTCATCGCCAGGAGCTGCGCCGCGGCAGGTGCGGCGTTGGCGGCGCCCACCATCATTCCGTCCTCTGCATTGGGCAAGGACGGGGTGGTAGCGCCAAGCGAACGAATTAAGCTCGGGGCGATCGGGATCGGTGGCCGGGGGACGCACGTCCTTCGCGCGATGCTCCAGCAGCCCGATGTGCGGTGTGTTGCCGTGTGCGACCTGAAGACGTCTCGGCTCACGGCGGCCAAGGGGGCCGCGGACAAGGCGAACGGCAACGAGGATTGCGCGACGTACAAGGACTTCCGCAAGCTGCTTGCCCGCGAGGACATTGATGCCGTGATGATTGCGACCGGTCCCAACTGGCATGCCACGCTGTCCATGATAGCAGCCAAGGCCGGCAAAGACGTATACTGTGAGAAGCCGTGTACCAAGAACATCGCCGAGAGCCTTGAGCTGGCGGAGGTCTTTGAGCGTACAGGCCGCATCTTCCAGGCAGGGACGCAGCGGCGCAGCATCGCGCACTTCAACTACTGCGCGATGCTGGCGCGGACCGGCCGACTTGGGAAGCTGACCGAGCTTCATTTTCGCCCAAGCGGCCGCTGGGGGCATACGGGCATGACCGGCTGGCAGCAGGAACAACCGTTGCCGAACGATCCCCAGTTCGACTGGGACAGGTACCTGGGACCGGCGGCCTGGCGGCCGTTTAACACCAGTTACCTGCGCGGGGGTGCGTTTGAAAAAGGTGGTGGCATGCTGGGGTACGGCGTCATGGAATGGGGCTCCCACTCAGTCGACCAGTGTCAGCGCGCCAACAGCGCCGACGACACCGTTCCAGTCGAATACCATCCCCTTGCCGGGGACGGGACCGTCACCTCCGTCTACGCGAACGGTGTGAAAATGGTCGTACGCACCGCCGGCTGGGACAAGAGAGTGGGCACTTGTCCGGTCCGGTTCGTCGGGGAGAAAGGCTGGGTCGAGACCGGCGACAGCAGCGTGGTCCAGGCCAGTTCTCCTACGTTGATCGCCGACCGACGCAGGGGGACACCCGGCACGAATCCGTCCAACCATGTGCGGAACTTCTTCAACTGTGTGAAGACCCGCAGCCTGGCGAACGCCAACCACTTCGTGGCCTGCAACTCCCACATCGCCTGCTCCAACATCGCCACGGCCATGTTGCTGAAGCGAAAACTCACGTACGATCCGGCGAAGCATGAGTTCATTGACGACCCGGAAGCCAACCGTTTCCGTATCGAGGCGCGGCGCGCCCCCTGGAGCGTTTAACAGTAACGATAACGGACGGCGACAGACGAAATCGAATCGTCACCAAGCGGAAAGAACGGAGATACTCTCATGAAGAACAGAGCATACAGCATTTTCATCGTCGCGGTCATGGTTGCGACGAGCCTGCCGTCGGCAGCGGAAAGCGAGGCGGAGCTGATCGGCGTCCTGAGGTCTGACGCACCCAAGGCGGAGAAGGCGATCACCTGCAAGAAGCTGGCGGTATGGGGAGGCAAAGACGCGGCCCCCGCGTTGGCGACGTTACTGTCGGACCCCCAGCTGGCGGCCTGGGCCCGCATTCCACTGGAAGCAATCCCGGACCCGGCCTGTGACAAGGCGTTGCGCGATGCGGCTGCCGCCCTCAAGGGGCGGTTGTTGGTCGGCGTCATTGATTCCATCGGCGTGCGTCGTGATGCGGAGGCGGTAGAGCTGCTTATCGCGAAAGTCACCGACGCTGACCCGGAAGTGGCCCGCGCAGCCGCGGCGGCCCTGGGACGCATCGGCGGGCCGGGGGCCTCCGGCACTTTGATCGGCCTCCTCAAGCACCGGGATTCGGAGCTGAGATCGGCCGCGGCCTACGCGTGTGTCAGATGTGCCGAGATGTTTCTGAAAGACGGCAACGCAGAGCGGGCTGCTTTCCTGTACGACTCGGTGGCGGCAGCCGACGTGCCGAAACAGCGCATTCTCGAGGCAATCCGGGGCGCTGTTCTCGCACGCGGAGAAGGAGGACTCGCCAGGATCAGCGAACTCCTGTCCGCCGAAGACAGGGAGGTGTTCTGGGTGGCATTGCGCCTGTTGCGTGAGCGGCCCGGCATGAAGATCTCCGACGAGATGGTGACGAGAATAGAGGCCCTCCCTCCGGCCCGGCAGGACATGGCGCTGGTGGCTTTGGCGAATTCGGGCAATCCGCAAGCGCTCCCCATTCTGACGAGTCTGGCGGAGAGAATCAGCGATGAAGGGCAACGGGCGGTCCTGGCGAGCATGGCGAAGATTGGCAACGCTTCCTGTGTCCCCATGCTGGTAAAGCACGCAGCCGGGGAAGACGAGAACCTGGCGGAAGCCGCCCTCGTCAGCCTGGTGCAGATGCCTGGTAAGGATGTGGCGAAACGGATTGTGAGCGAGTTGAAGGATGCCGGGGCAGAAGCGAGTTGTGTTCTGCTGAGGGTTATTGGATACCGCAATATCGAAGAAGGGCTGCAGCTCGCGACCCAATGCATGTGTCATACAGACAAAGCGGTCGCTGACACGGCGACGGCGACACTGGCAAAGCTCGGTTCCGTGGAGCATATCCGTGAAATGGTGGGGCTGGTGCAGAAGAAGGGCGCCGATCCAGCATTGATTAAAGCGCTCAAGACCATCTCGTCGAGGAACGGCGCAAAGTCGCTCAGCGCTCTGCAACCGCTGGTAGACCACGACAACAGTGAGATCCGCAAGGCGTCCCTGCCCCTGCTCGCCTGCGCCGGCGGTTCCGAGTCGCTCGCGGCTCTCGTCGCCGCCACCAGGGACAAAGACACTGAGGTTGCGGACCAGGCTGTGCGCAGCCTGTCCACCTGGCCCAACATGTGGCCTGACGATGAAGCGGCGGGCGCCCCGCTCCTGCGGATGGCGCGCAATGGGGAAAAACAACTGCACAAGGTCCTCGCACTGCGCGGCTATGCCGAGTACGCCCGGACCTCGAGCAAGATGACACCCGCGGGCAAACTGGCAGCAGCCAAGGAGATCATGACGCTGGCAAATGGCTCACCCGAGGAAGGTCAGGCTTTCTCCCTCCTGAGCACCATCAAGACCCGGGACGCACTGCAGACCCTTCTGAAACACACGGGTTCCAAACGCAGAGAAGAAGCCTACGCGGCGGTCCTCCAACTGCTGATGACGGGTGCCCGGGAGATTCCAGTCGACATGCGCCGCGGGGCCTTGCAGCAAGTCGTAAGAGGCTCGAAAAACAGGCAGGTCAAGAAGCAAGCCAACCGATTGCTCGGCCAGTTGAAATAGCTCGCCGATCAGATTGCCGAAGTCGAAATCCACTGGCTGGCGTAAGGGTTCCGTGTCTCTGCCGAGTCAGGCGAAAACAAGCCGAGGTGGTGGGCCTTATGAATTGCCGACGGTGCGTTGCTCGCATTGAGTTTTTCGTAGATATGGCTGACGTGGGTTACCACCGTGCTCATGCCGATGCCCAGCCGGCCGGCGATTTCCTTCTTCACCAGGCCCTGCGCAAGAAGCGTGAGAATCTCCATCTCGCGTTCCGAGAGCGGTCGTTCAACTTCGCGGGCCGGTGGTTTCGCCTGCAGCGTCCGCGGGATGAAACGGGCAACGCCTGGGTCCAGGGACGCACCTCCTTCCATCACGGTGCGGATGCCCTCCGTGATCTGCTTCACCGTGGAGGACTTCAACAGGTAGCCCGCGGCGCCGAGCCTGATGGCACGCAGCACGTCCGCTTCCCGGTCGGACTGGGTCAGCACGACGATCCTGGCATCCGGCACCGTTTGCCGGAGAAAAGGCATCGCCTCCAGCGCGACACGGACCCATTCGGCATTCGAGGGCCCCGTATGGGGATCGGATCGCCATCCAACGGCTCCCACCCCGCTGCGCAGGCTGGCGCGGGCGAGCTGTTCGAGTTCGTTGTCCAACTGGACGAGCCGCTGCTCGAGCTGGGTCAACGAATACGTGTGCAGCGGATACTCAACGGCTCCGGCCGACAGAATCCCTGTCAGGAGGGTAGCCGTGCAAATGGCTGTTCTTCGAGTCATGGTTTCTGAGACTTCAGTTGTCCTCTGAGGTTTTTGGCCCTGGTAGCGCGGCCTGATCGATGGTGCGCACGCACTTCACTAGCCACCTCTGAGGAACTCGACAATGTTCTGACGTTGAACGCCTTCGATATCTTCACCAAAGGCCGTATCCATGCTGAGAACGAGTTTCGGGTAGTTGTCGGGGATCCTGCGCAGAACGCCGAACTCCCGCTCGATGACCTCGGGTGTTGCCAGCAGGTACGCCACCTGGATATAGAGCTTCTCCCTTTCCCGTGTGGCAACGAAATCGACCTCGCACGCGCCCAGTTTCCCAATGTGGACTCTGTATCCGCGGCGGCGCAGTTCCAGATACACGATGTTCTCGAGAACACCAGACAGCTCCCCTTCCCTGTAGCCCAAGACGGCATGCCGCATACCCACGTCGCCCAGGAAGTACTTCTCGTGGATTTCGAGCAGACGCTTGCCCTTTATGTCGTAGCGTTGTACCTTGTGGGCAACCAGCGCCTCCTCAAAATAGGCCAAGTAGTTCTGAACGGTTTCAACCCCGACCCGCAGACGCTGGGATTTGAGATAGTCGGCAATGCTCTTGGCCGACATCACGCGCCCGACGTTGTCGAAGAGATAGCGCGCGACTCGTTCAAGGAGCGTCACATTCCTCACTTTGTGCCGTTTCACGATGTCCTTGAGGAGGATCGTGTTGAATACGGACGTGACGTACTGATGTACGATCTCCTCGTCCCGTTCAAAATGATGGATTGCCGGTAGCCCGCCAAAGCGCATGTAGTCCAGATACTCGTCTTGCACGGCGCCCTTCTTCTCCGCACGAAACAAGAGGTGCTCGCCGAAGCTCAGAGAGTATACGGGGAATTCAACGTATCGTCCCGATAGCAGCGACGCCAACTGCGACGAGAACAGGTGCGCGTTGGAGCCGGTGATGACGATGTCAATGTCGCCTTTCCCCGCCAATGAGGCGATGGCCCTCTCCCAATCCGTGATCTCCTGGATCTCATCCACCAGCAGAAACCGTTGGCCCTGCCTATCCCCCAGGGCGGCCCTTGCGGCCTGATGCAAGTCGCGATGCGTCTGGATACCTTCGAAGTCGAGCGACTCCTTATCGATATAGAGAATGTTCTCTTGTGGAACGCCGTCCTCACGCAATACCTCAATGATCTGCCTCATCAGATAGCTTTTCCCAACCCGCCGCATACCGATCAGCACCTTGACCACCGGCGTGCCGAGATATGACCTGATCCTGTCCAGGTAAAGGTTTCTTCTATACATGAAATATGACCTCTCTTTGTCAAAAGCTTTCGATATGCAGAAAGGTATATCCGTCCGCCGAGCTGCGCAAGCGTTTTCTGCCCGCCGTCACATGGAGTGGCACCCATCGAGTAGGCCCGGATCCGGCAGCGACTGCCATCCTATGAAATGGGGATAGCGCAGGAAAGCGCTATCCGCGATACTATGGTGGCTGAGAGAGTTGTGCGGCGGCCGGGCAGGCTGCGATGATGAAGGACTACCACAGGAGCGATCGGAATGAAAAAGGAACTGTGTTGGCTGGTGTCAGCGTTACTGGTAGCGGCGGCTTCGTATGCCGACACCAAGACCTGGGACGGCGGGGCAAGCGGTTCATGGACCACGGGTACGAACTGGGACCCCGACGGCGTACCCCTCGCTGCCGACGAGGGCAAAAGAGGAAGCAGGTGCCGAAACAGGGAAAGAACTTCGTTCGCTTGTGTCCCGATTTGTGCTCAACTCTTGCTCGTAACGGCGGAGGACCGCCGGCTCCAGGGGCAATAGGCGGGCACTACTTGGAGGGCGAGCGTCCCCGCGAGCCGTGATCAGCGGAGGACTTCGTTGTGACAGACAGCATCAACTCACCAGGAGAACCCATGAGAACAAAACGATACGGTTTCATTGTCATTGCAGCCCTCACAACATGGTGCTCGGGCATCGCCGCGCCGGCCCAACCGGCAGCGTGGGTGAGCTTTGCCGGAGACGGGCGCTCCATCGTGGTTGACGCGAAGAGCGTTTCCTCTTTTGTCGCGGTCTCGTCCGCCGTGTTTTCCGACGGACAGACAAACCGCCGCATCGGAGTCCGGAACGATCCGATGGTGGGTGCGGTCCGCCACAGCACGCGTGCTACGCCCTTTGGCGACGCCGCCGTCAGCGAGGCCACGTTCGGTAGGGAGGACGCTCCTTTCCGGTACACGCTGATCTTGAGGCGTCTCAAGTGCCTGCGCGCGTTCACTGTCCAGGCCGTCTTTCACAACCACAGCGGGAATGACGTCAGGCTGCATGCGTTTGACCTGCTGGACACGCGCAAAGGGGCCGGCGGGAATTTCGCGGTGGCGGCTGCCGCCAATTGGCTGGTGACACCGCTGATGCATGACTCGCCCGCGTTGCCGTTGAGCGAGATTAGCAGGAACATCAAAGAGGCGGCGATGTTCTATCATCGCAATGGAAACGGCTTTCTGGTGGGGCCCGTCGGCCCGGCCGAAGCGTACACGTGCGTAGAGGCGCGGAACCAGGCCGTCAAGGCATGGGTCCAAATGGACGGCGTGCTCGTGCGAGCCGGCGAAAGCCGCCGCAGCGAAGAGATGGTCTTCCTGTTTGAACCGGTCGACACGGCCACGGACGTATGGACGCGCTGGGTGGCCATCACCCATGGCGCTCGAACACACCGCGGGCCGGTCTACGGGTGGTGCAGCTGGTATGACCGTACGACCAAGATCGACGAAGCGCACGTGATGGACGTCGTCAAAACGATCGAGGGCAACCCGAATGTATTCGGCAAGGGAATCATCCAGATTGACGACGGCTACCAGAAGATGGACGGCGATTGGAGCGCGAACGAGAAGTTCCCGTCCGGCATGGCGGCGGTTGCCGCGCGCATTCGCAAGGCCGGTTGCATACCCGGCGTGTGGTTTGCGCCGCTGATGATCAACCCCGACCACCCGTGGGGCAAACAGCACCCGGATGCCATTCAGAAGAATGCGAAGGGGATCGCGAGCTTCATGAACGCCAACCCCTTCCATCCGGCCGGCGCCAACTGGATCAACCCGTCGCACCCGGAGTCGAAGAAGTTCCTGTTCAACATCATCAGGGACGCGCGCGAACGTGGGTACGGCTACATCAAGATCGATTTCAACGGGATCGGGAGCCGCTTCGTCGACCCGACCAAGACCCGCATGCAGATCTTTCGGGAACTCTACACGCTGTATCGCGAGGCGGCCGGCGAGGAGATGTGCATCCTCTCCTGTCTCGGGAGTCCAACCCGCGGCGTTGTGGGGTTCATTGACTCGGCCCGCGTTGGACCTGATTCACATCCGGCCCATTTCGAGAAGTGCCTGAAATCGGTCTTGCGCTTCCAAATCTACGACAATGTCTGGTGGCAGAATGACGCGGACGTCTCCTATCTGGCTCCCAAGCTCGAAAGTCGCCGCGTGGGCTACACGCCCCAGGGCGAGGGCATGTGGCGAACCTGGCACAATGTCGTGGGCCTGGTGGGCGGGACGGCCATGATCAGCGAACCGGTCAACATGCCTGACGTCAAGGCCGTCTGGCGCAACTACGAGATCATGCGCCCCGGCAGCCGCGAGCCCGCCCGCCTGCTTACGTTGGGTCGGTCTCCCGACAACACCACCTTCGGGTTTGCCGCCCGGCGTCCCTATGGCGACTTTGCGGTCTATAACCTCTACAACCCGAACGAGAAGACCACGCATATCAATCTCCGGTTCGAGCGCGCCGGTCTGCCCATGGACCGGAAGTGCGCCGTCTTCGATTTCTGGCAGAACCGAGTCATCGCCTACACCCAGGGCTCCTACAACACAGTTCCCCTGGAGCAATACTCCTCCGCCCTCGTGCGTTTCACGCCGCTCGACCGCGACCGCCCGACCCTCGTCGGATCGAACCTGCACCTGTCGATGGGAGCCACGGAGATAGACGATCTGCGCGTCTCGCCTGCAAGAGTGGAGGTCGAGCTCAGCGATGCGGGTGCGCAGGCCGGCTCCCTGACGTTCGATAGCATGAAACCGCTCGCGGCAGCCGGTTCGGAGAATTGCGAGGTGACTTCCGTCCAGAACCTGGGTGACAATCTGTGGCGGGTGAACATCGCCGGCAGGCAGTGGGGGAAACTGCAGTCCATCCAGTTGCAGGTTGGGCGAAAAGACGAGTAGCAGGACGGCAGACTGGTCGCCAGTCCAAACCAAGAGTGAGGATAGAACAATGGCTGTTCCAGAGACCAACACGCAACGGGTTCTGATGCTGGCTCTGCTGAGCTTGTCACACGTGGGCGTGTCGGGAGGCCTGGCCACCGCCACAACTCAACCCACTCCGCCCGAAATCTGGAAGGACTACGACCCGGATGCAGGGGATTTCAAGGAGGAGGTTGTCGTCGAGAAGACGGAGAGCGGAGTCTATTGCCGCGACTCGTATATCAGTGCGTATGTCAACGATGAAGAGATCCGTGTCTACTGCAAGTACGCGGTCAAAGCCGGGGCGAAGACCGCGCCGGGGCTGATGAATGTGCATGGCTGGATGGGCGGGCCTGCAGTCGACCTGGCCTATGTGAACGACGGCTGGGCGGTGATGGCGCATGACTATTCCGGGATCACGAGCCGTCCCCACTACACACGATATCCTGAGGAGTTGAGTCATGGACACATGGAAGCACGGAAAATGGGCCATGCCCTGATCTACGACCGCATGCCCGATGGCAGCCAGTTGACCGATTCCAAAGCCACTTCGCACTACTTGTGGAATGCGGTTCAGCGCCGGGCGCTCAGCTACCTTCTCGCCCAGAAGGAAGTGGACAGGAAACGTATTGGCGCGAAGGGCTATTCGTATGGCGGCACGATCATGTGGAACCTGGCCATGGATTCGCGGGTGAGAGCCGTTGTCGCCTATTTTGGTATCGGCTGGATCAACTACTACCGGGACCGCGCGGTGTGGATGCATAACAACCCGTATAAAGAACCTGCGAAAACGCCGGGCCAGGAGCTTTACCTGTCCGCCGTGGCTCCCCAGGCACACGCACCTCATATCACTGCCGCCAGTCTATGGCTGAACGGCTCGAACGATCACCACGGCGGGCACGAGCGAGCAGGGCAGACCTTCGAGATGTTCAAACCCGGGGTGCCATGGGATTTCGCGGTGCAGGCTCGTGGGCATCATAATACAGAGAAGCTGGGGGATGACTGCAAGCTCTGGCTGGAAAAGCATGTGTTGGGCAAGGACCATTTCTGGCCTGCGCGACCGACGTCGGAGATCAAGCTCCGTGACGACGGCGTTCCCGAACTCCATCTGACCCCCGCGAGTCCGGAACGGATCAGGGAGCTCCAGGTCTACGAGTGCCTGAAGACGGCCAACAACATCGAACGCTACTGGCGTGATGTGCAGTCTGAGCGTGAAGGCAACACCTGGATCGCCAAACTGCCGGTCATGAATGTGAATGACTACGTCTTCTCCTATGCCAACATCTGGTATGACAATGACTGTGTCGTGTCGTCCGACTTTGAAGCCGTGATCCCGTCGAAGCTCGGTCATGCGGTTGCGACGGATGCCAAGTCCGATACGCTTCCGGGTGGCGCCGATCGATGGAGCCATGCCGCACCTGCGGAAGGGGTTGGCGGGATCAGTGGCTTCCGCCCGATCAGCAATCGCCGGGGAACAAGTAGCGACCAGTTCTCTGACCCGAAATGGAAGGCCCCGCGTGGGGCGGATTTGATCTTCAAGTTCTACTGCACCCAGCCCCAGACACTGGTACTTACAGCAAACGGCCGGTTTACGACTGAGATCGAGATCACCGCTTCAGATGAGTGGCAGAGCATGACTACCAAGGCGGGTCAGTTGCGGCATCCCGCGGGACCTGCGTTGAACGACTGGTCGGAAGTGAAGAACATCGGGTTCAAGCCGAAGCCTGGATCGGATATCACCAAGGTGGTCCTGGCCAACTTCGAGTGGAAGGTTCCGGAGCGCAAGACACCCGCCGTGGCCCAGGCGGACAGGGACGGCAAAGTCTACCTGACCAAGGAGATGGCATCTTTGGTTGATAGTTTCTGGCGCGTGCTGAATGATAGAGGCGTTGAGGGAAAACCCATCAGCGTCGGCGGCCGGAAATACGCGCGCGGATTGGGTGTTCACGCCGACTCGAGAATCCGTTTCCCGTTGAATGGCAAGTTTGCCGCATTTCATGTGGTGCCCGGGCCGGATGATGCCCACAAAGGGTTGCTGAAAATGAAAATCCTGGTGGATGGGAAAGAGAGGTATGCCACCGGGAAAGTGCGCAGCACCGGGTTTGATGCGCAACCTGTAACGATTCCCGTGGCGGCAGCCAGGGAACTGACCCTGGTTGTGACGGATGGTGGCGACGGAAGAGGTGGCGATCATGCCAGTTGGGCGGATGCACGGTTGACCGTCGGAGAGTAGCGTGGTCGAATCTCAAAGGCTGTTATCTGCAAACCAGTGGGCGGCTGACGGCAGAATTAACAAGGCGGGCCGGGGCCCACAACCCAAGTTGCCCGGCCCTTCGCGGTTCCG
>CAZKRK010000210.1:0-13032 GCA_964555035.1 uncultured Victivallales bacterium | reverse complement strand
CCACCGGCACAAGGCCGGCGGGGGCCACTCTGCAAGTGCAACAAATCGCAGATGCGCCCCGGCGTCACTACCCCCAACTTTCCAGTTGCATCTTCAGCCCAAATCGATCATCTTACCCGCTCTTTTTTGCTTTTCCTGATTCAGCCAGATAAAGAGGACTGCATCGATGGACCTGAGGGACGCGCTGCACGAGGGATGCTTCAAGCCGAGTCTTGAGAGCAACACCAAGGACGACATCATCCGTGAAATGGTCGACTCTCTCGTAGCCGCCGAAAGGCTCAATGACCCCGATGCGATCCTCGCATCGATCCTGGAACGTGAGTCGTCCATGTCTACAGGTATGCAGCAGGGCATCGCGATTCCGCACGGCAAAACGGAAACGGTCGACCGGATGCTGGCCGCCGTCGGTCTCAAGCCGGAAGGTGTTGACTTCCAGTCACTCGACGGTGAACCATCCAGGATCTTCATCATGACGGTGTCTCCGCCGAACGGTGCGCGCCCGCACATTGAGTTTCTGGCCGAGATCGGCAAGCGCCTCGGCAACCCGGAGATTCGCGGCAGGGTCTTGCAGGCCAAAACATTCAACGAGCTCATCCAGGCTTTGGACGACATCCATGAGTCCTTTACCGCATGACGAACGCCTGCGGCGCTTTGTCGGTGCGGGTCTCTACCTGGTCACCTCGCAAAGCGTGTCCCGCGGCCGCACGACCCCGACCGTCGTCGAAGCGGCCCTGACCGGTGGCGTCAAGCTCGTCCAGCTGCGCGAGAAGTCACTCTCCACGCGAGAGCTCCACGACCTTGCCGTACGCGTTCGCGCATTGACCGCCGCGCACAACTGCCTGCTCATCATTAACGACCGTCTGGATGTGGCTCTTGCCGTTGGCGCCGACGGCGTGCACCTCGGGCAAAACGATCTCCCCATTGCCAGGGCGCGGGCACTCGCTCCCGATCTGATCGTCGGGGCCTCAACCCACAACATCGAGGAAGCCCGGCGTGCCCAGAGCGAAGGCGCCTCCTACCTCAACATAGGACCGCTGTTCCCGACCGGAACCAAGCAGTGGACCGGCGAGTTTCTTGGACTCGACGGATTGCGCGCCATCTCCGCGCACGTATCGATCCCCTATACCGTGATGGGCGGCATCAAACAGGACCACATCCAAGACCTTCTCGCCGCCGGAGCCGGCACGATTGCCCTCGTAACCGCGGTAACTGCCGCCGACGACCCCGCGCAGGCGACACGAGAGCTTCTGAAGGCCATCAAGGGATGATTTGTCTTCGATTCCGTTGGACTTGCCCGCCGTTTTGCTATACCTATCTCCAGAGTGCTTTCTTGGTTGTGAAGCGCATCGGACGAGGTGATTCATGGTTCCCGGCAAGTGTCGCAGGTTTCCCTTGAGTGTCGCTGCATTGGCGGTTGCGGTCGTCGTGTTCGCGGGGTGTGGCCGCTCCGGCGACGCGCGCCTTGCGGCCGGACTCGCGGCCCTGCGCGAGGGGCATATCGATGAGGCCGTGCGCCACCTGGAAGCCGCCCGCGTTGCACTTCCCGCCAACGCCTCCCTGCACTGCAACCTCGGGATAGCCTACTGGGAAGTAGGCAAGACGTCCCGTGCCGTAGACGAACTGATGAAGGCGGCCGAACTGACGGACGACCCGCGTCCCCACGTTTACCTGGTTCAGATGTTCGGGATCCTGAAACGCTGGGATGACGCGCGCGACGCATTCAACGAGGCGACCAAGCGGATGGACGCGCCCTCCCCGCGACTACTCACTGCCATGGCCCTTGCCGAGTACCGTTCCGGCAACAACGAGGCGGCGGTCCAATTCCTTCAAAAAGCGCTTACGACCGAACCGGACTACCCCCCCGCCCTGTTCAGCCTCGCGTTTCTGTATCGCGACCGGGTCGATGCCCGCAACCAGGCAATCGAGTACTTCCAGCGCTACATCGAAGAGGCGGACGACAGCGAACACATCACCGCCGCCGAAGACATACTGGAGCGACTGGCGCTCGAATCCTACCCGCCGTCCGACAATGTCGACGGCACGGTAACGCCGCCGAACGGCACCCGCTACGCTCGCCGGCCGTCCGACGAACTCATTCAGAAAGCTCGGGACGCCGTCAAGTCCCAGGTCTTCGACGAAGCGGTCGTTCTTCTCAAGGAAGCGGTTGCAAAAGACAGGACCAATGCCTGCGCCATGTGGGAACTCGCAGTCCTCTACGACAAGCACATCAAGAACACGGAACGCGCAAACGAAACCTATGCCGAATTCGCCCGCCTCTTCCCGCGCGATCCACGGGCACTGCGCGCACTCGGAACCGACCGCAAGCGGGAAGTTGCCCTGGCGCGCGATGAGTTCCGCAAGGGAGTCGTTGCCTACGCGGGAGAGGATATCGAAGGCGCAATCGAACACTATCGTCAGGCCCTCTCGGCCGACAACCGTTTCGTGGGCGCCTCGTACAACCTCGGCCTGGCATACAATGCCAAAAAGGACTATGAACAGGCGCGACAGGAATTCACGTACACGCTGGCGGTCTATCCCGACATGTTGGACGCGAACTACATGCTGGGCACGGTCTACCGCAAACTTGACGCGCCGCACAAAGCGATCGAATACCTGAACCGGACACTGAAACTGAAACCGAATCACGCAACCGCCCACATGCACCTTGGCTACGCCTATCAGAGTATCGGACAACATGACACTGCCCGCACCTATTTCGAGCGCTACGTCGCGCTGGCGCCGAACGACACGGCCGCCAGGAGACTCGCGGAGTGGTTGCAGCAGAACAGCCGGAGGCGATGACTGGCATGGGCGGCATCCTGGCCTCGCTGAACATCGTCGATGCAATCGCCCTGTGCTTCATTCTCCTCAACGCACTGTGGGGACTCCACCGCGGTCTCTCCGGCGAACTGGCACATGCCGCCGGTGTGGTGGTCGCCTTCATCGTCGCCATGACGGCCTACGACCCCGTCGGACAATGGCTGGCCGATCAGTCCCGCCTCGGCCCGAGGGGAGCCGTCGCAACGGCATTCCTGGCTACGGCAATAGTGGCCTTCGTCGCCATGATCTTCCTGAGAATTCTCCTGAAACGCATCCTGCAGATCGCCATTGCCGAGCGGTACGACAAGGCCGCCGGGTTCGTGGCCGGAACAGTACGTTCCGCGATCATTGTGGTCATTGTCTTCGTGGTCATGAATCTCTGGCCCAACGCCTACCTCAATCGCACTTTTGGAGATGAATCCGTCGTGGGTTCGTCTATCATGCGCCACATGGCCAGGCTTGCGGTTTACCTGGAAGATGAAGTACAGGAGCAGGATTAAGGGAGGGAGTTGAGGCGCCCGTACCGGCGAAATCGCGGACAATGGCAGGCATCCCAGAACGAATCATCGATGAAATCCGCTTCCGCAATGACATTGTGGATGTGGTCGGCTCCTACATCACCTTGAAACGCGCCGGCGCCAACAGCTTCAAAGCCTGCTGCCCGTTTCACAAGGAGAAGACGCCCTCGTTCCACGTCAATCCGCAACGCCAGATATTCAAGTGCTTCGGTTGCGGCGCGGGCGGCAACGTCTTCAAATTCCTCCAGCTCTACGAAGGCATGGATTTCCTGACTGCCGTCAAGGCCCTGGCCAAGCGCGCCAATATTCCGCTCGAATTCGAAAAGGGGGACTCCGCCGCCCGCGGTCAGCGGCAGGCGCTCTACAAGATTCACTCTGAGCTGGCCCAGTTCTACCGACGCTGCCTGCTCCACGAGACGACCGGCGCCACAGCGCGCGCATACCTGGAAGAACGCAAGCTCGAGGGGGAGATCGCCGAGGAATTCCTGATCGGCTACGCTCCCGACCGCTGGGATTCAGTGCTGCGCTGGGCCGACAAGTACGGCTACCGCCCCCAGCAGCTCCTCCAGGCGGGCCTGCTCTCCGAGTCAACCCGCGGCGGCGCCGGAAACAAGCAGTACGACCGCTTTCGCGACCGCATCATGTTCCCGATCTTCGACGGCCAGGGGCGCGTCGTGGGCTTCAGCGGCCGCCTGCTCCAGAAAGATGTCAAGGCCGCCAAGTACGTCAACAGTCCCGAGACCCCCATCTTCCACAAGGGAAGAGTGCTCTACGCGCTCGACAAGGCCCGCCGCCACATCGTGTCGGCCACGCCGCGCGAAGCCATCGTCAGCGAAGGCCAGATCGACGTCATACGGTGCCACCAGGCCGGTTTCAAGTCCGCCATCGCCTGCCAGGGAACAGCGTTTACGGCCGAACACGCGGGTGTCCTCAAACGCTACGCCGACGGGGTCCTGATCGTGTTCGACTCCGACGATGCCGGCCGCGACGCGGCGATCAAGGCCGCCGTCACCTTCATGGATGCCGGCCTGGTGGCGCGCATCGCCACCCTTCCCGCGGGCGAAGACCCCGATTCCTTCCTGCTGAGCAAGGGCGCCGAAGCGTTCCAGGGGCTCCTGGATGAAGCCACCTCGGCAATTCGATTCCAGATGCGAACGCACGCCGCGCGCGAAAAGGACCCCGGAAGCGTCGGCGCTGTCGATCGCATCGCCAAAGCCGTCCTCGAGACCATCGCCCACAGCCCCAACGCCGTCCAGCAGGCGCGCATGCTCCAGGAAGCCGCGGAAGAACTGAACATCCCTTCCGAAGCCCTCCGCCAGGATCTCGAACATGTGATCGCCAGACAGCGCAAACAGGCCCAGCGCAACCGTCAACGGCCGCTCTCCCCCCCCTCTCCCCGGCAAGCGCCGACGGCCCGCGGACCTTCCCCTGTCCCCAGCGCGCCGCCCCCGCCGAATCTCGGGTACATTGAAGAAGACGAGGACTACGGTCCCGAGGACTTCGGCGTACCGCCATCGGCCGTGCCGACCCCCGAGACGCGCAAGGCCCACCTCGAAGAGAAGACGCTCTGCGAACACCTCGTGCAGGCGTACGGCGACGGAGAGCTGATTCGCCTGGTCACGGAGTACCTGCCCCTCGAGCTTGTGGGAGACGAAACCTGCCGCGCCCTGGTCCGTATCTGCCTTGAGGCCCCGACCAGGGGCGAGCCCCTCGAATCCGCATTGGCCAAAGCCGCGCAGGACGAGATGCTCACCCGACTGGCCACGGCCTGCCGCCAGGCGCCCCGGCGTATCCTCGGCCGCGAGTTCTCGCACATGTCTGCCGTCGAGGACCTTGTGCTTGCCCTCTGGCAGCACCGCCTCAGAACCGAACGCGATCTCCTGCTCCAACGCGCCAACGCCCTGACCGACGAAGAACGCGCAGCCCAGGGGGCGCAGCGGCAGCAGCTCACCTACGACATCAGCCATCTCAAACGCTGGGACACGGGACGCGTCATCATCGAGATACACCGCGAGGAAACGATACATCACGAAGGGCAGGCATGACGGTTCGGACCTTCAGGCAATGCGTACGCGACAACGAGACCCCACCGGCCGGACTCTCCCCGATCCTGCAGTCACTCTGGTGGGCGTTCAACGCTGACTGGGACAAGGCCCACGCCACTGCGCAGGCGATTCCCGACGAGCTCGGAAGCTGGATCCACGCCAACCTGCACCGCGAGGAAGCCGACCTGGCCAACGCCCACTACTGGTACGCCCGCGCCAACCGCCACATGCCCGACAATCCGGTCGATGAAGAGCGGAATGAGATCCTCGGCGTGGTCTTGGCGGGCTGACCGGAAACTTCAACTTTTGCCTGTCATCCCGAGCGGAGCGCAGCGGAGTCGAGGGATCTCGAGAACTGCCAAGCACGTCCGGCCTGGTTGCCGGTTCCTGAGATCCCTCGACTCCGCTACGCTCCGCTCGGGATGACAGGGCGGGTTTGCGGCTTCCCTACCGAATTGTCCGAGGCCCCAGCACCTTGGGGCGGGGCCGACCAGAAACCTGAAGCCCGCGACGGGTTGCTTTTCCTCCCGCATCCTGGCAGTATGCCGCTGTTCAACGCAGCCTTTCCCTATCGGACGAAAGGAATCGAACCATGCCCAGATGTCACACACACCGCTGGACCGTATCCGCGGTCGCACTCCTCTGTCTCCACACGTGCGTACTCGCCCAGACCCCCGACCACGCCCACATCAAGAGCATTGAAACGCTCCTCGCCCGGCCGGGCAACGTCATCGGCGAAGGCACTGTCTTCAGCGCCGATGGTCTCGCACAGGATGGCGACGGACGGGGAACCGCCGCGGCCGTGGACGGCGACCCGGACACCTACTGGGACGAAGTCAACGCCCAGCCCCTGTACCGCCTGGCCGTCAAGTTCGACAAACCGCGCGCCATAGCAACCATCGGCATCGCCGGCTGGGCGCAGCACGACTATGCCGCGAAGGACTTTGAGGTGGTGGTCGACGGACGCAGCGTCCATACCGTCAAAAACGCCGCATACGATCACAACGTCCTGCTGATCGACCTGCCCCCGACCAGCGGCTGCATCTTCGAGCTCTGGATCACCGCCTACTACGGCGGCAGCCCAGCCATCCGCGAACTGACGATGTACGAAACCAGGGACGCCGCGGCAAAGGCTCAACCGCCGAAACCTGCCTGGCACTGGGAGATGGCCGACGACTCCTTCGCCCTCCTCGGTCCGAACGGCGTAGTCTGGAAACTCAACCACGGCCCCGACCTGAACAAGGTCTACTTCCATCCCCTGTCCACGGTCGACGGCAAACTGCTGACCTGGAACAGCCCGCCCGACCATGTCTGGCACCACGGTCTGTGGTTTTCGTGGAAGAAGATCAACGGCCTCAATTACTGGGAAATCGACCGCCGAACCGGCAAACCGGCAGGCAAAACGCGCCTGCTCGACGTGGAAGTCCTCAAGAGCGGCCAGGACGGCGCCGAGCTCAAGCTGACGTTCGCCTTTCACCCCGCCGGCAAACCGGACGACGTCGTGCTGGACGAAACCGTTCTGCTCGAAATCGAAACGCCGCGCCCCGATGGCGCCTACCGCATCGACTGGTTGCAGGAGACCACGGCGCGTGTGGATGCCGTGTTTGACCGCACCCCTCCCCCCGGACAACCGGGCGGCAAGGGCCACGGCGGATACGGCGGTCTGTCATTGCGCGGAGCCAAGGACCTCGACCGGACGCTGATGATAGACTCCTCCGGTCGCCGCGATATGGAAATACACCGCCAGTACGCCCGGTGGATGGACACCAGCGGCGTGATCGGCAAGGACCACGCGGGCGTCACGTTCATGGACCACCCCGGCAATCCGCGACACCCGGTTCCATGGTTTGTGGTCAAGAACCGGCTCAAGCACGGACCGTTCACCTACATGAACCCGGCGATTCTGTGCCGGCAGCCGCTGACACTGAAAAAGGGCGAAACGCTGCGACAGTTCTATCGCGTCCTCATCCACCCCGGCCCGGCCTATGCGTCACTGCTGGAGGAAGAGTTCGAGCGCTTCGCGGCAGTCGCGCCGCCGACGCCTGCCAAGGGTAAGCTCTATGTGGAGCCGGTCCTGCCCCCTCCGGGCGCCTCGGACTGGTCGCAGACGCATGAAAACATGGCCACCCCGAAACTGGGCGCCTTTGCCTACGCCTCGAGCACCTACGGTGCGGCCTACGTAGCGGACAAGGCCATCGACGGCAAATGGACACACCCCGAGACGGACGCGTGGATGGCCTCGGCCGTGAATCCGCCCCATTTCATACGGCTGGATCTGGGAGAGGTACGCACCATCGACCGCGTACGCATCATACACAAGGCGCTCCGCGAAGCCGCCTCCCCCGCCGCAAGCTCCGATTTCCACGTCCAGGCTTCACGGAAACCCTGGGGCCCCTGGCAGGACCTGGTCGCCCCAGTCCGCGGCAACAGGGCAGTGGTGACCGAACACGTCTTCAAGCCCACGCAGGCACGCTATGTGCGCCTCCTGATCGAGGCCGCCGAGCAAAGCGGCAACGCGCGAGCACGCATCTACGAGCTAGAGGTGTTTGCGCCGAAGCAGTAGAGCCGTCCTTACCCGGTCCGACGCGAACTGCACTGACTTGCACATCCCAGCCCAGCGTCCCCAACGGGGACGCACATCCCAGCCCAGGGTGGAACCCTGGGGACCGGCCAGACACCCAACCATCCAGGCTCCCTGAAGGGGAGCAACGCCCCTCCCGCCGCGTTCAGATGTAGCTCCCCTGCAGGGAGCCGGGCTTCGGGTGGTGCGTACGTTGCCCCCGGCGATCCTCGCCGGGCTGTGATGTTGCTCGCCTTCGGCGAGCATCGTATCGTCCGCTTCGTCCGGGCTGTCCACACCTCCCACATCTCACCTCTCACCTCCCACATCCCGCATCCCACATCCCGCATCACCAATCGACACTCACCAACATTTCTCCCCAAAAAAGTGTTGGGTTTTCGCTCGTTGTGAGGATACATGGGTGAGGACAGATCATGGCTGAAGTGAATCATCGTCTCTTTCTGAAGCACTTTCTCCACGTGGAGAATGCCTTGAAGGCCTATCTGCGGGCCGCCACGGGCGACTCGCACGCCGCCGACGACCTGCTCCAGGAAGTCTCCAGTGTCCTGTGGGAGAAGTTCCAGCAGTACGACGAAAGCAAGCCCTTCCGCAACTGGGCCCTCGGCATCGCGCGGCTCGAGGCCCTCAAATGGCGCCAGAAACTGGCCCGTTCGCGCGAGGTGCTGTCTACGCAGGTCATCGAAACACTGGCGGACACGGCGGCCGAATATGCCGACGAGCTTGACGACCGGGCCGCGCACCTGCGCTATTGCGTAGGACGCGTGAAACACAAGACCCGCCAGGTGCTGCAACTCCGGTATTGGAAAGCCCTTTCCATCAGGCAGATCGCCGACGAG
Organism: uncultured Victivallales bacterium; assembly: GCA_964555035.1. Taxonomy (GTDB): domain Bacteria; phylum Verrucomicrobiota; class Kiritimatiellia; order UBA8416; family CAYOBW01; genus CAZKRK01. The sequence goes on along the minus strand of CAZKRK010000210.1, from coordinate 4,232 downwards.
CTCGGCAAGAGCGTGGCATCGATCGAAATGGCCCTCGTCCGCGCCCGCCGCCAACTCCGGCTATGCGTCGAAAGCAAACTGGCCCGACCGGAAGGAGAGCGCGCATGAGCGATCGGCTCGACATCCTCATCGCGCGACACCTCGACGGCTCGGGGAACGCGGATGCCGCGCGTGAACTGGGCGAACGGCTCAACGCCGACCCGGAAGCGCGCCGCGCCCTGTTCCTGGCCGCGGCCCAGGACGTCCAGCTCAAGGAGATCTTCGCGGCCGAGGCGGAAGGCGAATCCCTCGCTAACACCAGCGTCCCGCCCCTCACCCGGTCCCGCTTCGCGTGCCCGGGTGAGGGGCGGGACTTGAAATCCCCGCGTCGGCAGCAGTGGAGGCGCTCCCTGCCGGCGATTGCCGCGGCTCTGGCGCTCGTGGCAGGCGGACTGGCCCTCATCGTGAACCGCTATCCGGCGCCCGAGATCTCGGGCCCGTGCACCGTTGTTGGGGACGGCGAACTGCAACGCGGATCGGTCATCGCCACGGAAGCCGGGCGCGGGCGGATCGCTCTCGGCGGCTACTGCCGCGTGAGGATGGATCCACGCAGTTCCGTCCGTCTGGGAGGAGAGAAGTACAAGGAGGAGGTGTTCCTCGAGCACGGCGCCGTGCAGTGCCAGGCCGACCGCGGAGTCGGCCGGTTCAGGGTACGCACGGACATCGGCGTCGTTTCGGTCAAGGGAACAGAGTTCGAAGTCAAAATGGTGGACAGGCAAAAGGAGAGTGAGATGTTCGACAAACGCATGGTTGTAGCAGTATTGACAGGTTCCGTACTCATCAGCGGCACGTGGGGCCGGCAAACCCTTCGGGCGGGCCAGGAGGCCATGCTTCCGCCCCCCGGAGTGGCACTGCAACGCACCGTGGAGTCATTGGATCTGTTGCCGGATGTAGGCGCCAAGGTGGACCGGATACTGGCCCCCTCCAACGCCACCGAACTTCGTACCGCCTACAGAACGCAGATACGCGTCCGGCTGTTTGACGCCGCGCGCCGCAAACTCCAGACAACCATGCCCAAGGTGATGCCGACCAAGGTTTCCCCAAAGGTGCGCGCGATCCGCTCGAAAGGTCGCGCGGGACCGCCCAGCGCGGCTGACATCGCGCTCATCCGCATGGCATCCCAGAAACGGGCGCGCAAGGTCATGATGAACGTGCTCCACGACACCGCCGACAAACTGGCCGACGAAGCCGCCGCGGACGACCACCACATCGCGTGGCTCCTCGCAACGCAGATCCGGGCAAAACTCCCCGGAGAGAAGATCGCGACCTTTGACAAGGCCGTGGCCGATGCCGGCGTCTCGGACAAGGAGGCGGCATACATCGCCAAGGCCCAGGCAGCTATCGACGCCGCCATCGCAGCCTACGACCCGGACATAACCGGGATCGTCGATCCCGAAACCGGGAAGGTGATCGTGACCGAAGCGCAGGTCGGCGTCCCCGTCAAGGACGACGCCCTCGCGGAACGCATCCGCCGCACGCTCACCGCGGCCCTCGCCGGCATCGCGGATGACATGGGCGCCATAGCGCCGCTGCTGGCCAATCCCAAGATCGAAGCCGCCCGCCTGAACTACTGCACGGCCGTCCGCGCGCGTCTGTTCGAAGCCGCCCGCAAGAAGCAGATCACCCTCCTGCCGCAGAAGATGCCGGTACTCGTGCAGTCAAAGGTCATGGCCATCCGGACGCGCCTCAAGAAGGGCGGCCCCCCCAGCCCGCAGGACATCGCCAAAATCCAACGTGCCATGATGAAACGTATCAGCGGAACCATGCGACACGTCCTGCACGACACAGCCGACGCCGTAGCCGTCAGGGCGGCCAGGGACGAGAAACTGGTGGCTTCGGCCGTCGCGGCCGGGGTCAGGGCCAAACTCGCCCCCGAAAAGGCCGCCGGCTTCGATGCAGCCCTGAGCAAGGCCGGCATTACCGGCGACGAAACACTCTACATCGGCGAGGTCGAGGACCGCATCGTCATGGCCATCGACACCATCGATCCCGACCTCACCGGCATCGTCAGCCCGGTAACGGGTGAAGTGATTGCGGAGTAGCGGCGAGAGAGTGTAGTGCCCCAACAGTGTAGTTCCCAACAGTGGGCCGGATTTGCAATCCGGCCGAGAGAAGGGAGAGCATGTTGTCGAGAATGCGCGACCGGCAGCCCGGTCATTCGCCTCGCATGCTCGCATCTCTCACGGCCGGATTGCAAATCCGGCCCACCGGGAGGACCGTATGACAACCGATACCAACCAACCCACCGGCAAACTCGCCCGGACCGGTCACCTTCTCCTGAAGCTGCTCGGTTTCTTCGTCATCCTCGAACCGATCTGGATGCTGCTCCCGTTCGCGGGGTTCCTTTACGGTTCGGGACTGCGCATCCAGGTGCTGGCGCGCCACTCGGAAACGGCCTGGCTCACGCACTTCGTCTTTCCCGTTCTGACGCTGGGCATGACCGGCCCGATCCTGGTGGTCGTGGGATTCCTGATCTTCCTGGTCGGCGCGGGGCAGATCTACACCGCCAAGTTGTTCCGCAAGGGGATGGTCAGGAACGGCCTCTACGCGATTGTGCGTCACCCACAATACACCGCGCTCACGTTCTTCGGGCTCGGCCTCCTTCTTGCATGGGGCCGCGCGATCATGTTCCTGGCGTTCTTCGTGATGATGTTCCTCTACTACTTCCTCGCGAAAAGCGAGGAGCGCAAGTGCGTTGCGCTGTTTGGCGAGGACTACGAGGCGTACCGGCGGCGCACCTCTTTCTGCATACCCGGCGACATACTCCTCGCCCGCCTTCTCTCACGCTTGCCGAGGCTGCCGCTCCCGCGTCCGCTCGCCGTGGTCACCGCGTTCGCGCTGACCATGCTGCTGGCGCTCGGTCTCATGCGCATGATTGCCGCCCTGCGCGTGGGCGCCCGCACCGTGCCGTTCGTCACCACCACCGTGCGGCTCTCCGGTAGTGACGAGACCGTGCCACCCGCGCCCCCCATGCGCGAAGGACGGGCCGCCGGCGTGCCCTTCGTCACGTCCGATAGGATCCTCGTCGTACGCGGCCCCTGGCGCAACGCAGCCGCGCCCGGATTTGCAGAGACGGTGCTCCGCCGCTCGCTGCGCTCCAATGCCCTTGCCGGCTTCCTCGAATTCCTGGACGAGCCTTCACGCGAAGTGGCCGTCATCTTCTGTGCACCGTACACGCCCGCCAAACCCGGCGAGGAGGTAGGCAAGCGTTTCTTGCCCAAAGACGGCAAACGGCGCGGTCCGCTGCCGGACCCCGACGGACCCGACCGCGCGCGGCTGCTGGTCATGTGTTGCGAGCTCGCCGATGGTGCAACGCTGACCGATGCCGTCGCCGACAAATCCAAACGACGTATCCTGCGGGCCGCGATGGCCTGGGCCGACCTGTCGAAACCCGAAGACGACGACATCGTCGTCAAGGGTCCCAACACGATGGGTCCTCCCGGAAGAGAGCTCCCCGCCGAGATGACGGAAGACCGCTGGGACTTCGTAATGGGGCAGCTCGCCAAACGCGAAAGCCTTGTCTCGAAACCCAGCGAAACCCCCACACGCCCGGTCGCAACTCCGGCGGAGAGCACGGAACTGATTCTCGTCCAGGCGCCGATCCTGCGCACACGCATTCAGCCCGAGAAGATGCAGTACGGCAATGACGCGCCGAAAGAGAACCTGTTCGCACTGGACATTCGCGACCGCCTGGCCGCATCACCCACCTTCCGCGACAGGCTCAAGCGGTTCGGCGCCGGCACGGAGACCGTGCCGGTCGCCTTTCCCCGCCCGGGCCCGAACTGGTACCGCGAACACCACGTCAAATACAAACTCGACGGGGGCGGGGAATGGCAGGCCTACGGGGCCGAGCCCCAGGTCAGCGTCTTCATCATGCTCGTACGCACGGCGCCCGGCGCCGACCGCCAAACGCTGTTCAGTGAAACCCAGCGCGGCCAACGGGAGCTCCTGGGCGCCTTCATTGCCGACCTCGACTTCGCGATCGATCCCGCCGCCGACTCCGTCCGCGAAATCACCATCATCGGCCCTCGCCGCGATCTCGAAGAGAGATGGACGTTCTTCCTGAGCGGGCTGTAGTCCCCCAGGGGCGACAGGCGCCTTGACCTGGCGTGTCTGCGATTTGCTGCATTTGCCTGGTGCCACCGCCGGGCTTGCTCACTCTCCGCTCGCCCTTGCCCTTCCGCTGCGCTCCA
>CAZKRK010000209.1:0-13074 GCA_964555035.1 uncultured Victivallales bacterium | reverse complement strand
TCCCCTTGGGGGAGAGGTCGGTCCGACGCAGGAGGACCGGGTGAGGGGACGGCCGGCGATGTGTTCGGGACCAAAAGGCGCCGGGGCTTGGCTCCTGCCCTATTCCGACAACGGCTTGACGCGGCGCATGTAGTTCTCGAGGAAGTTGTTGATGATCTCGTCGCGCTTGACGTCTTCGATCGAGTATTCCTCGCCGCCGCTACGGATCATGCTCTCGACGGTAATCAGGCGCAGGCCTTTGCGCTCCCGGCAACGGATCTCGGCATAGGGGCGGATGCCGTTCGGAAAAATGCGGCCCTGGATGCGATACATGATCTCGTGCTCACCACCATGCAAAACGGTGATGGAGGCGGAAGCCTCCGTCTGACGCGTGGTCACTTCACGATCGTGTTTCGTGAGCTCCTTGCTGATCTCCTCATACGCGGGAACCACGACGCTGCGAATGAACTCGGGCATGTCAAATCCGGCCGCCTGTTTCTTGCGTCGCTCGGTCGTCTTGAGGAAACTATCCAGATTCTGCTTCCAGTCGCTCATGGCGCACTCCCGTCGTTTTCGAAATCAGGAAAGAGCATCGCCGATCCGAACTCCATTTGGAAGTCTGGATCGAGAGAAAGATCGACATGTCGCGTTTCCCGCCTGACGCGTTGGGCGTACTCCTTCTCGGTGCGGGAGAGCAACGCGCGCTTCGCGCCGAACGATGCGGTGTTGCCCACGAACCGTATCCTCTCGCTCGGCACGCGCGGCAACATCCCAATACGGCACGCGTTCTTGCGCCGGATGAAATTGCCGAACGCACCCGCAAGGAGAATCATGCCCAGCTGCCCGGGCTCGACGCCTTCGCGGCGCAGGAGGATGCCGATGCCCGCACGAATGGCCCCATTCGCCAGCTGAAGCTCGCGTATGTCCTTCTGGAACAGGCAGACAGGCCGGCCGGTTGAGCTCTCTTCTGCCGGCGCCAACACGAAACAGAACTCGCCGTCCTCCTCAACCACCCGCGCACGAATCGCATCGGGCAAGCCCGTGGGGAGCTCTTCCGGAGACAGTATTCGACCCGTCGTATCCAGCACCCCGCACCGCAGCATGGCCGCGGTTGCGTCTATCAGCCCCGTACCGCACAAGCCCGACGGCGCTGCGTTGCCGATAACGTTGATTCTGACGTCACCGTCGATAACGACCTTCTCGATCGCGCCCTCGGTCGCGCGCATGCCCTGCGCGATCCGCGCACCTTCGAACGCCGGCCCCGCGGCAACCGACGTGGCCACCAGCCTGCCTTCGTTGGCCAAAACGATTTCGCCGTTCGTACCAACGTCGACCAACAGGACGGGCGACGACTTGCGGTCCATCCGCGTGGCGATGATGCCGGCAACGGTATCCCCGCCAACGAACCCGCCGATCTGCGGAAAGACATTGATTGTGCCGGCCCGGTGAATTCCTATCCCGAGCTCGGACGCCTCAATGGAAAGCGCTTCGTGGAAAGTCGGAGAGAACGGTATCTCCGACAGCGAACGGGGATTGATGCCGCAGAAGATCTGCTGCATGGTCGTGTTCCCGGCCGCCACGACTTCACAGATTTCTTCCCGCGCCACCCCCGCCTTGCGGCTGACTTCCTCAATCAGCGCGTTCACGGCTGTGCGGACCGCTGACTGGAGCTCGGACAACCCCTCCGCGGAACCGCGGCACTTGCCGATTCTGGAGACGACATCGTCCCCATGCGATGTCTGCGGGTTAACCATGCTCGCCACGGCCAGGTCCGTGCCTGAGGTCAACTCGACCAGCGTCGCCACCAGCGTCGTCGTACCGATGTCCAGCGCCAGGCCATAGCAACCGTCGCTCTGATTCCCGGCCTGCACGCGAACGACAACGCCGTCCACAATCGTGGCCGTAACCCGAAAATCCTCTTCGCGAACGACGTTCGGCAGGTCACGCAGCACGTCCAGGTTGAGGCGCGCGCCGTCCAGCGCGTCCCGCAGTCGTTCCGCGTCCGCCCGGGGATCCTCACGCGTCGCGGGAGGAAGCTCAACGTATCGCTTGACGATCGACGGTTCGATGTGCATCGGCTCGTCAGCGTGTTCCGCCAGGATCTTCTGCCCTCCCTCGAAGAGCGAAGCCTGGGGAATCTCCACGATCAGTTCTTCGTTTACCTTGCAGGCACACGCGAGGCGGTAGCCGTCACGCACCTGCTCGTCGGAAAGCGCACCCGACTCGACACCGCATGGCGAGCACTCCCCGCTCGTCACGCGGACGACGCACTTGCCGCACTTCCCGGCGCCACCGCACGGTGTCTCAACCACAAACCCGGCCCGTGCCGCCGCTTCGAGCAAAACCGTCCCCGACAGGACGAAAACGCTCCGCCCCGAAGGTTGAAATGTAACTCGCAGTTCTTCACTCATGGCTGTATCAACGCGGGTGTCGCCCACAACCCAAGTGTGGCATGGGTAGAAAAATGGGAAGGTAGAAAGATGGGAGAATTGACTGTATCATCTTCCTACCATCCCATCTTTCTACCTATCATCTCCTACACAGGGCTGAGCCGGATTTCTTCTTGCGCCCCCCCGCCCCGGTTAAGCCAAGCCGCCGCAAGACGCAATCGCGACAAAGTAGCATGACGGAGAGCAGAGTCAAGCGGTCACGACTCCGCGTATACGGCAAAAAGCACTCAAATCCGTCCCGCGCCTGCGTTGGGGATTCCACCACGGAGACAGGAGCAGAGAGCGAACACCGGAATGTCACACCGATCACCGATCACCGATCACCGATCACCGATCACCGATTACCGATCACGGATCACCGATCACCGATCACCGGTAACTACTCCTTTCAGGTTCAGACGCGTCTGCCCCCGATTCCCCCCTGCCGGCGACTGCATGGCAACGGGTGTTGTCCCCAGGCAACCGGTGCCTCTGTGCCAACTCGACCAGGTGCTCAAGGTCGTCTATCACACGGCACTCGCAGGACTGCAGCCGTTCCTGGGACTGGTGTCCCCCGGTCAGGAGAAGACAGCGGCAGCCAAGGTCGCGTGCAACCTCGTAGTCATGCGTGGTGTCGCCAATCAGCACAATCTTCTCGCCCGGCAGGCCGAGCTCTGCCAGGAGAGCTCTCCCCAGTTTCAGTTTTGACGATGCATACAGATCCGACAGCCCGTAGACATGTTCGAAGTAGTGGCCTATCCCGCGGTTGTCCAGCATGGTGCGCAGAATGCCGATCTCGGAAGCGGACAGGATCGACATCGCCATCCCGCTTTCGTGGAACGCTGCCAGGATCGTCTCTACGCCGTGGCGCAGGACGGCTTCCCGTGAAGTGCGATCGTAGTGACGATGGAACTCACGGGCAATCGCGTCCCAGTCCTCATTCTCAAGGTCGAACCCGAGCACGTCGTAGTAGTTCTTCACCGGAAACTGGAAGATGCCGCGATACCGATCGTGATCCAGATGCGGCAGATCGCGATCGCGAATCATGCAGTTGATCGCCTCGACGCACGCGGCCACGTCATCGAGCAACGTCCCGTTCCAGTCCCAGATGACGTGGGCAATGTCAGTATGGATAGCCATAGAGAAGATAGTGTACGAGCGCGGGGAGCGATGGCAACGAAATAGCGGCAGGCGCAAGCAGCCGCGGTTACCCCTGACCACACTCGGCATAGGGCGTGGAGCGACGGGCGGAAACGTAGAACCGGTCTCCAGGCCGGTTCCGCGGAGCCCGAGCGGGGCAGAAGGAATCGCGCGTGGGTTGGAACCGGCCTGGAGACCGGTTCTACGGGAGCCCCGACCGGGTTCAAGTTCCTGGTCAGCGTGCTCCGTCGCACTCAAACCCGTAGCGGCCGGAGGGAACGTCAACGCAGACCCACCCTTTCTCGCGCACCGCTGTACGCAATCCCTCTGTCCCCGCAAGCGCCTTGCCGCCTTCCGTCACGCTTGCGGCGTCCTCCGCAGGCAGCCAGACCGTGGCAGTCGTGTTCGGCGGGATGCTGACGTCGAGCCGGAACCGCCTGCCCGTCAGTCGCCACCGTGACTCAATGCGGCCGTACATGCAATCGTGGTAGGCCTTGACCCAGGTCAGGTCGCCGACCGGACGCGGCCTGATCGTGATGTGTTTGAACCCGGGCTTCTCCGGGTCGACCCGGATTCCCGCCAGGTACCGATAGAACCAGGCGCTGAAATCGCCGTGCAAGTCAGGACGATGCCTCTGGTATGCCGTGTGTTTGTCTTCATGCCCCGCAAGGTAGCAGAACCCGCCATCTCAGGCAACACGACCCGCCGTGTATCTCTTGTATCCACCATGCACCTTTCCCTAATATCTCCCCTGCGGCAGTCGTTATAGAGATAAGGACAGGGTCGGATGCCAAGAGAACACCAGGACGATAAACGGGCAGCGTTCGAGGCTATCGTGGCCGAATACGAAGGTCCGTTGCTCCGGTATGCCCTGCGCCTCGTCCGCAACTACGACTCCGCCCAAGACGTTGTCCAGGACGCGTTCATCAAGTTGTTCAGGAAGTGGAAAGAGGAACTGGCGCCATCTCCCAAGGTCTCGAGCTGGCTCTACCGCGTTTGCCACAACTGTGCCGTAGACCACATCCGCAAGGAGTCGCGCCGCCAGTCGTTGCACAAACGCCACGCGGAAGAGCACCCCGTGTCCGTCCCCCCAAACCGGGGAGAGGCCTTCCGGATCAGCGACGCCGCGGCCCGGGCCGATATGGCCCTGCGTGAGCTCTCCCTGCGCGAACAGCAATTGGTAATCTTGAAAGTCTATGAAGAAAAATCGTACAAAGAGATCGGCGAAATCATGGGACTCTCGAGTGGCAATGTCGGCTACATCCTGCACCACGCGATGCGCAAAATGGCTGAAGCCCTGAAAAATAGAGACGCGGTTGATTCATGAGTACCGGTGCGAACAACTCACACTCGCGGCACGGACATCCCCCGGCCAAGACCATGGCGTGCGAGGAAATCCAGGATCTTCTCTACGACTACCTGACGCACACAATCGGACGGGCACGGGGCGAGCTCATTCGCGAACACATCCGCAAGTGCGACGACTGCCGGACCGTGGCAGCCGATGTTCAGACCACGCTCGACCTCCTCAAAGACGCCTCTTCCCAGCAATCGCGGGAACCGATGAGCCTGACGGACGACCGCCGCAGACGCCTCTGGCGCGCCTTCATGCATCCCGTACTGGACTGGCTCTACAGTCACCACATTCTCGTGTCGGTCGCGGTCGCAATTGCGGCAGTGATCGTCACCCTCTTCGTTGTCAAGGGGGTCCAGATCATCTGGAAAGTCCGCAAGGAAACGGACAGTCCGCAACCCCGCCCGCACATCATGGACATCATGACGACCAACGCACCCGACAATCAGGGCTGGTACATGATTCAGGGGAAGGACGGGCAAACCTGGTTCTATCACCCTGACGGCGCGACCAATGGCGCGGGGCGGGCACAGACCGACAGCTAGCCGGGACCTCCCCTACTCTCTCCCCTACCCCTCCATTTGGTTGTTGTTCGAGACGGTCTTCGTAGTACAGAGGTCATGGGGCGCTTGCGAGTGTCGGCGCGTAACGCGCTCCAACCGGACCACGCCACTCCGCGCCGATCCGCGTTGCGTCTCGGGCTGCGTGGCTCACTACGAGCAGGGAGCGCGTGCGTTGGGTTTGTAGTCAGGCTCGCAGTGAGCGCAGCGAACGGAGTGCCGTGGACCGGTCGGAGCGCAACGGAACTTCTGACCTTTTGATACAGCCCCATCGCCGCAGCGTAGCGGAGACGGGTGAAGGGCTGGCTGTCGATTGACGATTCTCGATTTGTGATTGTTGATTTCCGAGGTGGGGCCCGCAGATGACGCAGATTGACGCAGACAAAGTCCCGAATCTGCGTTCATCTGCGTCATCCGCGGGCAACTTCTGCCTCACCCGGTACTCCTGCGTCGGACCGGGTGAGGGGGGGGCGGTGGCGGGGCTACGGCGTGGCAGCCAGCACCGCGTTGTCTATCAACCGCGTGGTTCCCACGAAAGCGGCTACGGCCAACAGGACCTTCCCTGACACTGTCTCGACCGGCTGCAGGGTCTCGTAGTCCATCAACTCCACGTAGTCCTCGCGCACGAGAGGCGAGCTGCAGAGGGCATCCGTCACAGCCACCACCAGCTCCGACGCCACACGCGTGCCGCCGGCAAACAGCTCTTCAGCGCGCACAAGTCCCTCGTGCAACAACAGCGCCGCCCGCCGTTCGTCAGGGGACAGGTACCTGTTCCGGGAGCTCATAGCCAGACCGTCCGCTTCGCGCACAATCGGCGCAACGACCACCTCCACCGGGAAATTCAGATCGCACACCATCCGTTCGATCACGCGGGCCTGCTGCGCATCCTTTTGCCCGAACACCGCCACGTGCGGGAGAACGATGTTGAAAAGTTTGGCAACGACTGTTGTGACTCCGCGAAAGTGAGTCGGACGCGAACGCCCGCACAACCCACGCGAAAGCGTTGTCTCTTCCACGTAAACCGAGTGCCCTTTCGCGTACATATCCCGCGGAGAAGGATGGAACACGACGTCAACACCCTCCGCCTCACACAGGCGGCAATCCCGTTCGAAGTCCCGCGGGTAGCAGTCGAGATCCTCACCCGGACCGAACTGGGTTGGATTGACGAATATGCTCAGGACAACAAAGTCGCTCCGCACGCGCGCCTCGCGCACCAGAGACAGGTGGCCTTCGTGAAGATATCCCATCGTGGGAACAAATCCAGCGCGTGTGCCGCGCCCCCGATGCTCGAGAACACGCCGCTGCATCTCGGCGGAAGAGGTTACGATCTCCATGGCTGACACCCGGCTCAGGCGGCGCAGACTGCCGCGACGATTGTGCAGCCCCTCACAGGCGGCTCTTGATCGAGTTCACAAGCACGTCAGCTCTGACAGGCTTGGACAGGAGGCAGTGCCGGTCACTCTCGTTGACAATCCGCAGCACGCCCTCGTGCGGAGCAAACCCGGTACAGAAAACGACCGCCGGCTCCTCCCAATTGCGTTCGCGGCACATCTCCATTATCTCGATGAACGCCTTTCTACCGTCCAGAACCGGCATGTGCAGATCCATCAGCAGAACCGCATGGTGCGAAGCCGCGAACGAATCAACCGCCTCACGGCCGTTCTCAACTACTTCCACGACACAGTCCGGAAGCCCGGTGGTGAGAATGACCTTGTACAGGCGACGAATGGTAGCTTCGTCGTCCACCACAAGCACACGCGCGCGATCGCACTGCCGAGACTGAAGCCCCGCTTCAGCCGCGGCGTCGGACTCAGTCAGACTGTCGGTAATCGTCGCCATTTCAGGTCATATCCGCAAGACAGGCTGTCATGCAAAAGACAGCAACCCATTACCCCTCAAAAACATCCACCGTCCGACCCCACTATCTCATAACCAGGCACGGCCAGTCAAGCCCCGACTCCACGTTAACTATCACTCTTGCAGTCCATGTTCCGCGCTAATTGCTATGTTGTCAAGTGGTTTGGAGTCTCTTCCCAGCAATTCTCATTATGGCCACGCCCCCTGCGACCTTGTGTCGCAGGAGCGGGAGATTGGGGAGAAAAGGCGGGCCTTTTCTCCCCAATCTCCCGCTCCTGCCGCACAAGGCGGCAGGGGGCGTGGCCATAATGAGAATTGCTGGTCTCTTCCACGAATTCGCGCACAGTACTCCCACCCATGGTCATTCTGAGTGACTTTGCTCTCGAGCAGACTACAACTTGGGCATCACATCCTGAATCGCCTGCACAATCTGCTGCTTGAATTCCTCGCAGCAAACCTGTCGCACGGCCCACTTGATGTTGCCCGCGTCATCGAGCCCCACCGCGACACTGGGGCGTTTGCCGTGCCAGGAACACTCAATACTGCTCAGTTCCTGCGCACACGCCTGCGCGCGTTCCAGTTTCCGGTCCACCTCGTCGTCGCCGCCAAGCCTGAAAGACACACCCATTTCCATAGTTTCACCTCCGTTTACAATACTGGACATTGCCGCCGGAATTCACAACACTCAAATGCTCACATCAATCCCTCAGCAGAAGGAGAGAAACCATGACCATCACTCGCAGAGACATGCTCAGAATGGGCGGCAGCGCCACGCTGCTGACAGCCGCCGGAACCATGGGGGCGGCGGCAAAAAGAATCCCGATCGGCGTGCAACTCTACTCCATACGCAAGGCCTGCCCCAAAGACGTGGCCGGGTCTTTCGCCAAGCTGGCCGAGATGGGATACCAGGGCGTCGAGTACGCAGGCTATTACGGCAAATCGGCCGCCGAGCTGCGCAAGACGATGGACGACGCCGGCCTCAAATGCTGCGGCACACACACGCGCGTGAACACCTTGCAGGGCGACGCTCTGAAGAAAACCGTCGAATTCAACCAGGTACTCGGCAACAAGTACCTCATCGTCCCCGGCCTTCCAAGGAACATGACCAAGGACGTCGAGACCGTGAAGAAGACGGCCGACTGGTTCACCGAAACGGCAGCAAAAGTCAAGGACCAGGGCATGCGTGTCGGCTACCACGCCCATGGTGGCGACTTCAAGAAGATGGACGGCGACCTGACGGAATGGGACATCCTTTTCACCCAGGCGGGACCGGACGTCGTTATGCAGCTTGACACCGGCAACTGCATCGGCGGCGGCGGCAATCCTTACGAAGTGCTGAAGAAATTCCCCGGCCGTACGCTCACGATCCACCTCAAGCCGCACGGCGGCATCGCCATCGGCCGGGACAAGACCGACTGGAAGAAGGTCTTCGAGCTCTGCGAAACGGTCGGCGGCACAGAGTGGTACATTGTCGAGCAGGAGTCAGCCCCCGACAAGTTCGACAACGTCCGCGCCTGCATCGAAGGCATGAAGAAGATGGGGAAGTAACCTTCAACGCTCAATGCTCAGTGTTCGATTCTCAAGTTGAGAGGTGAGTATCGAGTGCCTGGTAGATCTCGGCGGATGCGCCGTTGCTTCCGCCGAGATCTACCGGCATTCTCTCCAGCTTCACCGCCATTCGTGTTTCGGATACCGGCCGCGCAGGTCCTTCTTGGCCCGTTCGTACCCGTCGCGCCAGAAGCTCTCGAGATCGTCGGTGATCTGGACGGGACGATGATTCGGCGCCAGGATGTGTGCGCGCACTCGCACGCGCCCCATACAGATTGCGGGCAGCGTGTTGGTGTCGTATAGGTCCTGGATGCGGATCGCGATGTACGGACCGTTCGCCGGATCGTCGTAAAGCACGCGCGGTTCACGGCCGTTCTCGATTCGCACGCGCTCCGGAGCGTACGCCTCAACAGCCGCCCTTTGCCCGGAACTCAGCCAGGCCCGCAATACGGGCCGGACTTCACGCGTCTTGAGGTCCCTGTAGCCGCGCGCGCCATGACAGATCTGCTCCAGCATCGATCGTCGTTCGGAATCGTCAACGGCCGGCACTCCCAGCTCCGGGCAGTTCGCGGCAACCACGTTCACGCGCCCCAACCAGCGTTCCACCTTGGCGTCCCACGCCTTGAGGACCAACCGCCCCGAGATAACCTCGCCGGCCAGAAGCGTAGCGGCTTCGTCGTCGCTGACCTCTTCGGTCCGGCGGGCCGCAATTACCAGGTCGCGATACGTAGTCTGCTGCTCGGCATAAACACGCTTGATCGCGGCGTCGTAGAGCACCTCCCGGCGTTCTGAAAAGGCACTCCCGAAGATCTCCCTCAACCAGGCCGGTTCGACCGCCGACAGGAATGACAGGCGCACATCGACGTCCCCCCGGCTCGTCCCGATTTCCCGGATTCCGGCGGCGACCAGCAACTCGTGCCGGCGGTCGACAACGCTGCCGGCGTCGATCGTGCCGCGCCGTTCATGCACAACTGCGCAGCGTGACGATCCGCTGCTCACACGGCGCGCCACCTGGTCGGGAAACCCCGTCAGCACGCAGCGATAGATCTGCTCCGGCAACGGGTCAGCCTCGTAACAGTCAAGACCGCAGGCCCCGGCCGTACGCAGGAGTTGCTCGGCCGAGCGCCCCACGGTTCTTGCCGCCGCACCGTGAATGCCGTAGACCTCGCAACCATCGCGACGAAACCCGTTGCGGGCGGCCTCTTCCCACGCGCGCAATTGTAGAAGCAGGTCTGAATCGTACCGCCCTTCCAGCAAGTCGAGCCGCCGTTCGGATGTGCGCTTGTCCGTGCTTCGCACCAAGATCGACCGCTCCTGCAGCAACGCGGCGACAAGACAGACCGTCGGCACGCATCCGAAGTGCTCGCCGGCTACAAGCATGCGCGAAATCCGCGGATGCAACGGAAACGAAGCAAGACGAACCCCCAACTCGGTTACGTCACCGGCATCGTCAAGGGCGCCGAGGTCATTCAATAGGAGCTCCGCCCGCTCGACGGAACTGGGCAAGGGCGCATCCACCCAGGGAAAACCTGCCAGGTCGGCAACCCCCGCGGCGTGCAGGTGAAGCAGCGTCTCCGCAAGGTCAACACGGTGCAGCTCGGGAGGATCCTGGCGCTGTCGTCCGGCGTGGTCGCGTTCCGTCCACAGACGCACACAGCAGCCCGGATTCAAGCGCCCGGCCCTCCCAGCCCGTTGGTCAGCCGAAGCCTTGCTGATCTTCTCTATCAACAGCGTATTGATGCCGCGTCGCGCGTCGAAAGAGGCTTTGCGCGCCAGCCCGCTATCTACCACCATCGTGACACCTTCGATCGTCAGCGATGTCTCCGCAACATTGGTTGCCACCACGATCTTCCTGGCATCCGACGGCATCAGGGCACGGTCCTGCTCTTCGGCAGTCAGTTCGCCATACAGGGGCAGGACTTCGCATCCGCGAACATCCGACGAATGCTGCAGTGCTTCAACGGTCCTGCGGATCTCGTAGGCCCCGGGCATGAACACGAGCATGTCGCCCTCGCGCTTCTCCCTGAGCAGACTCGCGACCGCGCGCGCGGCGGTCTTCCACGGCTCCGCTTTGGCGCGGGCCGCGCTGTCCAGGTAACGAATGTCGACGGGATAGACCCGCCCCCGGGAGCGAACCACGCGGCACGGGTCAAGAGACGATTCAAGTTCGCACGCATCCAACGTGGCCGACATGATGACGGTCTTCAGCCCGGGCCGCGCGCCGGACTGCAGGCAGCGCGCAAACCCAAGCATAACGTCGCTGTAGAGGTGGCGCTCGTGCCACTCGTCGAACACGATCGCGTCCACGCCACGCAACGTAGGATTGCCCATCATCTCGCGCAGCAGGATCCCGTCCGTCTCGTACTTGATCCTGGTGCGAGAACTCGAGTGGTTCTCGAACCGCACCTGGTACCCGACCTCCTCACCCAGTCGGCAGCGCCGTTCGCCCGCCACCCGTCGCGCCAGCATGCGGGCTGCGATACGGCGCGGCTGCAACACGACAATCCGTCCCGATCCGGCTACGCCGCGATCGAGAAGCATCTGGGGGATCTGGGTGGATTTGCCCGACCCGGTCGGGGCTTCCACAATCAGGCGATTCGACGCCCGCAGCGCGTCTACGATGCGGTCCTCGGCCTCGTATATCGGCAGGCGCTTCACGGGCTCGGAACCAGGACGTTCAACGCGCCGGGTTGCACTTCAATGCAGACCTCCTGCCCCGCCTCGACGATCTCCCCGTCGACCTGAATGATGCTTGCCTCGGCCCGGTTGACGGTCATGCTGCGAAAACGCCGCGTGTGCAGACCGGGCACATTGGTGAGCGAGCCGTCAAACAGCCGCGGCATGTGCGGCAACAGCTTCGGCAGCTCCCGCTGCAACACAACCACGAGCTCCAGATAGCCGTCATCCGCCTTCGCCGTAGGCGCAATCTGAGCGCCGCCCCCGAACTGCGTCAAGTTGGCAACCGTGAACAGGACCGGCTTGGCATAGATTTCAGGCTCGTCGTCTCCGGTACGAATGCACATGTCCTGGGGCGAGAACTCAAACATCTCCTGAACGCCGGCGAAGACATACGGCAGCACACCGCGGACAGGCCACTTCTCGAAGGAGCGTACAATGGCCGCGTCCCACGCCATGCTGCAGGTAACGAGGAAGGGAATGCCGTCAACGATGCCTACGTCGATCGACTTCACGCGCGCACAGGCCAGAGCCTGAACAGCCTCGCTCACCAGCAACGGTATACCGAAGTGACGGGCAAAACCGTTGCCGCTTCCCAAGGGAATGGCGCCGAGCGCCACTTTCGAGCCGACGAGCACGCGGCCGACCGTGCTGATCGTGCCGTCGCCGCCGGCCACCAGGATCGTGTCGACGCCCTGCGCGACCGCACGCCTGGCTTTCTCGATGCCGTCCTCCTTCGACTTGGAGAACTGGTAGTAGAGATACGTGCCCGGCACGTCCCAGTGGGTCTCCACTGCGCTTCGCAGTGCCGTAAAGGAACGCGGCAAACCGGATTTCGGATTCACAAGTACGAGCACATCGCGCATGAAACGCACTCCGTTTGGATCATCAGGGCGTCGCCATAGTGGCAGATCCGGGCGTGGGTTTCAAGGGAAGAGGGGGGAGAGGGGCATGCCAAGCCGTAGTCGCGCGGCGCATCGAGCCCGGTCCGCCTTCGCAACCTGCGCTTCGCTTCGGTCGGCTACGGCGTGACAGCCTTCGCTCTTCGCTGCGCTGCGAGCGAAGGCTGGTGGGAGATGGCAGATTCGAACTGCCGACTTCTACCGTGTCAAGGTAGCGCTCTAACCAACCTGAGCTAATCCCCCACAAACGGGCGTTCCGGTGACAAGAACGCGAGGGACTGTACGGGAACGTGGCAGCCAAGTCAACAAGAATGCTGGGCAAACCAGCGCAGGGGTGCGAACGAAGAAAGTGGGTGGAATCCCCGCCCCTTGCGGGCGGGAAGCTTAGGCTGTCTGGCTACACTGCCTCGCGGCGCCCACGCCCCTCCCGAGCGCCCGCCGGCGAAGGCCGCGCCGCGGCGCGGCCTTCGCCGGCGGGGGCGCTTGGGAGGGGCGTGGGCGCCGCGAGGCGGGGACTAACGAAATCGCCCGCGCGCTTGCTTTCCGTCCAAGTCTCAGGTAAGGAATTCCCACAATACAAATCTGGGAGAAGCGCGTCGTGAGCAGAACCGCATATTGGACAATCGCCG
>CAZKRK010000208.1:0-13106 GCA_964555035.1 uncultured Victivallales bacterium | reverse complement strand
TTGCTCGTAACGGCGGAGGACCGCCGTCTCCAGGGGCTTTTCGGACACCCTCTACCTAGTCGCGCTACTTCGTCTTCTCCCCGCGGCGCGACAGCAACATGCAGGTTCGCCTCCCCTCACCATCGTCCACCGCTATCGTCCACCGCTATCGTCCACCGGCGTTCGGTTCGGTCTACGATAGCGGGCGACGATAGCGGTGGACGATTGATTGTCCGATCTCCCCGATCCATTTTGCTACCTATGCCACACCCGGGTCGCGGGCTAGAAATCCACCGCCGCCCGCGCCTGGAACGCCTGGACCCGGCCGTCATGCAGGTGATCCGTGTCAGCAACAACGTAGTTGAACATCAGGCGTGTATTGGGGCTCAAATACCAGTTGAGCCCGGCCGTAACATCGCTCAGGGCGCCCCCGTTGACCTCGCAGTCCTCCAGGTCAAGGCGTGAATAGCGCGCAACCAGCTCGAACGCGCCGGCAGTCCCGTCTTTGAAGCTGAAGTTACTGCTCGGGATTACGCGGCCAAATACGCCGTCACCCAAGTCATACGGCCGGTTTTCGCCAGTTATGAAGAGGCTCGCAAAGACATAGTAACCCGCAAATTGGGCGTCCGAACCGTTCTTCAGTTCCGCGTCGGAGACGATGTACTCGCCCTGCAGCGACAACGGCCCGAGGACGGCCGCGGCTTCGACACCGCCCAGCGCAACCCGGTCAACGGGCAACACGCCGGTGTCGACCAGGTTCGCCGCCAGATGCGATTCCGGCCCGGCCTTGTAGCGTAGCTCCTCGTCGGCCGGACACCGCAGGCTGCCCGCCACACCGAGGTGCACGAGCCGGCGACGATCCTCGCTGCAAACCGGCAATCCGCTCAGTCGCGCCGTTACGGCATAGTCGTTGGTCCCCTTCGGCTCACCGTAGCGGCCGGTGTCGCGATACGCGCCGATCGCCCATCGCAACCGCCGCCCCAGGTGCGTGTCACGCAGGCTGATACCGGTGTTTGTACCCGGTTTCAAAGCATTGGGCAGCGCCCGTTCCATGAACGTGATGTACTTGTTGCTGGTGAGCTCATCCATGCTGAACTCCTCTTCGTCGTGGCCGAAACGAAGCGTCCCGAACGGCAGGTTCTTCAGGGCGATGTAGGCGTCCTGAAACTCAATCCCACCCGCAAACTCGAGCTCGAACTTGTAGTCGACCGTGTTATCGTAGATCGCGCCTTCCACGTACAGGTTCGCCCGCCGGAATTCCGTGCCGGGCTCCAGCTCGCCAACGGCCTCCCGCAGGCCGGCGTCCTGATCGTAGACGGCCCAATCGTTGTGCAAACGGCCGCCTATGCGCAGTTTAAAGGCATTGTCGTTGCGGCGTCCGATTCTCAGACCGTTGTCCCAGTATGCTACCAGCTCGTTGGGTTTGGCCTCCTTTTCAAGTCCGGCCACCTTTTCTCGTAACGCGGCCAGTTGCTGCTCTACCGGTTCCTCAGCCGACTGAACGGGGCCGCCGCCCACAAACAGTACTGCCACAGCAAGCCACGCAACCGTCCGTCTTGTCGATACACTCGTCGTCATGCGAATCTCCTCGATCTATAGGGGTTCCCAATCTGATGCGACCGAGCGTTGGACAAAGCGACCGGGTAGAGCAAGGACCGTCACCTTAAGAGTCGTTAAGAATCCTCGCGGCACTGTGTTTTGGAACAGAAAGGCAGCGGAGAAAGCGAAGGCTCGGGCTCTGCCGCTCTTCGCTGTCTTCGCTTCCTTGCTGTTCAACTCCTCCAGCCGGAAACTTGCTCCTCTCCTCAATAGAAGGGGGTCGGGGGGAGAAGGCAGAGTGACTTCGGCCCCCTGAACCGGCAACGGAGGCTTACGCAGTCTAACACAGTTCTAACATAACGCTTGTCAACGCCTAACGCAGCGCAAGCACGGTCTTTTACGTTTCTGACACGCAATCGCAGGCAACTGAAACTGGATTGAGAAAAGGAGATCTCGTGAGGACGAAGAAGATCACCAACTGGGCATGTCTACTGACGGTGACACTCCTGACGATCCGCGCGGCCAATGCCGGTGGCGTCAAGTACGAGAACGAAGAGGGCGACTACCTGAAGCTGGGCGGACGCCTTCAACTCCAGTATCTTCTCACGGACCCGAACAACGGCGAAACAACCGACGATTTCAAGGCGCGCCGCATACGTCCCTACATCGAAGGCAGCGTCAACGAGAACTGGAAGGGCAGATTCCAGTGGGGTATGGGCAGGGGCAAGATCTCGCTCCAGGACGTCTATATGAAGTACCTCGGGTTCGATTTCGCCGAAATCGCCCTCGGCAACACCGATTTCCTGTTCTCGCGTGAATTCCTGACCTCGAACAAGTACCAGAGCTTTGTCGAGCGCACCTTTGTCGGCAACGACAGCTACGGTTCGCCCCACCGTCAGACGGGCGCTCACCTCAGGGGCAAGCTCGCGAACGACAAGATCCTCTGGATGGGCGCGGCCGCGGTCGCCGCACACGATCCCGACAACAAGGAACTGAAGTGGCAGTCCGCGATCCAGCTGGATCGCGGCGACGACTGGAGCCAGGGGCCAATGGTCGGCGCCCGCCTCGAATACCATCCGCTGGGCTTTGTCAAGTGGAGCCAGGGCGACTTCAAGGCCGACTCCTTCAAGTGTGCCGTGGGCGCCTCTACCTACTACTGGGCCAACGACGACGACAATCTCACACCCGTCGCCCTCGGCGACGACGGCTCCCCGGACCTCGGCAAGCAGGACCTGGACGACGTCTTCGCTTTCGAAGTCGGCAGCGCCATCCGCGCCTACGGGCTCTCCCTGGACGTTCAGTACAACCAGTTCGACGCGAACCTCGTCGACGCCGGCGTCACGGACGGCCTCTACCTCGATAGCGCCACGACCCTGCAGAACCTCTCGGCGGAAGCCGCCTTCATGATTCTGCCCAAGACGCTGGAAGTCACGGGCGGCTGGCAATGGCAGGACGCCGACAACTACTCCACCGCCTGGACGCGCACATCGGTCGGCTTCAACTATTACGTGACCCAGAGCCACGACATCAAGCTGCAGACCACCTACCGCATCGGCGAGAACAAGGACGGCAAGACCGGCAACGATGTCAACGAGCTGTTCGTGCAGGCCCAGTACGTATTCTAAGGCACGGCCGCCAACCGGATCGTAATCCGGACTTCCTTACCTCCCGGGAGTCTTGAACAGAAAGCGGCCGGGATTGAAGTTCCCGGCTAGAGCAGACGACCTGTCATCCCGAGCGCAGCGTAGCGGAGTCGAGGGATCTCGTGGTTTGGAAAGACGCCTGGGGCAATCACAATACTCGAGATCCCTCGACTCCGCTGCGCTGCGCTCGGGATGACAGGTCGTCTGCCGATATGGCTGTCCCCTCATCGTGCGGGGGGGGGAGGGCCGGGTGGGAAGCGAACAGCCGTGGGGCCACTCGCTGACGCTCGCGGCTACATTTCCGTGGAGTTCTCGACAGGTTCCGCCCCAAGGCGCCGGGCCTCGGACAATTGGGGGGTGCAAACTCCAGGATGAACCCCACGGATGAATGAACAACGCGGATGAAAGGACTCCAATTCTCCATCCGTGCTTTTCATTCATCCGTGGAATACTCACAGGGCGTGAAGTTTCAGGCTAGGCAAACCGGAACAGGATCACATCCCCGTCCCGCACAATGTAGTCCTTGCCTTCCGTGCGCATCAGGCCGGCGGTTTTGCAGGGGGCTTCTCCTCCCATGCGGACGAAATCTTCCCAGCCGATGACCTCGGCCCGGATGAATCCCTGCTCGAAATCCGTGTGGATTTTGCCCGCGGCCTGGGGAGCGTGCGTGCCGCGCACTACCTCCCATGCATGGGCCTCTTTCTCGTTGGTCGTGAAGAAGCTGACCAGGTCCAGGGTCTCGTATCCGGCGCGAATGACCGAATTCAAGCCGTCTTCGGCGACACCGAACGATTCGAGAAACTCGCGGCGTTCGTCTTCGCTCACGCCCAGGAGCTCTTCCTCCATCCCGGCTGTCACGGCCACCATCCCCCCGCCCCTCTCCTCCGCATGCCGCGCCAGTGCCGCAACGCCCGCGCTGTGAGCAGGGTCCTCGGCAACGTTCGCGCAGTAGATCACGGGTTTCAACGTGATGAGCGGCGCCTCCGTGGCCAGAATGCGGAACGGCTCGCCCTCCCTGTCTTCAAAGAGAGCTGCCGGTTTGCCGCTGTCCAGATGCGCCAGGAGAGCTTCGGCGACCGCCAGCTCGCCGCGGAGCGACTTCTCTGCCCTGGCCTGGCGAGAGAGCTTGTGGATGCGCTTCTCGAGCGTCTGCATGTCGGCCAGAACGAGCTCGGTCTCAACCACGCTCGCATCGCGCACCGGGTCCACGTCGCCCGCAACATGGACAACGTTCTCGTCCTCGAAACAACGCACCACGTGCAAAACCGCGTCGGCTTCGCGGATACTGGCCAGGAACTGGTTGCCCAGTCCTTCGCCGCGGCTGGCGCCCTCGACCAGTCCGGCGATGTCCACAAACGTCACCGTGGCATGTACGGTGGCGCCGGGTTTCACAACCTCCGCAATCTGCTCAAGACGCGGATCAGGCACGGCAACTACGGCCTGGTTGGGCTCGATGGTGCAGAAGGGGTAATTCGCGGCTTCGGCGTTCTGCGCACGGGTAAGGGCGTTGAAAATCGTTGACTTGCCGACGTTGGGAAGCCCTACGATGCCGATGCTCAGTGCCATGCGAACAGGCCCCTAGAAGATGAAAACGCAGTCCGGCAGAAGCCCGCGCAGCCGCTCCGCTTCTTCCTTGGGAACATGGTTCTTGTCCATGCGCACCGTCCTCAGGTTCCCCAGGCGCGCGATCTCGTCCGGCAGCTTCTTCAGACCGGTGCCCTTCAGATTCAGGCGCTCGAGACCCTCCAGTTCAAAGATGCACTGGGGCAGCCCGTCGAGCTTGTTGTCCCCCAGGACGAGATCGGTCAGGGCCGTCAGCTTGCCCAGACTGGACGGCAGTCCCTTCAGCTTGTTCTGTCCCAGATAGAGGCGCTCCAAAGCGGTCAGTTCTCCAATCGATTCGGGCAGCGCGGCGAGCTGATTTCCGGTCAACCGAAGCCAGCGCAGTCCCTTCATGCGGCCGACCTCGGCGGGAAGGGCCGTGAGCTTGTTGCGGTCGAGATTCAGATAGCTCAACGCCTCCAGATTCCCGAGAGACGTCGGCAGTGACGTGAGCCGATTGTCGGCCAGATACAGCACGTGGAGTTGAGTCATACTCCCGATTTCGGGCGGCAGAGCGCTCAGCTGGGCTTCGCTGGCATCCAGCCAGTTCAACGCCTTCAGAGACGCGATCTGGGGCGGCAGGTTCTTGAGTGCGTTCCTGCGAACGCTCAGCTTCGCAAGATTGGGCAGCTGCGCGAGTTCAACCGGAAAATTGCTGACCCCCGCGTCATAGAGGTTGACGTAGGCGGCGCCCTCCTTCTCGGCCAGCGCATCGGCCACGGAAGTGTACTTCTTCAAGCGCTCGGGAGCGCCCCAGGGATGACACCCGGCTCCCACCACAATCACAACCATGAGCACGGCAAACTGCCTCATATCGAAATCCTCCGTCACTGCTGTCTGCGGGTCGCGCCGGCGACCCCACGCCTCAGTCAGAAAGGGCTCCCCTCGTTGCCCCCATATTGCCTACCAGAAAGAAAGAACGCAGACTAGCATCCAACGTCGCGCTAAATCCAACTATTTTCAATTATTTGCTTGCACGCGTGAAATTTGAACGCCTACCATATCGACCATGAGAACCAATACCCTTCTTCTGTCCTGTAGTGTTGGCGCGGCGCTTATGCTCTGCAACGCGATCCCTGTGTCGGCAACCCCCGGAAGCGGCAGCAACCTCGGAATCGAGCACTTCGACACCGTCGCCGATCTCAGTCGATGGAGCCTCGGCTTCTATGGGCTGGGGCGTGAACGCAAGTCCGGACCCAACGACATCAAGCACCAGAAGTACTCGATGTACGTTGGCTACGACGCCCTGCGCTGGGTTACACCGTACATAACGCTCGGCCAGTCGAAAACCAAGATCGGTATAGAGGAGTACGGCGGTTGGGAACCGGAGTACGGTTTGGGCGTGAACGTCAATCTACTCGACCACGTCATTCCCGACCCGCTTCTGATGGAGGACCGCGTTCGCGTCAATGCCGGATGCGAGTACACGCTGACCGAGACAGAGAGAGTCAACGACGACACCGACTGGGGCGAAGTCTACGCCCACCTGACGGTCGGCCTCGTCAACGATATTGTCGGCAGCAAGATCTATCTACCCGAGAGCATCTGCCTCTACGGCGGCGTGATCGCGTCCATAGTGCATGGCGACTCGCTCCTCGACGATGGCGATGAGTACGGCGCTACGGTCGGCGTGGACATCTTCTTCACCGAGACCGTCGCCCTCGAGTTCGCCATCGAATACCTGGACGAAGCCGATTTCGCCGGCGGAGTGCATATCCGGTTCTAGCTAGTCATTGGTTGTCGGTCAATGGACGCACCCCGCGATGATCGCGTAGTCATCACCGGCGCCAGCGGTCTGCTCGGCGCCGCGCTTATCGAGACCCTGGCGGACTCCTTTCCCCTGATCCTCCTTTCACACTCCTCGTCACGCGAGGGAATGACCGCCGTCGACCTTGCCTCTGAGGGCGGCATACGGGCCGTGGCCGCGATGGACTGGCAGGCCATGGTCCATTGCGCGGCTTTTCGCAGCCCGGACTACTGCGAACAACACCGGCAAGCGGCCCTCGAGCTGAACGCGAAAGCGCCCGCGCGACTCGCCGCCACGGCCGCTGAACGCGGGGCAAGGTTCATTCACATCTCCACCGACTACGTATTTGACGGCCGCCATCCCCCCTACGGGGAAGAAGACAACCCAAACCCCGTCAACTACTACGGCGAAACCAAGCAACAGGCGGAACAGGCTGTTGCCGCCGCAAATCCATCCGCGGTAATCCTGCGCATCCCGGCCCTCTATGGCGTTCCACCGCCGCCACTGCGGTCGCCACTGCTGGATGAAGCCGTCGAAGTCGCACTCTGCGAAAAGCCGACCACACGCGACAACAGCCTCGTTCGCGTTCCTACCTACACCGGCGACGTCGCCGCCGTGGTCGGGTTTCTGCTCCGGAACGACTGCGCCGGAATCGTCCACGCCGGCGCCCCGCGCGAATCGACCCAGTACGAATGGACGCGGGCGGTCGCCGCACTGCTCGGAAAGGACCCGTCTCACATCCTGCCCAGCGAAAGCGACCCCACCCGCAAAGCCACCCGCCCCCACAACGCCCATCTAGCCACCGATCGCCTCGCCGCACTGGGCGGCCCCGTCCCGGCCCCCTTCGACAAGCGCCTCCCCGAAGCCCTGCGCAGGAAGGGATACCCGATTGATGATTTCCGATTGATGATTTCCGATTTGCGAAGTCGATAATCATCAATCAATCGTGCTTTCCTCAGCACTTGCCTTCCCTCCCTCCCGCCCCTATAGTCTTGAGACCAAATTGACCCGACTGACCAATCAACCAATTGACCAATTGACCTATGACCAGCAAACTATTCAACCTGCAGGCAAACGGCACGACCGTCCGTACGGAACTTCTGGCCGGCGTCACTACTTTTCTCACGATGGCCTACATCGTTTTTCTGCAACCGGCCGTGCTCTCGGGGGCGCTGTTCGGTTCGGACACGGGCATGGATTTCGGCGCCGTCATGGTCGCCACGTGCCTGGCCGCGGCGCTGGCCACGGCCATCATGGGCCTGTACGCGCGCTATCCCATCGCCCAGGCGCCCGGCATGGGCGAGAACTTCTTCTTCGTGTTCACGGTCATTCCCGCTGCCGCGGGATTGGCCGCGGTCAAAGACGGCGCCACAACCGCCTGGCAGGTTGCGCTGGGCGTGGTCTTCATCTCAGGGGTTGCCTTCCTCGTGCTCTCCCTGCTGCGCGTGCGTGAGCTCATCATCAACGCCCTCAGTCCCAGCCTCAAGAACAGCATCGCCGTGGGCATCGGGCTTTTCATCGCTTTCATCGGCCTGCAAAACGCCGGCGTCGTCATCAAGGACCCCGGCACGGCGGTCAAGCTCAACGCGCATTTCGCCTCGCCCGACCTGCTCATCTTCGCTTTCGGCCTGGTCGTCATGTCGGCCCTGCACGTGCGACGCGTCAAGGGCTCGATCCTGCTGGGCATCCTGGCCGCGACAGTTGTCTCTGCCGGTGCCCATCTGCTGCTCACGCGCGGACCGGTCTGGCTGACAGAGCTCGGCCCCTTCAAGGAATCGATGCTCGTTACGCGCTTCCGCATGGCCGACGCGGTCATCGCCCCACCGCCGTCCCTCATGCCTACCTTGATGAAGATGGACATCCGCCACGCCCTGACGGGCACCATGATCCCGTTCATCGTTATCTTCCTCTTCATGGACATGTTCGACACCGTCGGCACGTTGATCGGCGTCAGCGAACAGGCGGGTTTCATCAAGGAGAACAAGTTGCCTCGCGCCAGGCAGGCCCTGCTCTCCGATGCGCTCGGCACGGTCGCCGGGGCCTGCATGGGCACAAGCACGGTGACCAGCTTCATCGAGAGCACGGCCGGAGTCGAACAGGGCGGGCGTACGGGCCTGACGGCGCTGACGACGGCATTCTTCTTCGTCCTGGCGATATTCTTCAGCCCGATCGTGGCGATGGTCGGCAGCTACGCCCCAATCACGGCCCCGGCCCTGGTGCTGGTCGGCGCAATGATGATCCAGAACGTCCGCAAGATCGACTGGGACGACTATTCCGAATGTATCCCGGCTTTCCTGACCATGATCGGCATTCCCCTGACCTACTCCATCGCCGACGGCCTGGCGCTCGGTTTCATCAGCTACCCGGTGATAAAGCTCCTCGGCGGGCGCGGAAAGAGCATAAGCTGGTTGATGTACCTGCTGGGCGCCGTGCTGCTGGTCTACTTCCTGGCAATCAGAAGCAGGGCATGACTTGGCTGGTTGGGTTGAGGAAGCTCGTGACATTCGCTGTCCGGGTCCAGCAAAAAAGAGACCGGGACGTCCCTCGCGGGGACGTCCCGGCCCTTTTCGCTATTCGCTGCTCTGCTATTTGCTGTCCTGGAGAGCGGCGCCAATTGCCTTGCCGACTTTGGGCAGGACGTCTTTCTGCATCGTCGCCATGCCGCCTATCATTCCGCCCACACAGTAGTTCTTGTTGAAACCGCCGTCGCGGACTACCACCGGGGGGTTGCCCTGGGTAACCTCAACCACCCCGTCGAGATACATCTGACCGAGTCCGATCAGCATGAAGCGGGCAAAAGCGCTGCCTTCGTCGTACCTCGTTATGGTGACCCGGACGCAGTAGGCATCCGCCCCGTTTGCGTCGCCTGTCAGCACCCGGCTCACACGATCCTGAATGTCGCTCTGCAGGTAATTGACGTCGAGCGACGGCATCTCGCACTCGGCCTTCACCACCACCTTGCCCCCCTTGGCAACGTCTAGGGCGCCCGACTTGTTCCACTTGACAGGCTGGTTCGCCATACAGCCGACAAACATGGTTGCAATGCAGAGGATTCCCGTTACTTTTGCCATAGTTCTCATCGTGTTGATTCTCCTTACCAATCTACATGTTCCTGTTTCCGTCTCGTCTAGATCACGGCCGGCCCGCGACGGCGAGTTCGCGACATACCCGTCAAGGCCTCTGACCGTCAGACATTTCTCAGAATGTGCCGCACACTCTAATCAGCGCACCTCCGAAGTTCTTGTCCTCACCGTTACTCTCGACCGGCAGATGCAGATAGCCTAGCTCTATGTCCACGCCACTCTTCATGGTATAGCCGGCCGTTGCACCAAATCCGATTCCTCCCGGATCCGTCTCAATCTGATCGCCACCCGTATTCGGTATGCCGTAGTTGACTTCACCTTGCAGATACACTGAAGGCGCCGCACCCAACGCGTAGCGAGCGGAAAGAGCAGGAAGAATAACCATGTTAACGAAGCTCTCGTCGCCAAACACGAAGTTGACCAGGAAGTCAATGTTTGGCGTTACCGAGAACTGGTCCGTAGCGTTCAATCGCAGGCCCAGCTCAAGGTCCAGCCACCCGTACCCTCCCGACACTACATGGTTCGGGTAGGCATCCTCTATCGCATCGTTGCAGCCCGGACCGATGAGCAACCCGACCCCACCTACCCACTCGGTGCCGCTGTCGTCCTGGGCGGTCGCGACAACAACCGCGTTTACCAACACTACCGTGATGCACAGAACACTCTTCAACATGTGCGTATTCACACTCCCTCCAAACCAATTTGGCAACTACTCCTGGGACAAAAACAAAGTACTACTCGACTCCTCACATCACAAAGCCATTCGACCTCCCTCCTCCTGACTGCCGTTCCCGCACAACGTCGCGCACCAATCAGTGGCACGAATCGGCAGAATTGATTCTCTTGCCTGTGTCACAGGTTGACCGCAAGGCCAAGCTGGAAACAGGCCCCCGAGTGGTCCAGGTCAATCCCGCTCTCGATATCGCCTTCGTCCAGGGACACGTCATCCGCAAAACGGTACCCGCCGGAAGCATAAATCCCCAGAATGGGATTGATGCGCCATGTCGCGCCGCCCCTGACCTCGCCGAAGGCATAGCCCCCATCGTAGTATCGCACGGTACTGCCGCCTTCGGCGGGGGTTACGACCTCTTCCATTTCCAGGCCGGCGTAGCCACCCGACACGTCGACCCATAAAAGCCATGACTCGGAACGGACGAGCTGTTGGTGCAGCGCAACCGCCACGCTTCCGGAGAGTATTTCCGTCCGTTGATAACCGCCACCCGCCGTCCGCGACTCGTCGCCGGCGAGCGTCGCGAACCGCAACCCCACAAGGGTCTGCTCCCCCATACAGCGCCAGATAATGCTCACTTCCTGTCCAGCCGCGCCGTCAGGACGGGCATCCGCGGCACCCCCGACACCGGGCGGGACCTCAATTGAGTCTATCTCGTGAATCGAAGGCCCCACCATGACGGCCATGCTGGAAAAGAAACCGTAGGGGAGCGGGTCCCAGAGTCTGGACTCCAGCTTCTGGGTGAACTCCAGGGCCTGCTCAGGCGTCATCTTGTCCACGGCATCGAGCACCTCCGATGGGGTCACTTCCCCGTGACAGCAGGCGACAGCAAAAAGGGCGACGGTTAGCGAAACGGCAAGAGCAAAACGGCTGTTCATTAGACTTCCTCCACTTGATGGTTACAGACTGCTCAACGAAGCACCAAACTACCGAATGATCATAGTTTGCACAGTCCCCCAGCCGCAAGTCCTTTCGTGCCTGTCCTTTCGTGACAAAAGACGCTGTTTTGCATACTCTCCCCGGCATGCAGCAAAACAGCGGTTCTCTCAGGCGCGACCTCGCGCCGTTCTGTTTCAGTGCGATTCTGTTGTACTTCGCGTTTCCTCCCGTGGGCGCGTCACGGGCAGCCTACGTGGCCCTGATGCCGGTGCTCCTGAAACTTCCCCGCATGCGAACCAGGAACGCCTGCGTCGCGGCGTTACTGTCGAGCACGCTGCTCTACGCAGCACTTCAGGCGTGGCTGGCGCGGACAACCTTTCTCGGCCTGGTAGGCGTCTCGCTCTACTTCGCGGCTTACTTCACGCTGTGGGTGTTCCTGGTACGTGTGTCACTGTCGCGCCTGCCGGCAACGTCTATGCTCGCCCTTCTTACCAGACCTCTGTGCGTGGCCCTGGCGTGGAGCCTGTGCGAGCTGCTGCGTACCTACACCCTCTACCGCTGTCCGCAGCTACTCCTCGTGCACACCCAGGCCGGCCATCCCGAACGCATCCAGCTTGCCGAATACCTGGGGGCGGCCGTGACCTCGGGCGTGCTGATCGCCTTCCCGCAAGCCGCCATCGCGCAGTGCATCATGCTGTTTCGGCGGCCGCAAAGGAAACGTGTCGCCTGGGTCGCCTGTGCGCTCGCCCTGCTCATCGCCGCAGGCCTGTTTGTCGCCAATCGCGCAGTCGGCGCGAGACTGGAGGCGCAACGTTTGGCGGGGCGTCGGGTCCGCATGGCCCTCGCCCAGGCCAACGTACGAATAGGAGAAGACGCCGGCGATCCAGCCCTGCTCGGCGGCTATGCCACGTACCCGCGAATGGCCGCCGACATCCGCAAATACGAACCGGACATCCTTATCCTCCCGGAATCGGCATTGCCCTATCCCATATCCGGACACCCTCCGCCCCGGGCACTTGTGACGGTGATGGGCACCAACGATACCGCAAAATGGGTCGAAGAGACGCTCGTCGCGGACAGCGGCATGACGCTCGCCGCGGGAACCGCGGTGGTGGAAAGCAATCGCTGGTTCAACGCGGGCATGGTTTACGGCGACGGGAGCTTCGGGCTGTACAGGAAACGCATCCTCGTGCCGTTTGGCGAGTACGTGCCGTTCCGGTTGCCTTTCATCGGGAAACTGTACGGCATGGGACCACGCGTCTATCCGGGCACGAAAGCCCAGGACGTCTTCCTGGAACCCAACTCGACGACGAGTTTCCGGCTCAACATATGCTACGAGATAGCCCACCCGAGCCTGGTTGCCGGACAGGCCAAAGGCGTGCATTTCCTTGTTCACCAGGCAAACGAGGAGTGGATGGACTCCGAGGCGGGCTCGCGTCAGCACACGGCCCACGCCGTTCTGCGCGCCATCGAGAACCGCGTGGCGATTGCCAAGTCTGCCAACGGGGGCATTACCGCACTGGTGAATCCGTCCGGGCGACTCGACCCGGTTCTCAACGCCAACGATCCGCCTCTGGACAAGCCCGGAGTAATGGTGTTTGACGCCGCGTGCGTGGCCGAACGGCCGCGCACATTCTACGCACGCCACCGTCGGCTGGTGGAGGGAGTGTCCGCACTCAGCTTCCTCCTGCTGGCGCTGATCCAATACGTCGCATCCCCGCTGTCGGCCACGCCGCCGGACAGGGGGGAGGAGCGACAGGCGAAACACTCCCCGTAGCGGTTTCGCGTACTATTCGCTGCTTAGTACCGCGATGTTGCCCGTAACGAAGTACTGAACCTTGTCGAGCCCGAGATTCACGTCCTGCAGCTTGTTGGGATCGCGGGCGATGTCGGAAACGATGATG
>CAZKRK010000207.1:0-13156 GCA_964555035.1 uncultured Victivallales bacterium | reverse complement strand
TCAAAATCGTAGTACAGCAGAGGCGCCGGCGCCTCTGCTGTACTACGATTTTGAAGAGGGGGCCGGCCTGGGGGACGGCAGCACGATCACCAACAAGGCTCTCGGAGTGGTGACGGACGGCCTGTTGCACGGGACCGGTTCGGTGTGGACTGTGGGGGCTCCAGGGGGCGCTTCGCCCACGGGCGGGTTGGTGTTCGACGGGGTGGCGTCGGGTGGGGGCGGAGTGTACATCGAGACGCTGTACGGGGCCGACCAGCTTGGCCTGCAGGGCACGGGCCATACTATGACGGCCTGGATCCGTTTCACGAAGGCTGGGGGTGACGCCATGGTCTTCGGTCAGGTTGCCAGCGTCGACAACTTTCTGCACAACGGACTGCGTGGCAGCAAGGCGTACCTGGGGCACTACGGATCGGACGTCAGCGGTGTGAGCGCGCTCTCGACGGGTGTCTGGTATCACGTTGCGTGGCAGTTCGATCATGGCGTCGAGCGCGTCTTCGTCAATGGGAAACTGGACGGTCTGGCGACGGGCAGGATCGCCGTTCGCCGGGCTGACCCTGTCGTAGTGGGCGATGCCTCCCAGACCGGGACGCGGGCTTTTCGGGGCGTGCTGGACGAACTGACGGTTTTCGACGAGGTGCTGACAACGGAGCAGATCCAGCATCTTGTTGACGGGGGGAGTCCGAACGCGCTGCCGGAGGCCGCGGGTGACGGCGAGTACTATACGGGGCCCTACGGTCCGGGGGGAACCTGGAATCTTTACAAAGTTGTCGGGGGAGCAGAGGGGTACCCCACATCCTGGTACAACGCCTATCTGAACTCGACCAACGCCGATCCTGTAGGCGGGGTGATTCGCGGACATCTCGTCTCGATTCACTCCAGGGGAGAGCAGGAATTCGTGCGGCGGATACAACGCGTACAAACCGTCGGAGGGCAGTACGTATACGTCGGCGACGCCTGGATCGGCCTGACCGACAATGACACGAACTCTGTAGGCTTGTTCTTCCCCGGGGCGCACGAATCCGGCGACGCGACGCAGGAGCCGGACGTCAACGTGCGCCGCACCAACGGTTGGGTCTGGACGAGCGCAGAGCCCTACGACGGATCGACCTTCATGAACTGGCTCGGGAGCGAGCCGAACGATCTACCGTCCGAAGACGGCGGCGTTATCCTGAGCAACGGCCAGTGGAATGACGCCGGTACGGGGATTCCCGGTTCCGGGGACCCGACCAACGATCGTGTCTACGTAGTGGAGTGGGATATCGGCGCGCCTGCGCCGATTCAGCATGTGACGCTTGACGTGAAGCAGGTCGATCCCGTGATTTCCGCAACCCTGCCCGGTCCTGAAGGCGCCGCCGGGACGTTCGGTGCGCACCGCGTGGGGGACGCCGGGGGGATCGGCGAGCTGCGGGTGGCGTCGCGGATCCTGGCGTCGGGTGCGGGGACGATAGTCACAACCAATTCCGGTATTGCCGTCATCAACACGTACGACCCCGACGTTGCCGCGGATGCGCACAACGGTCTTTTCCCGAACAACGATCCTGTGTTTGGCGACGCGTTGCACGTCACGAACGATTCAAACTACGCCATCGTCTACAAGGGGCGGATCCGCATCGGTGCGGTCAATGCGGGGCTCTGGACGTTCGGCATGCGTTCGGACGACGGCTGCGCGTTGCGGATCGTGGGACAGGAGTGGCTCTCTGCTCACGGCAGCGGCTGGATCGACCATACGGACCGGTCCGTGCTGTCGTGCGAGTACGGAGCGGGGAGCACGCGCGGTGTCGTTGACCTGACCGAGGGCGACTACCTGGTGGAGTTCGTTGCTTATCAGGGCGGGGGCGAGCAGTATCAGGAGTTGTTCGCGGCCATGGGCGAGTGGCACGAGGAGGGCGACACGGACGCCTGGCGGCTGGTCGGCTACACCGGTATCGGGGACTACGGCGTGCCCGGCGTGTTGGCTCCCGGTTGGACTGTGTGGCACTCGAATCCCGGAGCGCATGGCGGCATCGTGAACACAAGCACGGCCTGGAATGCCGTGTCCCCCTATGTGCAGGCGGGCTCGAACCAGACCCAGTGGGGCGAAATCAACTTCCTGGACCCCGAAAGCGGTGGCGAGCAGGAGCTGCTCGGCAGCGTGCCGTTTCCGTTTGACACGCCGGGGGACGACAACAGCGTGGCCATGTACATGACCGCCAAGTTGCAGATCTTGAGCAACGACACCTACCGGCTCGGGTTCCGCGGCGATGACGGCTCGTGGCTGCAGGTTGTCAGCCAGACGTGGGACAGCATCGTCCACAACCAGATCGGCAAATCCGTCATCGAGAATGACAAAATCGTCCTCGACGAGAATACCGGGAACAGCCGGACGATCGGCGCCATCACGCTGCCGGAGGGCGAGTACGCCGTCAACGCGCTGTGGTGGGAGAACGGGGGCGGGGCCAGTTTTGACATTTTCTGCGGCAACGGCAGTATGCCGGCACAGGCCGTTCCAACAACCTACATCGCGCTGGCCGGCGACGGTGCCAGGATAGAGAACGACGCCGACGGTCTTCCGCTAGGGGAAGAGAGATACGACTTTGGGGATGCGCCCGTGAGTTACTCCACGTATGCCGCCAGTACCGGGGCCATGCATTCGGTCGTGTTTGGTGCACCGTTTCTTGGGGAATTCGTTGACGTGGAGACGGACGGCCAGCCAACGGCGGCGGCTGACGGCGACGACCTCCTGGGGTCACCCGATGATGAGGACGGTATCATCTTCACCTCGCTGTTTGTCCCCGGACAGGGGTTCACCCTCACGGTCGACGGTACCTACTGCCCGACCGACGGCGTTTTGAACGCGTGGATTGACTATGACGGCGATGGGTCGTGGAACTACTTCGACGAGCACGTGTTCAAGGACGTCTTGGTTCCGGCAGGGGGGCTACTGCCGCTGGGCGGCACGGTGCCCGTGTCGGCGTCGGCCGGAACGACCTATGCCCGTTTCCGTGTCAGCTCGAAGAGGGGCATTGCCTACAATGGGTACATCGAAGACGGCGAGGTTGAGGACTATGCGATTACGATTGAGGAAGCGCCGCCCCAGGATGGACCAAAGTGGATTCAGCGGCCTGATCTGAGCGAGCAGGGCATGGACGTCAGGGCCACGGAGCCGTTTGTCCTGGCGGACGATTTCAAGTGCACGGTGACGGAGCCGATAACGAGTATTGTTGTGTGGGCGTCGTGGTACAACGACGAGACGCCCTTCGGTAGTGCTTCAAACGTCGAGTTCACGTTGAGTTTCCACACGGACATCCCGACAAATGAAATCCAGCGCTACAGCACGCCGGGCGAAGTGATCTGGACGCAGCGGTTCACGATCGGCATGTTCGAGGTCGAGGTGGAGCGCGACGGGCTGATGGAGGGCTGGTACGACCCGGAGCGCGATGAGTACGACTTCCCCGGCGACACGATCTGCTACCGCTACACTTTCCCGGCTGTGGCCACAAACATCTTCACGCAGCACGGCACCACGCAAGAGCCGGTTGTCTACTGGCTGGACGTGCAGGCGCATCCGCGGCAAGGCAGCCCCGCTCTCTTCGGCTGGAAGACGTCGGAGACCAACTGGAACGACGATGCCGTGTGGGGTGAGGGGCGCGAGCCCTTCGCGGGACCGTGGGACGAACTGATCTATCCCGAGGAGCACCCACGGCGCGGCGACTCGATTGACCTGGCCTTTGCCCTGTACGGGGGCGAGGAGGAGCCGCAGGAGGAACTGGACTGGGGCGACGCTCCCTCGCCGTACTGGACGCTTGCGATGAACACGGGGGCGCACCATGCTATCGGCGGACCGTGGCTGGGCGACGCGACCGACGGCCCTGATCCCGAGCTGGACGGGCAGCAGGATCCGAATGCGCTGGGCGACGACAACGACGGCAACGACGACGAGGACGGCGTGACGATTCCGACGCTGGTCCAGGGGCAGACCTCGAACATCACCATCCAGGTCAACAGCCAGAGCGGTCTGGGCGGCGGGGTCGACATCTGGATCGACTACGACCGTGACGGAAGGTGGTCGCCGGCCGAAAACGTCTACGGCGGGTCCCTGCCGAATGGTCCGCACTCCATCTCCGTAACGCCGCCGATGAGCTCGGTCGTCGGGCAGACTTTTGCCCGGTTCCGGATCAGCACCGCGGGCGGGCATGCGCCGACAGGCGGCGCCCTGGATGGCGAAGTCGAGGACCACGAGGTGATTATCATGGGGGGCGTCGAGCCCGAGCCGGCCAAGTGGGTGCAGCGTCCCGACCTGTCGCCCGAGGGAATGGACGTTAACTGCACGGAGCCCGCGCTGCTCGCGGATGACTTCGAGTGCAGGTACACGGGCCCCATCACCAACGTCGTGGTCTGGGGTTCGTGGTACAAGGACGAACTTCCGCAGGGTGGTCCGGCGAGCTGGGATTTTGTTCTCAGCTTCCACAGCGACATTCCCACGAACGAGGTCCGGCACTACAGCATGCCCGGCGAGGTGCTGTGGTTCATGACGTTCACGGCCGGTACGTACAACGTCGGTATCGAGGCGGAGGGACTGACCGAGGGCTGGTACGATCCGCTGACAGGGTTCTATACCAATGAAGGAGACACAATCTGTTTCCGGTACGAGTTCCCGATTGCCGCCAGCAATGCGTTCGTGCAGTCCGGCACCACCAACGCCCCGGTCGTGCACTGGTTGGACGTTCAGGCGGTCCCGCACGAGGGGGACGTGGCCAGATTCGGCTGGAAAACGGCGGATACCAACTGGAACGACGATGCGGTGTGGGGGGACGGCCAGGAGCCGTACACGGGAGTGTGGAACGAGCTGCGCTACCCCAACGGGCACCCCAGGGCCACCCAGTCCGTGGACCTGGCATTTGCCATCTACACGGGAGAAGAGGAGGAACCCGAGCCCCAGTACGACTGGGGTGACGCGCCGGACGATCCGTACCCGACGCTTGCGATCAGCACGGGAGCGCACCACCGGATCCTGGGTCCCTTCATGGGGCCGACCGTGGATGCGGAGCAGAACGGCGTGTCCACTGTCCAGGCGGACGGTGACGACCTGAACGACGGTTGGGACGACGAAGACGGGATAGTTTTCCCCGCTCCGCTGGTGCGCGGAAACACGGCCACTGTCCTGGTCGACATGGTCAGTTCACCCTCGGGCGCCCTGATCAACGCCTGGTTCGATTTCGACGGTGACGGTAAATGGCGAGTCGGAACGTCCGAGCAGATCCTCTCAGACGCGGCGGTCACTGCCGGCGTGACGAACGCCCTGACCTTCTCAATCCCGTGGTCGGCGCGAATGGGCAGTGCCTATGCACGGTTCCGCTGCGACAGCGCCGGCGG
This sequence comes from uncultured Victivallales bacterium, assembly GCA_964555035.1. Classification (GTDB taxonomy): domain Bacteria; phylum Verrucomicrobiota; class Kiritimatiellia; order UBA8416; family CAYOBW01; genus CAZKRK01. Next base: position 7,804 of record CAZKRK010000207.1, on the reverse strand, counting down.
CCTGTGGCCGAGCGGCAGCGCCGGCGACGGAGAGGTGGAGGACTACGTGGTCGACATCTATCAACCCGATCCCGGTCAGGTCCGCTTCACCAATACTGTCTGGTATGATGCAGGGACGGTCAAAGTCGAGTGGGTGTCGATTCCCAACATCGAATACGTGATCGAAAGCACCACCAATCTGGTGACGGTGACCAATACGGGGTGGTCCTACGAGCTCACCGTTACCGGGCCCGTAAACAGCGTGTTGATGCGGATTCCGAGCAATGTGCTGCACAGGGGCGAGGCAGCATTCTACCGGGTCAGGGTGCCCAACACGCCGTGACGGGGGTGGCTTCGGAGTGAACGAACGGACTTCTCTTGCGGGTTTGGTGATTGCGGGTGCGGTTCTCGGACTGCCCTCTGCCGTGGGGCTGCGGGCCGCGGAACGTGTGCGTCCGAACGTAGTGCTGATTGTCTGCGACGATCTCAACGACTACGTGACCGGTCTGGGCGGACACCCGCAGGCGCGAACACCCCATCTCGAGCGGCTGGCCGCCACGGGGGTCTCGTTCAAACGCGCCTACTGCAATAATCCCGTCTGCGCACCCTCGCGTTCGAGCTTCCTGACGGGCATCTACCCGCATACCTCCAGGAATCATCACTTCGACAAGTGGTACGAGAACTCCGTCCTGAAGAACTCGCGCACGCTCATGGACCACTTCAAGCACAACGGCTACCACGTGGTCGGGTCGGGCAAGCTCATGCATCACCTGCGCACAGAGGAGTGGACCGAGTTCAAGCACAAGGCGGACTACGGTCCGTTCTGGCATCGGGCGGGGAGACGACTGGCGCACCCCGGGGTGCCGGAGCCGTACGCTTCCATCGGCGCGGTAGACGGTTCCTACGGGGCGCTGGAAGACGTCACGCCGGCAAACAAGAGGGCCAAGGGGGAGGGGTGGATCTACGGCACGTGGGGCAAGGTCCAGCCCTTCAAGGTGTTGAGTGCCGATGATCGCGACCCGACCCCGGACGAGCGCAACGCTGCCTGGGCCGCGGCGACTATCGGCGAGCTCGCGCGTTCGGATTCGACCAAGCCCTTCTTCCTGGGGGTCGGTTTCATTCGTCCCCACACACCCCTTGTCGTGCCGCGGAAGTACTTCGACATGTTCCCGCTGGGGGATGTCGAACTGCCGGTCCGCAAAGAAGGGGACAACGCGGACACGGGGATGAAGGACGTCGTCAACGACAAGGCCAAGGGCCCGATGTACTTCCGGCTGTTGAAGGAATCCTATGAGGGCACCCTGGAGGGGCTACGCACGTTCACGCGGGCCTACCTGGCCTCCGTAGCCGCGGTGGACGACTGCGTCGGGCAGGTGATCGACGCGTTGGACGGCAGTCGCTTTCGTGATGACACGATCGTGGTCGTCACCAGTGACCATGGTTGGAACATGGGCGAAAAGGACTGGCTCTTCAAGATGTCGCTGTGGGAGGAGAGTTGCCGCGTGCCGCTGATAGTCCGTGCGCCTGGCGTGGCCCGGGCGGGCAAAGAGGCGGGGCATCCCGTCTCGCTCGTTGACCTCTACCCAACGCTGGCCGATCTGTGCGGACTGGAAGGGGACACGCGGAAGAACGAGAGTGGGGCGGAGCTCGACGGGCACAGCCTGCGCCCGTTTCTCGAGGATCCCGAGAACGGGACATGGGCCGGTCCGGATGCGGCCCTTTCCATGGTCTACTCGGGAACCGAATACGCCAGGATTGCGGAGATGCAGCACTACTCCCTGCGGACGCGTGACTTCCGCTATACGCGGTACAACAACGGGTTCGAAGAGCTTTATGATCACCGGAAGGATCCTTACGAGTGGGACAACCTGGTTGAGAAACCAGAACTCGCGGCGGTCCGCATGCAGTTCAGACGGAAACTGGATGCCATGACCGGGCTATCGGTTGGCGAGCTTCCTCCCCCGGAGCCGACTCCGCTCGAACGGGGCGAAGTCCTGTCGTTCTCGTTCGAGGACTTCGATCTGGATGCTGTCTTTGCCTGGCCGGACAAGAACAAGGCTACGCTTACTCGCAATCGCAAGGAGGTGATTGACGGCAAGGTCTCTCTCCGCGTCCATGGTCCCGGGAGCCGCTGGAATACGGTCAGTTTCAAGAGGATCGAAGTGCCGCCCGGATTGACCTGCCGCATCCGGTTCGACTGTCGCGTCCTCGAACGGCGGGGAAAGGGATTTCCTTACTACCTGCTCAGCCGCGGCAAGTCGAAGTGCGGCTTTACGCGGGTGCAGCTCGCGGAAGGTGAGGAGACGACGGTGGCCGGAACCCTCACCAACGACCAGGGCGTCACGTTGAACCTGGTCATTGGATTCACCGCCGGCGGCACATACGTCATCGACAACCTGCGTGTGAGCAGGGAGTGACTGTGGACGGCGAAAGGCGGTTCAGCGGGAAACGGACCTACGTCCACGCCTGCAGCAGTTTCTTCCTTGCAATCCGGCCGTGCCCTCGCCAGATTGGATACGCATTCCGGCTTCAGGCCGGGGAGGATTCAGCAACCCCAACCCGTAGAGGAACACCATGCAGAAGATCACAACCATCATCATCCTGGCGGCGCTCGCGGCCTGCCACATCACTTCGGCCGAAGACAACACCCTGACCGAGGAGCAGAAGAAGGAAGGCTGGCAACTCCTCTTTGACGGCAAGACGTTGGACGGGTGGAGCATCAAGAGCGGGTTCGCCACGTACAAAGTCGACGAAGGCTGCGTGGTCGGCACGACCAAGTCGGGCAGCCCCAACACCTTCCTGTGCAGCGACGCGAAATTCGCGGACTTCGAGTTGACCTTTGAAGTGAAGTTCGACCAGTTCTTCAACTCCGGGTGCCAGATTCGTTCGAAACTGAAGGGGGAGAAGCATGGCGGCCGTGTGTACGGTCCGCAGGTGGAGATCGAGAAAAGCCCGGGGCAGTCTGGTTTCATCTACGGCGAGGCCGCAGGCGGGTGGCAGTCGCCGGAGCCGAAGTCGAAAGACAAGTCGGTCAGTACGCACAGCCACTTCGAGAATGAGGGCTGGAACCAGTATCGCGTCGTCGCCAAGGGGCGCCGGATCCAGACCTGGATCAACGGCAACGCCGTCGCCGACCTGGAATACGACGAGCGGCGGTACAAGGACAACAGCGAGGGGTTCATCGGACTCCAGGTTCACGGCGTGGGCAAGAATCCCAACGCGATGAGCGTTCGCTGGAAGAACATCTACATCCGCCCCCTACGGTGAATGCCGCAGCGCGCCGCATGGCAGGCGGGCTCGGGGTCGCAGTGCTGGTCTGTCCCTCTCACCTGCTCTGGAAGGGGAGCGATATCCGCCTTGCCGCGTTGAGATGTGGCTCCCCTTCAGGGAGCGGGCCTCTTCTGATGTGCGCGCTGCCCCCGGCGATCCTCGCCGGGCTGTGATGTTGCTCGCCTTCGGCGAGCTCGCCCCCCTGTCTGCGGCGGCAAGATGGTGTCACCCCAACTTCCCAGAGGTAAGGTCCTCTGGGACTGGAAGGTGCGTGTTGAGAGTAGGGGAGGGCGAGCTACGCCCCCCCCGGTTCGGGGCTATGCGGCAGCGCTGGGGATATTGATCATCAGCAGAATCATGACCAGCAGGGCGACGGATTCGATGACACCGATCACCATGATGTAGTCGGCCAAGCCCTTGCCGGTTTCGCCGATCGCGTCGCAGGCGCGGGCGCCGGCTTTGCCCTGGAAGAAGGCGCTCATCCCCATGGCGAGGCCGGCCCCCAGTCCCATGATGGTCTGGTAGGAGTAGAATTCAGGTCCGAGCTCGCTGCCGATAATGGCGTTGTTGAAGATCATCCCGTAGAAGAGCTGCGAGAGCGGCGCACCGATGAAGATGAAGAGCGCAAAGGGAGCCTTTGTTCCCTCCTTGAACTTCTTCTTCATCACCCCGATCGCTGCCATACCCGCCGTGCCGATTCCCAGTGCCGAACCCGCCGCCGCCAGTGCGAGGGACAATCCCATGTCGCCAAAACTGCCTTCCATCACGTTCCTCCTTGTTCGTTTGCATCATTCTCACGGAAGGGATCGTACTCCATTCCGGTCCACTCATTTCCGATATGACCGGCGAACTCGAGCATCTTGAGCCTGATGCCGTGGACGACAACGCCCATCGCGCTCAGGGCCAGATTGAGAGCATGTCCGAGAAACAGCACGAGTGCCGCCAGCAGCACGGAGACGCCACAGGCGTCGCCGGCCATGTTGTTGAAGCTGTGGGCCAGGACCACGGCCGTGTAGCCGACCGCAAACAGACGCATGTAGGATACGATATCCGAGAAGCCGCCGATCAGGGCAAGGGGGAGCTGAATCACGGTTTCCTGAATTCCTTTGAGGATCTTGGCCTGGTAGTTTGTGAACACGAGGGCCACGACTGCGCCGGCGGCCAGGATAGCGCCGGCCGCTCCGGGGAACGGGTCCTTGAAAATCAGGGTTCGCACCAGGAAATAGAGTCCCCACAGGATCAGCACCCAGCCGAAATCTCCCAGGCAGCGGAGCGAGTTGATCTTCTTCCATGCGGCCGTCAGATGGGCCAGGGTGAGGTGTACGGCCCCGATCAGAAAACAGATGCCCATCATGAACTGGGTCGATTCCTTGGAGGAGTTCAGCATGCCCTCCCGGCTGAAGCTGGCAATCTCCTCGATGACCAGCGATCTGAGGAGCGGGTGTGCGCCGAGGGCCGCCGATCCAAAATAGGTTCCGCTCAAGACGCCCCAAACCAAGGCCCCGGCACAGAGGACATAGAGGAGGATGAACGGTTGTCTGGGGGCCTTCTTCATCTTTTTCTGGGCCGCGACCGTGGCGATCAGGAAGACGAGTCCGTACCCGGCGTCGCCGATCAGCATCGCGAAGAAGAGGGTGAAGAAGAGCAGGAACCACAAGCTGATGTCATGCTCGCGGTAGCCCGGAACGGTTCCCAGGAACTTGAACACGGGATCGATGATGCTGACCCAGCGCGGGTTCCGGATCAGGGTAGGGGTCTCATCGTCTTGCGCGTCTTCGAAAACGTAGGCCCATGAGTGCTTGTCGGCGGCTGCCCTGACGCGCTCAACGGCATCGACGGGAAGGAAGCCCTCAATGTAGCAGATCTCATCCGTCCCGCCCATGCCGGCCTTCACGCGGGCACAGTGGAGCTCCCTTTCAAGTCGTTCCCGGTGGTTCGTGAGGCGGCTTGCGTACTCTCCCATGGTGGCAAGCCGACGTCTCAGGATCATCAAGCGCTCGTCGACGTCCCGGCGCTTGTCACGTAGCGTCTCTCGCGATTCCTCGGGAAGGTACTCTTTCTGGAAAGGGAGTTCCTCTCCCTCATCGGAGGAGATGTGCGCCAACAGGATGTTGTCGGCATCGCTTCCCACCCGGTACAGGTCGTCCCGTTCCTCGTCCTGTCCTCTGTAGCGGTCCTTGTGAAGGGAGTAGAGCCGGACGGAGACCCCCGACGCCTGCAGACTGTGAATGGAGTCCAGCGATACGTTGCTCCACTTTCTGAAGACCGCTATGCGGGACTCGACTTCCTCTTTCTTCAGGAGATACGCTTCCAGTTCCTCGTCGAGTTCCAGTATCTCGGCGATGATGGATTCGGGGCTCTTCTTCGGCGGTGGTTCGGTTGGGGTCACAGCCTGGATCTTGGAAAGCGCCCGGTCCGCCGCGGCAAGCCGGCTTTCGAGCTTGGCCGTGTCGCTGGAGCTCGTTTTGCCCGCGGTCACATGCAGAACGCCGATCTCTCTCAGCACCTTGAGAGCTTCGTCGCGGTCGTTGAGCCCGACGAACAGGGCTGTCTTCTTCATGGGTACTATCATCTGAACGCCGCCCGTTTCTTCTTGCGTTTCCTGTCGAGCTTGCTCTTGGAAATCTTGCCGCAGACTACGCTCGCCGTCTGTTGGTCCCCGAGAAAGATGCGGATCTTGCGGATGTTCTCTTGCGTCTCGGGAATCTTCACTTTCTCGAAGAGGCTGATGCGCTGGACGGTCGTGTTCAGTTCTTCGGTAATGATGTCTTTCTGTTCCCCGAGGATCTTCAACTCGATCTTGAGCAGGACGGCCTGTTTGAGGGCCTTGAGGCCGGCATCAATCCAGAAAGGGCATTCCATCAGGTCGTAGTCGTGCTCCGTGAAGACGATATCGTCCAGCGTGGGGACATCGATCCCGGCCACGTTGCCCGTTTGCACCTTGACTTCCTGGACCGTGAAGAACCGTTCGAGGTCGACGTCCTCTCCAAAGACGGCGATCCATTGCGCGACGTCAGCCTGGAGCGATTCGATTTCGGACTCTTTTGCCGCCATGCTCATTCGAACTGCCTGGATTTCGTTGAGGAGCTGCGTCTTCCTCAGCTTCAACGTCGGCAGGAAACGCGTGAACCGCTGGAGGTTCTTCTTCTCCTTGCTCAGGGAATCCTTGGTCAGTTTCAGTTTGACTGCCATCGGTATCCATCCAGATTGATGTCAAGCGAGTCGATACTCGCGAGCTGCTCGAATCTCTCGCGGCCGGCTTCTTCGTCGAAGGAGGCCTTTCGTTCCAGGATCTGCAGGTGCAGCGAGTAGATCGCCAGTGCCGTCAGGTCGTCGTAATGGATATGTCTGCGCTCGGCCAGGAATTCCCACTGCAGTTTGAGGAGCTTCACTTCCGCCACCAGCGGCGTCTCGTCGCGTACGTACGCGGTTGGAAACATGTGGGTTTTGTGGTCGTGCCCGAGACGGCGGTTCTCGCGGAAGCCGGCCAGGTCCCGGCGCAGGTTGTACTGGAACTCGGTCCATTCCTGGAGCAGTTCGTAGCCCTGGTCCGCGACGTGGTAGTCATGCAGGTCCGCGCGCGCAAGGATGGCGTACTCCTGTTCCGAAAGCCACTTCTGCGCCTGCTCGAGGAACTCGTCGAGCGAGGGAAATTCGGTTTCCTGAAAACTCAGGGTCGGCAATTGCGCCAGAAGAAACGGATAACTGCTCATTTCACCAGTTTGGCGATTCCCGGGTTGAGACTGGACCTGAGGGCCTCGAGAATCGTCTCGTCCGAGAAGTCGTAGTTGACCTCGTCCTCTTTGAGAAACAACCTGAACCCTCGCGTAATGCTCCTGTTTGTCTTGAGCTCCACCCCTCCCCGGAACTCTTCCTTCACCGCGGATTGGACGATCTTCAGGAGCTGCAGCATCCTCTTCTCGTTGAGCTGGATCTCAACGGTTCTCTCACGCGTCCATGAGTTGATCAGGGTGGCAATCAAGTCCCTGAGCAGGCCTTCATCGTCCAACTCGGCCGCGATGCTGGTGCGCAACGCGCTGTCGAAGAGCTCCTTCACCCTGGCTTTGAGCGAGAGCACCATGTCCCGTCCCGCGAGCTCGATGGCGGAGACCGCGTTTCGCTGGTACTGCTCCGCTTCGGACCTGGCCTTGGCCATCAGGGCGTCCGCCTCCTCGCGGGCCTGCGCCAGGATGGCTTCCGCGTCCTTGGTCGCCTTGTCGACGATCGCAGCCCCTTTGGCGTTGGCCTTGTCCACTCCCTCGGTTTGAAGCTTGCTGACAAGCGCGTCAAGGTTCATGTCTCTTTCTTGCTCAGCCATATTCAAGTCTCCATTGTTGCCGGACCCGGTCGGGTCAGTTCTCTTGTCCGGGCCAGAAAGCGTCCGTCAGCTCGGAGGGCAGGCGTGTTTCTTCCTTGTCAAAGCAGGCGGCCAGCATCTCCCATGCGCTGTCCAGTGCGGATTCGAGCGGCACGTTGACGGAGAGATCCATCATGGTGTCCTCGAACATCTTCCCGTACTTCAGCAGCTTGTTGTCCCACTCGCTCATGCGGAACC
>CAZKRK010000206.1:0-13352 GCA_964555035.1 uncultured Victivallales bacterium | reverse complement strand
AGGTTTTCCAGACTGACGGGACGTTTGTGCGGAAATGGGGCAGCAACGGCAGCGGCGACGGGCAGTTCAGCGACCCCTACGGCATCGCGGTCGGTGCGAACGGTCTGGTGTATGTGCCGGACCGCAACAACCACCGTGTCCAGGTTTTCGAGGCCGATGGGACGTTTGTGCGGAAGTGGGGCAGCAACGGCAGCGGTGACGGACAGTTCAGCAACCCGCATGGCGTTGCCGTCGATACGAACGGGCTGGTGTATGTGGCGGACAGGATGAATCACCGCATTCAGGTCTTCCAGCCTGACGGGACATTTGTGCGGAAATGGGGCAGCATGGGCAACACGGACGGGCAGTTCAGAGAACCCGTGGGCCTTGCGGTTGACACGAACGGATTGGTCCATGTGGCGGATAGGATGAACCACCGCGTTCAGGTGTTCGAGTCTGACGGAACGTTTGTGCGGAAGTGGGGAAGAAGCGGCATAGCAGACGGGTATTTCAGGGAACCCGTCGGCGTTGCGCTCGGTACGAACGGGCAGGTCCATGTTTTGGAGAAGATGGGCAACCGTATTCAGGCGTTCGAACCTGACGGGACGTTTGTACGCAAGTGGGGCAGCCTTGGCAGCGGTGACGGCGAATTGAGGAATCCCTGGGGCTTGTCAATGGGAGCTGACGGCAAGGTCTATGTTGCGGACAGCGACAATCACCGTATTGAAGTGTTCGATGCCGACGGAACCTATTCCGGGCAGTTCGGCCAATACGGGTTAGCGAATGAGGGTTTTCAGCCCAGGGGTATTGCCCGCGGAACAAACGGCGTCTTCTACGTGGCGGACAATAGTCAGCAGCGTATACAGGTCTTTGAGCCCGACGGGACGTTTGTGGAAATGTGGGGGCGCGACGGCTCGGGTGACGGGCAACTCCGTAGGCCTCACGGCATTGCGATGGATACGGACGGCCTGCTCTACGTGGCTGATAGGGACAACAACCGTGTACAGGTCTTACGACCCGACGGGACATTCGTACGCAAGTGGGGCAGCAACGGCAGCGGCGACGGGCAGTTCATCCGGCCTTACGGCATTGCGCTGGATACGGACGGGTTGGTCTACGTGACGGAGGAAAACGGCCACCGTGTCCAGGTTTTCCAGCCTGACGGGACATTTCTGCTAAAGTGGGGAAGCCAGGGGACACTGCCTGGTGAATTCAGAAACCCGAAGGGTGTTGCCGTTGGGCCGGACGGCATGGTCTATGTGTGTGATGCCTTGAATAGCCGCATCCAGGTATTTCAACCGGATGGGACCTTTGTGCGAGAATGGGGCGGGGTGGGAGGCGCTGCCTTCCTCGCGGTTGGCGCCGATGGGCTGGTGTACGTCGGCGGATCACAGCCTCGCGTCTATGATTTTGGCGGCACTCTACTCAAGAACTTCGGCAACGTCTCGGGCGGGTTGGGAGGGGTACTCGTCGATTCCGCCGGCTCGCTCTACCTGGGCGGGATCGAGAAGATCCATGTATACCGCCGCACATACCGTACGACGGGGGAGTCCCCGCCCGGCGCCGTGCCCCAGCCGGGCGTGGTTGCCGCGGCGCAAAGGCCGGGCACAACCTGGATGGACATAGACTACATTGTGAACGACCCGGACAGCTCGAATGTTACGGTAGGGGCTTTGGCGTTTGTTGACGGGGCCAACGATCTCGACAGAGTACTCACGATGACAACGCTGGAAGACAACACACACACGAACCTGGGCGCCAACATCCCGACAGGACAAGAACGTCGGCTCACGTGGAATGTGGCGGCAGACTGGAATACGGAATTCGGAGAACTTGAGGTCGAGATTCTCGCAAACGACGGGCGAGGGCTTGTTGACTTCCACTTCATCACCATCCCATCAAACGGTCCCGATCCGGAATTGACGATCAGCCGGTCTCCCGTGGTGGATAGCGACCTGCTTTCGCACTGGTACTGGCTGCTGGCCACCGGAGACGGAGCCATCAACCTGGTTTCCGGCAAGGTCTACGGTGTCGAGGCGCCGTATACGGGTGTCGTACTGGCGCAGACGGCGACGACCACGGCTGAGGGGCGTGCCTTTCTGTTTGCACGTATGGGCGTCGAGGAAGCGACCGCGGAACAGGTGCAGCGCTGCAAAGAGGCCAGTACCCCCGGCACGGTCAACCAGTGGACCCCGACATTCCAGGTGGGTCCCGGCGACCGCCCGAAGAAGGTCAACGAGTATGGGTTTGATACCGGCGACTGGGGCGGCGCTGCCTGGTGGGTAGTGCCGGCGCCGTGACGTCGGGTGTGAGGCCGCGGACACCGAGAATGATGAAAACCAACTCGCAGAATCTGGAGCGAAGGAGGCTGACGGCACTGGGCGTGCTGGTGTTGGCGGCCTCGCTCAATGCTTCCGCGGTTGACACCAACGTGTTCACGCAGATGTCGGATCCCGTTGGGCTTGTCGACCTGGTGTCACACGAGCAGACAGCCAGCGAGGTGTCGACGGTTACGGCGCCGTGGACGTCAGGCAACTATCGCTTTACGCATTGGACGGTGGGCCCGTCACCCGTCGGCGGGGTACGGCAGGAGGATGTGCATGGGAAGGGGCTGAACCCCATTACCTTTACGATCTTCGAAGACACCTACGCGGTGGCGCACTATGTTCTGGATACCGTGGACGACGATGACGACGGCGTGCCGGATTGGTACGAGCTCCACTACTACAACAGCACGAACCAGACGGCGGATTCCGATACCGATGCCGACGGGTTCAACCTGGCCACGGAACACCGTCGTAACTACCATCCACGCCTTGCCAACGGCATTCGGGACGGCGGCGTTTCGCGTCGCCGGTCGCCGCTGGTCCCGGTCGCTGTCAGCTCGGTGTATCGTCAGTACACGGAACGCAGTGAACCGCCCGGGTTCGTTGACGTGACCCTGTCGGTGTCTAACGGCGTGCAGGTCACAACGGCGTCTCTGCATGGCGGATCGGCCGGTTTCATGTTTGCCTACTGGAGTCGCGACGGCGTCCGGCAGGAGGACGAAAACGGCAGAGCCCTCAGCCGGGTGAGTACGGTTGTAACGGCGGATACTGCGCTGGTGGCGCACTACATTGGCGCCGATACCGACAGCGATGCGGATGGTGTTGCCGACTGGTATGAGTGGCACTTCTTCGGGACCACGACAAACCTGCCGCAAGGCGACAGCGATGCGGATGGCTTTGACTTGCTGACGGAGTACCGGCGCGATTTCAATCCCGTCATGGTTGACGCAATTGCCGACGGCGGCGTGTCGCGTCGCCGCTCCGCGGCGACGCCGTTTGACGGCAGCCAGTTCATTCCCTATGTCATCGACAGCCTGCCGGGCGGCCTTGTGGCCGAATCCGGGTCCGTGACCTCCGGCACTGCCCTGGTGACGGCCAGTCTGCACGGCGAGAGCTCCGGCTACATGTTCGGATACTGGTCGGTCAACGGCGTGCGGCAGGCGGATGCTTCGGGCACGGCCCTGGCCCAGGTTCGTTTTGTCGTGGTGACGAACACAACCGTTACGGCTCACTATTTTGACAGGGGAGAGGATCTTGACGGAGATCACGTCGCAGACTGGTACGAGTGGTTCCGTTACGGTGATACAAGCCAGCAGCCGTCCTCCGACACGGACGGGGACGGACTCGACTTGCTGACGGAGTTCCGGCGCAATTTCAACCCGAGGCAGGTCGACATCCTGCAGGATGGCGGCATTTCTCGCCGTCGCTCCCGCTTGACCTTGATGAACATGCAGTTGTTCGAGAGGGTGCGGTACGCGCAGGTCGACGGGCTGCTGACGAATGTCTTCACTTTTGGGCCGCCGGCAGTTGAGGGATCTGGCTACGGGTCGAATACGGCTCCCGGGCTTGGCGACTGGGATGGTGACGGCGATGTGGACTTGTTCGTGGGTGCTTCGGGGGGCCGGCTCACCGTTTTCGAGAATGTAGGGACGAAGCACACCCTGAACATATCGAACCGCAGCGGCCCGTTCGGCGGCGCCACCGCCGGGATCGACAATCCCTATCCATCGCTTGGCGACTGGAACGGTGACGGCAACGCGGATCTTGCCCTGGGCGGCGATGTCGGCTTCGTACGTTTGGCGCGCGCACCGGGGGATTTCGTATCGTCGTTCTCGGCGGACTACGATCTGACCATAGCCGGCACCACCGCCGCTGTTCCCGCTTTTGCGGAGATGACGGGGGATACGAACGTGGACCTGCTGGTTCTGCTCGACGACGGTACTATCAACGTCTATGACAACAGCGGCAACCCGGCGACTCCGTTTTCAGAGCCTGCTGCCACGAGCAACCTTCTCGGCAGGCCCGTGCCGGGCGCAACCGGACTGGGCGTGGCGGATGTGAATCAGGATGGTTTTTCTGACGTGCTGGTCTCCGACTATGATGGTAGGATTTGGGAATTCAGGGGGAGCGATGGGGGGACGTTCCTGCTGTGGAGCAAGATGTGGGCCGGCGTCGGTTGGGGGTTTGCGCGGCGGCTGACACTGGCCCTGGCAGACCTGGATGGGGACGCCGATACGGATGCGATATGCGGCTATGCCCAAGGCGGCTTGGTGTTCCTGCGAGATCCGCGACTGGCCGCTCCCATGCGATTGGATGCCGGCGGCGGCGCAAACTCCATACGGTTGGCGTGGCATCCAAACCGTGAACATCGCCTTGACGGCTACTTCATCTATCGTGCGGCGTCTGCCGACGGACCCTTTGACCGGCTGCTTCCAGTTCCTGTTGCGGCCAGCGAGTATGCGGACACCAACGTGATCGCCGGCATGCGGTACTACTACTGCGTGACGGCGGTCAGCGACGAGCGTGTTCCCGGTGCGTCGGAACCCGACTATATGGAAAGTCCACCCTCGGCAGTGGCCTCGGCGCTTGTCGGTGCAGTCCGACTGCGGATTCCGGACTATCGAGGTGCACCCGGCGAGGATGCGATCCTGCGGATCAACGTTGACAATGCCACCGGCATTTCCGGAAGCGGGCTGCAGCTCGCGGTGCGGTACGATCCGGCCGTAATGGTGCCACTGAGTCAGGTGGATTCCAATGCGCTGTCGGTGCTGAAGACGCCTTTGTCCGATGGGTTGGCGATCGGCGACAATGCGGCTACCTGCGACGGGGAGCTGCTTATCTCTTCCACGGGGGGCGATCCGCTCACGGGGGAAGGTCTGCTGTTTAACGTGGTCTTCCGGGTGGACGCAACGGCCGGCCACGGCAGCACCTCTTCCAACAGCTTCGGGTCGGTTGTCCTCGAGGATGCCGATGGCCATGGCCTGGCAGTGGACGCGACGGATGGTGCGGTCTTTACCGCGGAGGCCAGCTTCCTGCGCGGGGACGTCACCGGTGATGGCTCTCTATCCCAGCAGGACGTCACACTGCTGCTGCGGTTGGCCGCAGGTTGGCGTACACCTACGGAGTGGGAGATTCTGGCCGGCGACCTCAACGGGGACGGGAGTATCGACGATGCCGATGCGCACCTGTTGCTGAGTGAGATGGGCGGGGGTGCGCGGGCTCGTGCGGCATTGGCGCAGCGCGAGACCCTGGGGTCCTCGGGGAGCTACGAGGTGAGCATGGGTGTTTCCGAGGGGGAGGCCGGTCAGGAACTGCTGGCGCCGGTGACGATCGGCAGCGCGAGCGGATTAGCCAGCCTTGGGGTGCAGATCAATTACGATCCGACCATTCTGACGGTTACGGGGGTGGTGACCAGCAACACGCTGTCGACGGCATTTGAGGTAGAGGCGGTGGTCCGGGATGGCGTTGTGCGCGTTGCCTTCGCGCGAAGAGACGGGCTGCTGTCCGGTTCCGGAACACTGATCTACCTGCGAATGCTGGTCAATCCGGGCTGCGCAGTCGGGACCGGCTGTGACCTTGTCGTGGCACGCTGCGCGCTCGGGGGCGAGCAGGGCCTCAACCTGGCATGGGGTGCGCTGGTGAGTCAGCAGAACGGCTCGTTCCGGGCGGTATTCTCCAATACCACGGATAGCGATGGCGACGGTCTGACGGACTACGAGGAACAGATGATCAACGGGTCGCACGACTACGATCCGGGCGTCACGGATACCGACGTAACCAACCCCGATAGTGACAATGACGGTATGCTTGATGGGTGGGAGGTAGACAACGGCCTGGATCCGTTGCGCGCCGATGCCGGTGAGGACGCTGACGGTGACGGGCTCAGCAATGGTCGGGAGCACATCGCAGGTACGGACCCGCAGCGGCGGGACCGGTTGTTCAAGCTTGATGACGCCGTCAAGTCGGGCGCAGGATTCGTAATTCGATGGGACTCCGTCACCGGGCGTGTTTACTCGGTCTGGAGCACAACCAATCTACTTTCTCCGTGGCTACCCGAGCTCGAGGGAATTCCGGGGAACGGCAGGCCCAGGACCTACACCAATTCTCTGGACACCGGACCGAAGTACCTTCGCGTCGGCGTTGAACTCGCTGAGTAGCTTGTTGAGAAGGAGTACCGATGATGCAGCGCCTGTTCTTTCATATCTTCGTTCTGACCCTGGCCTTTTCCGTCACGACATCCGATGCCGTCGAAGCCGCACACGTCCTTGAGCAAAGCGGCGTCGAGGGCGGACTGGTGGTCCACGCGGGTTGCGGAGACGGGGGCCTGATTGCCGCGTTGGGCGACAGGGACACACTCACCGTGCAAGGGCTGGTGGCCGACCCCGGCCGGCTGGCAAAGGCCCGGCAAGCCATTCGCGCCACCGGACGCTACGGTCGCGTGTCGGCCCGGCTTTGGTCCGGGGGTACGCTTCCCTACGTCGACAACCTGGTTAACCTCCTGATTGTCGACGACGCAAACACGAAGCTCCCGAAAGGCGAGATCGCCCGGGTCCTGGCCCCGCGGGGCATGGCCCTGCTGGCGGAAGGCGTCCCTGCCGGAGGACTGCAGAAGCAGCCGGGCGGCGGCCGTCTCATCATGTACACCAAACCTGTACCGAGCGGGATCGATGACTGGCCGCATTACCTCTGCGGCCCCGACAATAACGCCGTCTCCAAAGACACCCGGGTGGGTCCGCCGCAGCGCATGCAGTGGGTTGTCGGTCCGGCGTATGCGCGCAGCCACGAGCTCAACTCCAGCATGGCGGGTATGGTCTCGGCCGGCGGGCGGATCTTCTACATCTGGGATGAGGGCCCGCTTGGGCAACCTGGGAAGCGCTTTCCCGCACAATGGAAGCTCATGGCACGCGACGGTTTCAACGGCATGCCTCTCTGGAAGCGTCCCATGCCGAACTGGGGCTGGCGTCAGTGGCACATCCCCAGCCGCTGGGACTTGTTGCGGGCCCTGCCCAAGACCACGCCGCGCCGCCTCGTGGCCACGCGGGACAAACTCTACGTCACCCTCGGTTACGAGGCGCCCGTCAGCGTCCTGGACGCCGCCACCGGCAAGGAACTTTCGGTCCTTGAAGGCACCGAGGGCACCGACGAAATCCTTCTGGATGGTGGAACCTTGTTCCTCGTCATCCGCGATACGGCCCGCCCCAAAGAACCGAAGAAGGACTTCCGCATCAGTCAGAACGCCGGGCGCATCGCCGCGTTCGATGCCGAAACCGGAAAGAAGAAGTGGCAGACCCAGGCCCGACCGATGGCCCAGTTGAGCCTGGCCAGCCGCAAGCAGCGCCTCTACTTCGCCAACGGGGACCAGGTCTTCTGTCTCGACGCGACCAACGGCCGGGAGCTCTGGACCAGCGAACCGATCGGGACCGGCGGTTCGATCGGAACCCTGGTGGCCTCCGACGAGGTCATTGCCGTGGCCTGCGGGCCCGTCAAAGGTCGGAAAGTCGAAGAGCGCGGCTACCAGCGCATTCGCTATCACCAGGCCCAGGCGCTTTCGGCCAAGACCGGCGAGCACCTCTGGGCAGGCCCCCTGTATCGCGGGCCCAGCGGCCACGGCAGGGACATCTTCTACATCGACGGACTGTTCTGGTTCGGGGTGAACACCGAGGACAACCTGCCCTGCCACTTCAACGACACCACCACCCAGCGTGTCGGCTACGATCCGAAGACCGGCAAGGCGGTTCGCACGGTCTCGGTGGCCAAGCTCACCAGCCCGGGGCATCACTACCGCTGTTACCGCAGCAAGGCGACCGAACGTTTCATGCTCCTGCCCAAGCGCGGCGTCGAGTTCCTCGACCTGAAGGGCAAGGACCACATGCGCCACGACTGGCTGCGCGCGCCGTGCATCTACGGTTTCCTGCCGGCCAACGGCATGCTCTACACGGCCCCGCACCAGTGCGTGTGCTACCAGGGCGTGCTGCTCTCGAATTTCACGGCGCTCTTTGCCGCCGACGGCACAAGCGCACCCAAGCCTGCCGAAACCCTCAAGCCCGGCCCGGCCTTCGGCAAGGTCACGACGGAGACCCTGAGCACTCCGGCCGGGGCGGATTGGCCGATGTACCGGCATGATCCCCGCCGCAGTGGCAGCGCCGACATGTCCGTGGCCGCCAGGCCGAAGACCCGTTGGTCGGTCGACCTCTCCGCCCCGATCACGCCGCCCGTGGTCGCCCGCGGAAAACTGCTGGTGGCCGAGAAGGACGCACACACGGTTCGGGCCCTGGAAGCCGCCGGCGGCAAGAAGCTCTGGAGCTTCACCGCGGACGCGCGCATCGATTCGCCTCCGAGCGTCTACGGTTCGCTGGTTTTCTTCGGATCGACCGACGGATGGGTCTACTGCCTGAAGCTCGAGGACGGCCAGGAGGTCTGGCGCTTCCAGGCCGCGCCCGCCGATCGCCAGGTCGGGGCCTTTGGACAGCTTGAGTCCACGTGGCCGGTGCACGGCACCGTGGTCGTTCAGAATGACATCACCGCCAAGCCGCCGCGCCCCCTGGTCTACTTCACGGCCGGGCGCTCCACCTATCTCGACGGCGGGCTCTTCGTCTACGCACTCGATCCCCTAACCGGCGCGGTCGTCCACCGCAACCGCCTCGACGGTCCCCGGCCCGATCCATTCAAGGACCAGGGTGGCGCCGGCTACATTGACGGCGCCAAGTCGGACATCCTGGTCAGCGACGGGGTCGATCTCTTCCTGCACCAGGAACGCTTCCGCGGCGACCTCAAGCGCTTCCCCGCGCCCATGGAGGGCATGCAGCGCGAGTCCGGTGGCTATCGTCTCTACAAGCCGGCCCCGGAACGCGGATCAAACGCCATGCGCCTGCTGTCGAGCCGCGGCTTCCTCGATGACTCCTACAACGAGGGCGCCTACTGGGCCTACAGCCGGCGATGGCCGGGCTGGGATCGCCACATGAACAGGGTTGGCGCCTGGGGGCAGCTATTGGTCGTCGACGACCAGCACGTCTTCGGCGTCAATGTCTTCACCGAGCGCAACCGGGTCCGGCGCGGCTTCAAGCCCGGCACCAAGGGCTACCGCGTATTCGCGAAGCCGTACCAGCCGGGACAGGACGAGCTGGCCTTTAAGAAGACGAAGGACACGTGGTCGGTGCACATCCCGGTGCGGGTGCGGGCCATGGTCCTGGTCAAGGACAAGCTATTCGTGGCCGGCCCGCCCGACGTCATCCCCGAGGACGACCCGGCCGCCGCCTTCGAGGGCCGCATGGGTAGTGAGCTCCGGGCGTTATCGGCAACCGACGGCAAGACGCTCGCGAAGCTCGAGCGCCTGGTAGCTCCGCCGGTCTACGACGGCCTCGTCGCAGCGAACGGGTCACTCTACCTGAGCACCGCCGACGGCAAGGTCCACTGCTTCGGGGCGAAATAGAGACCGTTCTGGAGTTGCTCGGATCCCGATTGGCGGGTAGGGAGAACTCGGAACCACGATCAGGACTGGATCGCTCCGTTCTCACGGCTCGCGGGGACGCTTCCGTCTCTACACCTCCAACTCGATCCTGGAACTGAGCATGGGGTGTATGATGCTCCGGGCAACTCTCGAGACGAGCGGAGTATCCACATTGCTATTGTGACGCTGTCCTATGAGGACCGGAAGTGGGAGTATGATTTCGACAAGAACGCCGTGACAGAGAGAACTATCGACTAGGCGCTGCAATGCGCGTCGATCGCCGCTTCCTGCTCTTTGAATTCCCTCGTGCCCATTTCTCTGCGATTCCAGTCGATGAACATCTGGTTGAGTCTGGCGAAGAAGCGTCTGGCTCCCGACTTGTCCTTGAAGTCCAGTTCCTGCTCAAGGATGGCGAAAATCTTGTCGAAGACGTACTTCTGCCGTTCGGCGGAGCAGGCGATGTCGACGTCGTGAAAGGCATCCTGCTGGAGGTACGCCGAATCGAACAGGTCGGCCTTGAGGTAGATGACGAAGTCATTCATGGCCGTGCCGTCCTCGCCCACAACCATCATCATCTGGGCCGTGGTATCGCCTTGGCGAAGGATGGCCCGTATCCGCTCCACGCGGTCGTTCTCAATGATGCCCTTGCAGTGGGACCAGCTATCCAGGGGGTCGATGGCGGGAAACCTGCGGGCGTCCGAGCGGGCCCGGCTGAGGCCGTGGAACGCATCCACGACCTTCAGCGTCGCTTGCGTCACGGGCTCTTCGAAATTGCCGCCCGCAGGGCTGACCGTACCGCCGATCGTCAGACTGCCGAACTTGTCGCCCTCCAGTTCGACGTAACCAGCACGTTCGTAGAATTCGGCAATTCGGGACTCGAGGTAGGCCGGAAAGGCCTCTTCGCCGGGGATCTCCTCCAGCCGGCCGGAGATCTCGCGCATGGCCTGGGCCCAGCGGGACGTTGAGTCGGCCAGAAGAAGCACATCGAGGCCCATCTGCCTGTAGTACTCTCCAAGGGTCACGGCCGTGTAGACCGAGGCTTCCCGGGCGGCTACCGGCATGGAGCTCGTGTTGGCAATGACGACCGTCCGTTCCATGAGCTTGCCGCCGGTCCGCGGGTCTTCGAGCTCCGCGAACTCGTGGATGGTTTCGACGATCTCTCCGGCCCGCTCGCCGCAGGCGGCAATAATGACGATGTCCACCTCGGCATTCCGACTGGTGATCTGTTGCAGGACCGTCTTTCCCGCACCAAACGGGCCGGGGATGCAAAACGAGCCGCCCTTCCGCACGGGGCACAGGGTGTCAATAATGCGGGTTTGGGTGACCATGGGCTCTTCTGAGATCAGTTTCCGGCGATAGGCGGCGATCGGAATCTTGACCGGCCATTCGAAGACCATGGTCAGGTCGATGGCGTTGCCGTTCTCGTCGGTCAGTACCGCAATCGTGTCGGTGACGCAGTACTCATCCTCTTTGACGAGGGAGGTCAGCGTGCATTCGTCCGGAACATGAAACGGCACCATTATCTTGTGACGGATGTTGTTCTCCTGAACGTGGCCGATGACGGAGCCCCGCCTGACTGTCGCCCCCGCCTGTGCCCTTGGCAGGAAGAGCCACTCTTTCGTCAGGTCAAGGGGTTCGGAGAACTTGCCGCGCCGGAGAAAGAAACCGTGTTCTTGCGCCAGCTTGTGAAGCGGGTTCTGAAGGCCGTCGTAGACCTGTCCGAGAATGCCGGGGCCCAACCTTACGAACAGCATCTCTCCGCTGAATTCAACCCGGTCGCCGGCCTTCAGGCCTCGTGTGCTCTCGTACACCTGCAGAGACGCTATGCCTTCTTCAATCTTGATGATCTCGGCCTTGAGCCTTTCATCGCCGGCAATCACGTAGGCAAGCTCGTTCTGACGGACCTTGCCGGAGACCCTGACCGTGACCATATTCCCGTTGATTCCGGTAATCATGCCGGTTACCGCCGAATTGTCCATGAGACTGCCTTTCCGTCCATGTCGCCGGCTTGAAAGCTGCCGCGCAAAAAAAAAGCCGGCGCCATCCCGCCAACGGAATCTGGCACCGGCCTGTTCACAGCCGACAGCGAAGGGTGCTGCCCTCTGTTCTCCTGCCCGTTATGTTGCCGCTACCGTACGTGCCCCGCGTGTTGTCGTCAAGGCTGTTTGTGCGGTCTGTTTGAGCCGAGTGTGCGGTCTTGGTGTGAATGCGTGTGAACCTGCAAGGAGCTGTTGAACCACGAACGGACGCGAATGCACACCAATCGAGAAGCATGTGTGCCGATGCCGTTGGCTGCTACTGCTCGTTGGTAGACGCTACCGGCCCGTCCAGAGAGAAGATAATCACGCGTTCACCGGTAACGGTGCTGATATCGGTGTGCAGGCTCTTGACGCTTTGGCCGGTGATGTCCTGAATGATGGTATCAAGAAGCGTTCTGGCCTTTTCAAGCAGTTCAATTCTGACCTGTTTGATCAGGCTTCGTCCCTGAATGTGATCAGCGGTACTCGCAAGTTGCTTCTCGGCCGGGGTCAGGACGCCCTTGAGGCGAACGAGTACCATGTCCCCGAGGATGTAGGTCTTCGTCTCGTCGGGGCCCCGCCCCATATACTCGCGCTCGAACTTGATGATGCCTTCGCTGATTTCGGCTTCTATTTGTCCCTTGCTCTTCGCCATCACGACATCCCTCTCAACAGACGCGCCAAAAGCCTAGCAGGCCTGCCCCGGGCAGACAACCCATTTCCCCTCCACCCTCCCCAGTTGCCGCCAGGTTGCTTTCTTCGCCGGACACGATGAACGGCGAATAGAGTTGAAGGAATATGTATCGACATCTGACGGCACATTCGGCAAGACGGTCGTTCAAGATGCACGGAGTCGCGGCGCGGTGAGGGTGGTGATCGCCGCTCTGTCTCTACTTGCGGCTGGAGTTCTCACTACCGCGTTCGTCGCCAGTGCCAACTCGACGGCTGGACAACAAGGCACGGCAGGCAGAGAAAGCACGAGCAAAGAAACCGAGCCGGTGGTCGCGGCGCTACTTCAAGGAGATCGAACTGTGAGATCCTGAACCCGAACCCGAGTCATGCCAAGAAGACGGCGGGACGACAAAGGCAGAACGTACCTGCTACTTCCCTCCTTGAAGCTTGTAGAGCTGCTTGACTTCAGCTTGCGACAGGGCGCGGTTCCAAATCATGACTTCATCCAACATGCCGTTGAGGAACCATTTTCCCCGCATCCCGCCCAAGGTCAACCGCTATGGCCTCATCGAGCTTGTTCATGATCCAGATCGGCCGCTATGAGGAGCTTGGTTCAGGAGTACGCCGGGTGAACCGGTATCTGCCCCACTATGCACCCGGGGCGGGCGCACCGGTGTTCGACGACGGAGACATGTTCACCGTCACGGTGCCTTTGGTGCCCGAAACCCAACAGATTGACAGGGACAAACTCCGCGCGGAGATTCGAAAGCTGCCCCAGGAATGCATCTATCGGATGCTGGATGTGGGGAGTGGTGATGTCTACGGTATCGCCCACGACGTGATTGGCTATAACGGACACAAGGCGGGCCGGGGCCCACAACCCAAGTTGCCCGGCCCTTCGCGGTTCCG
>CAZKRK010000205.1:0-13383 GCA_964555035.1 uncultured Victivallales bacterium | reverse complement strand
AGTGGTGGAGTGGTGGAGTGATGGAGTGGTGGAGTGGTGGAGTGGTGGAGTGATGGAGTGGCGGCTTGACGAGGGGCGTAGTCACTTTCTGTGCATAGGAGACAGGGCTTGTACCGGGCGGGGGCCTCAAATCAGCACAAAATGTGTACAAAAGTCAGGACAAGCCGGGTCCGGCCGCAAAACGTTGTTCACTTCCGCGTCCGTTTGTGTTCATATCTGTTCCCGTGCCTGAACTGCCTGAAGTCGAGACTGTTGTGAATGATCTGCGCGCGATGGGGCTCGTCGGCGCCGCCATCGAGAGTGCCGGCGTGTTTTGGGAGCGCACGGTTGCGGTGCCTGCCGTTGCGCGGTTCAAGCGGGGACTACGCAACGTGACCGTTACCGGCGTTGCGCGTCGCGCCAAGTACATCGTGCTGACGCTTTCCTCCGCGGATGTCGTCATCGTTCATTTGCGCATGACGGGTCAGTTTCATTTCGAGCCGGCCGGCACGGTGTGCGAGAAGCATGACCGCATTGTCCTGAGATTGGGCGACGGCCGGCAGTTGCACTATCGGGATACGCGCAAGTTCGGGCGGTGGTGGCTCACTGCGGAACCGGACAGTGTGTTGGGAAAACTGGGCCCCGAACCGCTGGAGAAGGGGTTCACTTTGCGCGCGTTCCGGCGTTGCCTCGCGGGGCACTCGCGCAAGCTCAAGCCGCTGCTTCTGGACCAGTCGTTCGTTGCCGGGCTGGGGAACATCTATGTAGACGAGGCGCTTTTCGAGGCCGGGCTTCACCCCGAGCGAAAGAGCGACTCGCTGACCGGGGACGAGCAGCGGTTGCTGCACCGGGCGATCCGGACGGTGTTGCGCAGGGGGATTCGGGCGATGGGCACATCGCTCGGTTCCGCCAGCACTAATTTCTACAGCGTTGCCGGCCGCCGCGGCCGCAACCAGGATGCTCTGCGCGTCTTTCGGCGCACGGGCATGCCCTGTCCACGTTGCGGCCGTCCGATCGAGCGTCTTATCGTCGGCCAGCGCAGCACGCATATCTGCGAGACGTGCCAGCCGTTGTAGGCCCGGACGTCTTGATGTGGGATGTGAGGGGCGGAAGCTGGGTTGGTCGAAAGACGTGTCTGTTGCATCCGGCGTTTTTCGACCGACACGTCTTTCGACCCTGACCATGACCTCCGTACTATGAAGACCATCTCAAACAGCAACCAAAACGCATCAAAATCAGGATGTCACGTCCTGATTTTCGTTTGACACCTTCTTGCCGTTGCGATGAACCGCCCGTCCCCAACGGGGACGCACGTCACAGCCCAGGGTGAAACCCTGGGGACCGGTCAGCCCCCCAACCATCCAGGCTCCCTGAAGGGGAGCAACGCCCCTCCCGCCGCGTCCAGATGTAGCCGGGGAGCGGGCCTTCGGGTAGTGCGAATGTTGTCCCCGGCGATCCTCGCCGGGCTGTGATGTTGCTCGCCTTCGGCGAGCCCGATCACCGGTCACCGACTACCGACTACCGGTAACCGCCGTTTCCAGGGTGACGTATGACGAGGGGTCGCCCGCAGATCACGCGGATGAGCGCAGATGAATTGGTAGAATGATCTGCGTTGATCTGCGTGATCTGCGGGCAACTCCTTGCCGGACAACCTGGGGGTGCGTCATTGGGAGGAGCGTCACGGCCTTCTGCTTTTGGCCGCCTTTCGTCAAGAATGAGCCAAAGGCAAAGACCGTGGTTGCCGACCAGGAACTCCAATTCCCAGTCGAAGATGCCTTCGTCCTGCATCTGTAGCTTGCATTACGAAATCAAAATGAGTATATTATGGCATCAAGCGGGAGAAACCATGAAGAGTGTGACCCTCAGAAACGTACCGAATGCGCTTGCGGCATCCGTCAGGGCACTTGCTGCCTCTGAGCGGAGGAGCATCAACAGTGAATTCCTGGTTTTGTTGGAGGAGGGGCTTGCCAGCCATTGTGGAAAGGGGCGCGACGCGGGTGCTTCAGCGGCGATGGAAATGACGAAAGACCGTCAATTGGCGGTGTGGGAGGCGTTGTGCGGGGCATGGGTAGACGATCGCGACACGGACGAGCTCGTCACGGACATCATGGATCGCAGGACGTTGGGGCGTGAGGTCAGGCTATGATTGTGATGGACACGGACACTTGTGTTGAGCTGCTGCGTGGAAACCGCACGGTCGTGGACCGACGTTCAGGTGTCGGCGATGATGTCGGGATCTCCTTCATGACCGCTGCCGAACTGCACTATGGTGTGTTTCGTTCCGCCGATCCGAGGAAGAATGCCGCCCTGGTGGCGTTGCTTTGTGAATCCGTGGAGGTTTTGCATTCGACCGGCGCGATCGTCGAGCGCTTCGGGGAGCTGAAAGCGTCTCTCGCGAGCAAGGGCGAACGGCTCGCCGACGCGGACCTGTTCGTAGCCGCCACGGCCATGTGTCACGACGCACTACTGGTAACCGGCAACTCCCGCCACTACGACCGCATCGAAGGTCTTGAGCTCGCGGACTGGACGGAATAGGGCCTATTTCGAGAGCAAGGAACCCGAAGTCGCCGCGAACGCGCTGCTGTGCGTGATCCACCAGGCGTGCTATCTCCTGGACAGGCAGCTTGAGGCCCTCGAGAGCGCGTTTCTGGAAGAGGGCGGTTTCACGGAACGGCTGTACCGGCTTCGGAGCGAGCGGCGGAAGCGGGATCGGGGGAAGGGACAGGTCACATAAGACGTATAGGATCCATACCATGTACACCGAAGACCAACTCCTTCCGCTTTCCGCGCTGCAGCACATCATGTTCTGCGAGCGGCAGTGTGCCTTGATTCACGTCGAGCAGGTGTGGTCCGAGAACCGGTTGACGGTGGAGGGGCGGCATCTGCACGAGCGGGTGGATGCGCGCGGGAGCGAGTCGCGGGGGGAGGTGCGAACGGAGTTCGGCGTATTTGTGCGTTCGCTGCGGCTGGGGATCTCCGGGATAGCGGATGCGGTGGAGTTTCATCGTGTCGGCCGGGACGCGGATTCCGAGTCTCGGTGGCAGCCCTATCCCGTGGAGTACAAGCGGGGCAAGCCGAAGAAAGACCACAGCGACGAAGTCCAGCTCTGTGCGCAGGCGACATGTCTGGAGGAGATGCTCGGGACGAAGGTTCCGGCCGGTGCTCTGTTCTATGGCAAATCGCGCAGACGCGCGCAGGTGGTCTTTGACGAGTCGCTGCGGCGCATGACGGAAGAAGCCGCCGGACGCCTGCACGCGCTGGTTGCTTCGGGCGAGACGCCGGCACCCGTGACGGATGCCCGTTGCCGCAACTGTTCGCTCCGGGACGCGTGCATGCCGGACTTGTCGAAAGGGGGCGGGCGGGTAGCGGCCTATCTGGATCGGGCGATCAGGGAGGTGGAAGCGTGAAGAAGTTACTGAACACCCTGTACGTGACGACGCAGGGCGCCTATCTCGCGAAAGAGGGGGAGTCGGTCGTCGTTCGGGTCGAGAAGCAGACGCGGCTGCGCGTGCCCATTCATTCGCTGGGGAGCATTGTCTGTTTCGGGGCGGTGTCGATGAGTCCCTATCTGATGGCGTTCTGCGGGGAGCGGAACGTGACCGTTTCGTTTCTGAGCGAGAACGGGCGTTTCCTGGGCCGGGTGGAAGGACCGACGACCGGGAACGTGCTGCTGCGGCGCGAGCAGTACCGGCGTTCGGACGATGCCGCCGGTGCGACCGGCGTAGCGCGCGCGGTGGTGATCGGCAAACTCGGCAACGCGCGGCAGGTGCTGTTGCGGGGCGGCCGGGACGCCGGCGACGGGGAAGTGGCCGGACGGCTGCGTGCCCGGGCGGACCGGCTGGCGCAGTACGTGCGGCGGCTGGACGCCGAGCTCCTGCTCGAAGAAGTGCGCGGGATCGAAGGGGAGGGGGCGAAGTCGTACTTCGGCGCCTTTAACGACTTGATTCGAATTGACGGGGATACGTTTCGCTTTGCGGGTCGCAACCGGCGTCCGCCGACCGACAACGTGAACTGCCTGCTTTCGTTTGTCTACACGTTGCTCGTACACGACGTGCGGTCAGCGCTGGAAACGGTGGGGCTGGACCCGCAGGTCGGCTTCCTGCACCGCGACCGTCCCGGCCGGCCGAGCCTGGCGCTGGACATGATGGAGGAGTTCCGGGCGCCGTTCGCCGACCGGCTCGTGCTCTCACTTGTGAACCGGCAGCAGCTAAAGGGCAAGGACTTCGAGAAGAGCCAGGCGGGTGGTGTGAGGCTGCAGGACAAGGCGCGCAAGGAGTTGCTGATAGCATACCAGAAACGCAAGCAGGACGAGCTCGATCATCCCTTTCTGGGTGAGCGGATCAAGGTGGGACTACTGTTTCATGTGCAGGCGCTGTTGATGGCGCGGTTCCTGCGCGGCGACCTCGACGGCTATCCGCCGTTTCTGTGGAGGTGAGGAGGGGTGGGCCATGATGGTGTTGGTGAGCTACGACGTGAGCACGCTGAACGCGAGCGGCAAGCGACGACTGCGCAAGGTTGCCAAGACGTGCGAGGGCTATGGGGTTCGCGTGCAGAACTCCGTCTTCGAATGCGACGTCGACCCGGCGCTCTGGGCCGAGTTGAAGCACGAATTGCTGGAATTGATAGACGAGGAGGAAGACAGCTTGCGCTTCTACTTCCTGGGAAGCAACTGGCGTCGACGCGTCGAGCATCATGGTGCCAAGGCATGTATTGATCTCTTTGGAGACACGCTGCTTGCCTAGCGTTTTCGGAAGGAAACCGTCCGCGCGAACCCCAAGCACACGCCAGGACGCCGGGAGGTTCGCGCAGAAGACGTAACTTGTTCTTTGACAATTGAATAGAGTTGATGGCAATCGCTCGCAAACAGAGATCTGCTTGCGACACGGTCGGCTCACGAGTACTATCGCGCAAAACAGCGGCTTGCGTCTTGCCGCTCAACAAGTTAAGACGCAACAGTCGCCCCCCGCGCGGGGGCGTGGATTGAAACTGCTTATCGTTGGGTTCCTTACATCACGGACGAGTCGCCCCCCGCGCGGGGGCGTGGATTGAAACAAGGCGCTTGAATTGCAGGAAGCCGCGGTCAAGAGTCGCCCCCCGCGCGGGGGCGTGGATTGAAACAAGAAGTGCTGCCTTAATCCGATGGCATGATGCCGTCGCCCCCCGCGCGGGGGCGTGGATTGAAACTAATCGCATCGGGGGCCTTGACATCGGCCGCCAGTCGCCCCCCGCGCGGGGGCGTGGATTGAAACCGCCGCACGGCCTCTATCGCCGCCGGCAGTTGCGTCGCCCCCCGCGCGGGGGCGTGGATTGAAACTGCGCCCCCCGCCTCCTTAACAAACTGCACTGCAGTCGCCCCCCGCGCGGGGGCGTGGATTGAAACAAGGGGCGGCCCGTTCCATTTGGCTTGAACCGTGGTCGCCCCCCGCGCGGGGGCGTGGATTGAAACGGGTTTCGTGGGATTTGGTTGTGAGGGCCGAGAAGTCGCCCCCCGCGCGGGGGCGTGGATTGAAACATGGTTTCGAACCAGGGCGACCGCAACGGCGTCATGTCGCCCCCCGCGCGGGGGCGTGGATTGAAACATCAGCCAATCCCATCGATCCTGCCCGATCTGTGTCGCCCCCCGCGCGGGGGCGTGGATTGAAACCTCGATCGTGATACCCTCGGTCCACGCGTCGTTGAGGTCGCCCCCCGCGCGGGGGCGTGGATTGAAACCGGTAGCGTGCTCCGATATTGGTAGCCCGGGGTGTCGCCCCCCGCGCGGGGGCGTGGATTGAAACGGCGACGTCCCGGCACGCCCTCGCGGCATCACGTCGCCCCCCGCGCGGGGGCGTGGATTGAAACACCAGCGCCGCTATCGGGTCAACCGTCTTGATCAGTCGCCCCCCGCGCGGGGGCGTGGATTGAAACAGTTTTGCAATCGTCAACACCACGTCGCCGATGGGTCGCCCCCCGCGCGGGGGCGTGGATTGAAACTCCTCGACGCAGACCGTCACCATTGCGGGGACCGTCGCCCCCCGCGCGGGGGCGTGGATTGAAACCTCATAGAGTGGTAAGCAAGCCCAAGGGAAAGGTCGCCCCCCGCGCGGGGGCGTGGATTGAAACGTGGTTGTGGCTTCGTCTTTCATGGTGTTCCTTCCTGTCGCCCCCCGCGCGGGGGCGTGGATTGAAACATGGTCTGCTCTCCACGATTTGGAGCCACCGCGGTCGCCCCCCGCGCGGGGGCGTGGATTGAAACTCTTGAGTACATTGGGCGGTTGCTTCGGGGCGAAGTCGCCCCCCGCGCGGGGGCGTGGATTGAAACCAGTAGTGCGAGTAGCCCTCCGGGACACTGAGGCCGCGTCGCCCCCCGCGCGGGGGCGTGGATTGAAACACCGCCACCATGGCGCCGGCGAAAATGCGGGTGGTCGCCCCCCGCGCGGGGGCGTGGATTGAAACAGAATCGGTATTGACGAAAGATCAGTCATATGAGTCGCCCCCCGCGCGGGGGCGTGGATTGAAACGCGGAGGATGTCGAGCCACATCATGACGCGATCAAGTCGCCCCCCGCGCGGGGGCGTGGATTGAAACCTCGCCAACCCACGCACCCCCATAACCCGACGGAGTCGCCCCCCGCGCGGGGGCGTGGATTGAAACTGTTCGCAAGTGAGGCGAGAACAAGACGGTGGAGGTCGCCCCCCGCGCGGGGGCGTGGATTGAAACTGCGCGTCGGTCCAGCCGGCTACGGGTTCCACCGGTCGCCCCCCGCGCGGGGGCGTGGATTGAAACTCTCCTAGCTGGCCTGCCTGAACGTGGCTGTAAGTCGCCCCCCGCGCGGGGGCGTGGATTGAAACCCACGCTCACGGTAATGAGCCCCTCGAAGCTGCGGTCGCCCCCCGCGCGGGGGCGTGGATTGAAACGCCGTGAACTGAGTCGCCCGAAGTTTCGAAAGCGGGTCGTCCCCCGCGCGGGGGCGTGGATTTGGAGCATGTGGGCGGATTGGAAGGTGGCGGAAGTCGCCGTTGAGCGGGGGAAACGTGCTCCGGGCCGTGTTTCCGTTCTGCATACCCTTTGTCTCCGGCCGGCGCCCTCCGGTACGGCTCTCCGAGCCGCATCCTGCGGACGCTCTACGAAGGGGGGGGCGAGGCGCGGTAGTGCGGTTCTCTGTCGCAACCCGTTCGGCGTACGGGCACTACACAAGATGGTGATACGTGGAGCGTGTGTTGCGTTCTCAGTTGCACGACGCTCAACACCAGAACCGGTTGACGATTACGGCGCGATTATGGTGGACGATTCCGAGAATCTCCTCCTCGTCCACCGTAATCGTATACCCATGTGGCCGTGGCGCGATTGAGGTGTGGCCAGTCGTTGCTCCGCAAGGCGCTGCGAAGAACGCACACCCGTGGGGGGGGCGTAGCGGCAGAGCAAATCGGGTGTGGCGTGGGGTGGTTTTTATGTGTTATGTTTGCGCGCGTGAAGAGGAGACACATTTCCGGGCGGGCGGGGTACACGATCGGCGCTATCTGCCTTGTGGCCGGTGTCTGTTCACTCGTCGCGCTTTCCGCAATCGTGGCACTCGGCGTCCTTTTTCATCACGATCCCACGCGGAAGTTCGTTTCGTTCGGTCCCGGGATGGACGGCCGGCCGGAGAGGTCGGCTGCGAAGGGTGCGGGATTGGGGGCCGGCGAGGTCAAGATCGGTGAGCATTTCCGCCGCTGTTCCGACAAAGTGCCGCCCGAGCTCCCGGGTTCGTGGCCGTGGTTCCGTGGCGCGGACCTCGACAACGTCTGCAAGGAGGAGGTTGCTCTCGCCGTGGCCTGGGAGGGGGGCAAGCCGAAGGAGTTGTGGTCGGTGGAACTTGGCGAGGGGCATGCCGGTCCGGCGGTCTATGCCGGATGCGTCTACATGTTGGATTACATCGAAGACGAGCAGGCGGATGCTCTGCGCTGTTTTGCGTTGGATGACGGCACCGAGCTCTGGCGTCGTTGGTACGGCGTGCAGGTGAAGCGCAATCACGGCATGTCCCGGACGGTGCCGGCCGTGACGGACAAGTATGTTGTCACGATCGGTCCGCGTTGCCACTGCATGTGCGTGGATCGCGCGACGGGGGAGCTGCGCTGGGGCATTGACATGGCGCGCGATTACGGCTCGAAGGAACCGCTCTGGTATACGGCGCAGTGTCCGCTGGTGGACGACGATGTTGCCGTGCTGGCCCCCTGCGGCGAGACTCTCATGATGGGCGTGAGTTGCGAGAGCGGCGATATCCTGTGGCGCACACCCAACGAAGGCGGGCACAAGATGTCGCACTCGTCGGTCACTGTTGCCACGATACACGGCAAACGGATGTACCTCTACGCCGCGGTCGGCGCCGTGGTGGGGGTCTCGGCGGAGGAGAGTGAGCCAGGGAAGCTTCTCTGGGAGTGCCGCGATTTCGGTGCGCAGGTGATAGCCCCCACGCCGGTAGACGTGGGCGAAGGGCGCGTTTTTCTGACCGCGGGCTACGGCGCCGGCAGCACTTTGATGCACGTGATGCGCGACGGCGATTCGTTCGCGGTGAAGACAGAGTACATCCATTCGCCCAAAGAGGGGTTGGCCTGCGAGCAACACACGCCGCTCGTTCACGAAGGCCACCTGATCGGGATCCTGCCCAAGGACGCGGGAACCAACCGCAAACAGCTGATCTGCTACCATCCCTACAACGGCATCGTTTGGCAGAGCGGCAAGAAGGTTCGGTTCGGGCTGGGGCCTTTCATGGTTGCCGACGGCAAACTGTTGATCCTGGATGACGACGGCATGCTGACGATGGCGAAACTGAGTCTCGAGGGCTATGAGCAGCTCGCGGCCGTCCGGATACTGGACGGCCATGATTCCTGGGCGCCGTTGGCCCTGGTCGGGGGGCGGCTGTTGGCGCGCGACAGCACGCGGATGGTATGCGTCGACTTGCGCGTGTCGGAGTGAGGATTTTCGGATGAAGCGTTTTCCCGCATTTGCCGCCCTGGCGGCGACCCTCTTGGGTTGCCTGTGCGGTTGTCGCCGGCGCCCTGCTGAAGAGCAGTTCAGATACGACCTGGACGAGCTCAAGCGGACGGACGCGGCGCTGGTGCTTTACGAGGCGGCGGCGGCGCTTCCGTTGACGCTGGGTGCGCCGGCCGCCCTTGCCGTTGACAGTGCCGATCGCATACACGTCTGCAACAGCAACACTGTCCAGGTATTGTCGCCTACGGGGCGCAAGGTTGCCGAGTTTGGCGTGCCTGCCCCCGCACACTGTCTGGCCGTCGCCCCGGACTTGTCCACCTACGTGGGTGTGGGTGACCACGTCGTGGTGCTGGACACAAACGGCGCCGTGCGGGCGACATGGCCGGCCGACAACGAGAACGGCTACGTCACCGCCCTGGCGGTCATGGACGGAACGGTGTTTGCCGCGGATGCCGGCAACCGTCTGGTGTTGCGTTACGACTCGACGGGCACGCGGCTGGGGGAGATCACCGGCAAGAAGGACCCGGCCGATTCGAAGGGGTTCATTGTTCCGAGCCCGTACTTCGATCTCGCTCGCGGACGGGGCGGAACGCTGTGGGTGACGAATCCCGGGCGGCGGGCGATCCAGGAGCACAGCGTTGACGGGGCGTTTATGACGCAGTGGGGTCACGCGTCCATGCAGGCCGACGGTTTCTGCGGCTGCTGCAACCCGACTCACCTGGCCGCGCTCCCGGACGGTTCTTTCATAACGGCGGAGAAGGGGTTGGTGCGCGTGAAGGTGTATTCCCCCGCCGGTGAGTTCACGGGGATCGTGGCCGGGCCGGAGTCGTTTGCCGTCAGCGCGGAGGTACGTGACATTGGCGCGGATTCGCGCGGGCGCGTTCTCGTACTGGACAGCCACACGCCGTCTGTGAGAGTCTTCACGCGGAAGCAGCCATGAGCAACTCAACCCAATCCAAAACGCCTGGTCGACGCGACTTCCTGCGCACCACGTTGCGCGGACTCGGCATTGCCGCGCTGGGCGCTGTGGGCGGGGGCGCCGCGTGGCGCGCCGGCAGGCGAGAGTATGTCTGGCAGATCGATCCTGGCAAGTGTACGCAGTGCGGCCGGTGTGCAACGGAGTGCGTCCTGTTCCCGTCCGCCGTGAAATGCCTGCACGCCTTTGACGTCTGCGGCTACTGCGACCTGTGCGGCGGCTATCATCAACCCAAGGCGAAAGAGCACGATACGGCGGCCGAGAATCGCCTGTGTCCGACCGGCGCCATCGTGCGCAGGTACATCGAGGAGCCGTACTTCGAGTACACCATCGTGGAGGACCTTTGCATCGGCTGCGCGAAGTGCGCCAAGGGGTGCGCCGCTTTCGGCAACGGTTCTCTCTATCTCCAGGTCAGCCATGACCTGTGCGTCAACTGCAACGAGTGTCGCATTGCGCTCAAGTGTCCCTCGGAGGCCTTCGTACGTGTGCCGGTTTGTCGGCCGTATCTACCAAAGGGCGGTACGGGCGGCGAGGAGAAGGCGGCATTTTGAACGATTCGGCTGCGCCAGTCTATCGGCAGTCGGCTGTCGTCCCTTTCCGCGTCAATACCGATGGCGGGGCAGACGTGCTTCTCGTCACCAACAACAGCGGTACACGCTGGATTGTTCCCAAGGGGCTGGTCGAACCCGGCATGACGCCGGCTGATTCCGCGGCCAAGGAAGCGCTCGAGGAGGCCGGGATTGAGGGTGACGTATTGCCGACCGTGCTTGGCGGGTACGACTATCGCAAATGGGGTGGTGTCTGTCGGGTTGAGGTGTACCTCATGCGCGTTTCGCGCGAGCACGACATGTGGGAGGAGGACGGATGGCGGCAGCGGCGCTGGGTGGCGGCGGAACTGCTGGCGGACTGTCTTGACGACCGCGTGCCGCGGGAGCTGGTTGCGCGGGTTGTGGCCGCGGTGTTCGATGCTGTTTGCGTGGGTGGATGATTGCGGCAGACGTAGGTCCGACTTGCAGTCGGACCCAACGCCGTTCGGACGAGGCGTCGCCCCTCCGTCATTCGAAACAACGCGCGTGGTTTGGGTCCGACTGCAAGTCGGACCCACGTCTGTCGCTCGTGTCCAGCTAGGCCTTGCGGTCGGACCGTTCTCTTGTCATGCTCTTTGCTCTCGCGGCCGGATTGCAAATCCGGCCCACTGCTTGACGGGGCTGACAGCGTGTGTCACAAATGG
Source organism: uncultured Victivallales bacterium (assembly GCA_964555035.1). GTDB lineage: Bacteria > Verrucomicrobiota > Kiritimatiellia > UBA8416 > CAYOBW01 > CAZKRK01. Next base: position 2,245 of record CAZKRK010000205.1, on the reverse strand, counting down.
CCCCGTGGCGTTGTAGTTTTCAAGGAGGAGGTTAGATGAAGACACATGTGCCAGCCGTTCTTGTCCTGTCCGTTCTGTTGACGGTCGCCGGCAGCCGCCTCATGGCGGTGGAGCCGACCAAGGTGCAATCCCGAATTACGGAGGTGACCGTCTATTCCGACCGGGCGCGCGTGACGCGCGAGGCGGTTCTGAAGATGCCCAAGGGGATTTTCGTGCTCGCGTTCGAGAAGTTGCCGGGTTGGATTGACGAGGCGTCGATCCGGGCCTCGCTGTTGCCGGTCGAGGGCGGTGACATTCTCGATGTTCGCGTGCAGCGCGAGTACCTGGCCCAGGCAACGGACGAGAAGCTCGTGGCCGCGGAGAAGGAGGTCCGCGACATCGAAGACAGGATCGCTGACTTTGATGACGAGCTCGCGGTACTGGAGGCGAAGTCAAAGCAGATAGAGAACGTGCGCGCCTTTTCGATGGACAAGCTCCCGAGAGAGGCCGTAGTGCGCGAGATCAAGGTGGAAGACTACGGAGCGGTTGTGAACTACGTCACGGACGAGCTCCGCAAGATCAAGGCCGAGCGCAGGCGTATTGCCAGAGACCGGCGCGAGATCGAACCTGAGTTGGCGGCCAAGCGGCGCAAGTTGTCCGAGCTGAAGCAACTGACTCAACTCGAACAGACGACCGTACTGATGACGGTCGAGAACGAAGAGCCGCGCAACGCGACCATTGGCGTGACCTACATGTTGCCGGGTGCGACATGGGAGTCCTCTCACGAGCTGCGTGCCGCGGGCGTCGTTCCGGAGTCCGTAGCCCTGACATCGTACGCCGTTCTGCGTCAGACCACGGGCGAGGACTGGACCGGGGCGAGGATTCTCTTTTCCACCCAGTCGGCGGGCGAGAGCATCCAGATTCCGGAGGTCGATGTTCTGCTGCTCGGAGGCAAGCAGGTTGCGCAGGTGCGTATGCAGAGTAAGTTGTCGAGTTTTCAGAAAGCGACGCAGGTCTTCGAAGGGCAGAACACTGCCTGGTACCGCTTCAACAATCCAAATGCGGATTTCGACGACTTTCTCGTCAATACGGACGAACAGAAGGCTGCGCAGTCGAAGAACACCGTCGTGTTTCAGAAGTTGCGCCGGAGAGGCACAACCGCTCATTTCGTGGGGCAAGGCAGACCCATGGTGCGGTCCGACGGCAACCCGGTGCGGGTGCCGATCGGGCAGGCCGAGCTCAGCGCGGCGCACAAGATCGTGGCGGCGCCCGAGGTTTCGCTGAACGCGGCGCAGATCCTGAGTCTGAGGAACACCGGCAGGCAGCCCCTGCTGCCCGGCAAAACCGCACTCTTTCACGACGGGGCCTTCCTGGGGCAAACCGACGTTGATTTTGTGTCGTCCGGGGAAGACTTTGACGTGCTTTTTGCGATTGCCGACCGGATCAAGCTGGAGAAGACCATGGACCGGCGCCACAGCCAGCTTGACCGTGGACGCAGAAGCACGCGCATGAAGGTGGCGTTTGACATCGTGGTCGAGAACCTGTCCGCGGAACCGGTGAACCTGGAGCTGACCGACCGCATTCCCGTCTCGGACAATGACGCGATCGACGTGGAGAGCGTCGACATCGAGCCGGGCGTGAGACCGGACAAGAAGGGGCTGGTCAAATGGTGGGTCACGCTGAAGGCGAACGAGAAGAAGATCCACCGGATCGAGTACGCGATCGAATACCCCAACGACATTCATCTGAGACGCGCCGAGCAGACCGTGAGCAACAGTGCCATACCGATGCCGTCGGCCGCGGGGTTGCAGGAAGACATCTCGGTTCAGATCGGGAACCTGGAGGCGAAGTTCTGAGTAGGGTCGAGGTGGGAGCTTTGTCCGTACTCCCGCTCCTGATCTCTCCCCTACTCTCGTGGTGGGCGAGATTAGGGGTGGAGATTATGGGTGGAGTTTCCGGTCAGCAGCGCCCCCGGTGCGCTGCGCTGCCGAGGCAATTCGAGGTGGCAACTTGGGAGCGGCCCGCAGATGACGCTGATTGGCGCCGATAGGAGACTCCCCATCTGTGTTCATCTGCGTCATCCGCGGGCCGCTGCCCTCTTGTGGTACCCACGGTTCACCAGTACAACATGTTGTGGTTTGAGGGCAAGTTTCCGGCTAGTTCCGCCCCAGGGCGCTGGGGCTTTGAGCAATTCGGCGGGGAAACTGCACTCCCGCCCTGTCATCCCGAGCGCAGCGGAGCGGAGTCGAGGGATCTCGGGAATTGG
>CAZKRK010000204.1:0-13423 GCA_964555035.1 uncultured Victivallales bacterium | reverse complement strand
CCTGCGACACAAGGTCGCAGGGGGCGTGGCCATAATGAGAATTGCTGGCGCTGAGGTCGTCGAGGTAGACGGGCGCGACGCCCCCGCCGACGGCGTTATCGCACCACACGTCGAGACCGTTGACCTGCCGCAACCCGGTCCAGGTTGCGTTTTCCGCAACAAGGTTGCCGTCGTAGTAGGTGTCGACGGCCAGCTCGTCGAGACGAAGGACGGCCCTGACCTCCGCCCAGCGGTCCCTGACGATTTGGACCGGGCCGCCCTCCACGAGCCCGCCGGCCAGGTCGAACGCCATGCCTTCGACGGCAGTGCCTTCCGCGGGATGGTCTCGCAGCCAGCCGAGCCACGGCTCCCCGTTGGTCGATGTGGAGGGGATGTAAAGCATGGCGCGGAAGGTCCAGGTGCCGTTGGTGAGCGGGCCGTATTGCCAGACGACGTCGGTGTCCTTGCCGCTGCCAATGCCCGCGATTCCACCGGCTTCGAGCGAATTCGTGCCGCTCAGACTCGGCGAGTTGGTCACGAACGCTCCTCCGTTGTTTGGGTCGTTCGGGTCGTCATCCCAGTAGATCCAGTTGCCCTGGTCCGCGATTTGCGATCCGTTGGCGTAGGGCTCGAAATCGTCGTAGAAATTGTCGTATGCGCGCGTGGCGAAGAGCTCCGTGTCGGCCGCCCACTCGCTCCAGCTCCCGTCGGTGGCGTAGAAGCGGTAGTAGTACCAGGTGTCGGCGGAAAGCCCGGTGAGATTGGTCGACAACGAGGTCTGGCCCGCGGATTGGGGACCAAACGCGATTGAGTTGCTCCACGCGACTGCGTTGGTGCCGCCGTCGGTGGGGCCCCAGTACAGGGTCGCCTCGGTGACGCCACTCGTCGCCAGGAGATAGCCGTTGAAGGTCGCCGACGCGGTCCCGATGTCGGTGGCGCCATCGGCATTGTTCACGAGAGCGGCATCCATGACGAGGTTGTCGTAGGCGAGGATGTTGTTGTCCGGGGACGCCGTGAAAAACCGGAGCCCGGTGGGCAGCGGTTCGGCCGGGTTGGGGCCGCCACGGAGATACCAGTTGGGGGGAGCCGTGTAGACGGTTCGGACAGACGTCTCGAGATCGGTCAGCGCCACCTCGAGGACCCGATGAGCATCAAAGTCGATCAGGATCTCCTCGCGGAACCAGTGGTCCGTCGGCAGATTGCCGAAGATAACCGGAGTATAGGAACTGGTCGTGGGCTCCGCGGCATTGGTGTAGACCCCGTAGATGATCTGGCAGGCAGGCGGGACGTTGGTCGTCCACTGCCTCATGGACATCATGCTCTGGGATGTACTTGACGGCTGGAGCGAGATGCTGCCGCACCACCCCGAGGTCGGTGGCGTGCCGCTGAGGAAGGAGCAGTTGAAGTCGTATCCGATCATGACAATCTGGTCGGCGACGAAGTTGTAGTCGTGTTGCGCCCGCGCAGAGTCGGCGACGCGGAGCCCGGCGCCGAACTGGGTGCCACCGGTTGGATTGGCGGCGGTCAGCCCCAACGTGTTGGTGGCGTACGTATACACGTGTGCATTGATCCCCGCCGGGAGATACCAGCCCTGTTGCCCCGTGAGAACAGTGCCGGCCGCACTGCCATTGTAGTCCGGGGGCTCGAAAGAGGCTATGAACTCCGCCGAAGCAGCGGAAGCCGCCGCTCCTACCCATGCCGCAAGAATAACGTGTCCAACTCGTCTCATGTTTCTGTCTCCGTGCATGTTCCTCAAATCAGGCCGGGTGACAACCTGCCAATACCTATTCGCCGAGTTGCGGCAACCGTAGCGCGACGCGCAATGATCCCGGCATGTAGTCCAGTTTTGACATTCCACGACCGTTCCCGTCAAGGGCATTTAGTCTCTCACACAGCAATTCTCATTATGGCCACGCCCCCTGCCGCCTTGTGCGGCAGGAGCGGGAGATTGGGGAGAAAAGGCGGGCCTTTTCTCCCCAATCTCCCGCTCCTGCGACACAAGGTCGCAGGGGGCGTGGCCATAATGAGAATTGCTGTCTCTCACAACGTACGGGTTGACACACGGCACCACCTTCCTTTCCAATACTCGTTCCCTCATTTTCGCTTTGATCGGGGGAACGGCCAAGGTAACGATTGGGGATGGGGATTCCGGTCAGCCCCGCCTCCGGTGCGCTGCGCTTCCGCGACAATTCGAGGTGGAAACTTGTGAGCAGTCCGTTACGCCGGCGCAATAGATTAACGCGGGCGCGGCCCGCAACCCAATCGAAATGTTCAATGCTCAATGTTCAATTCTCAAGTCAACTTGAACATTGAGCGTTGAGCATTGAACATTGAGCATTTCCGCGGCCCTCGTCCCTTGCCCGATTTCTTGTCTTTTCCCCGTCCGAAAAGGGTTCGGTGCGGTGCCGCTCCGTAGGACGGTGCTCCTGCGCCGTCCTGAGACAGAGGAGAGGCAGAACAAGAGAGAATTCACGAGTGAAACTCTTCAACTCTCTCGTTCACTGCCGCCTCGACTGTCTCAGGACGGCGCAGGAGCACCGTCCTACGGAGCTTCGCGGCTACCAGCCCAGTCGCCACAACTACTTTGATCCCCGCGCGACGGGCAGTTACGCTGCTTCGCCGGGAGAGAGTGACCCCTGCATCCCTATTCGACCGCCAGTCGCAACGCATCGAGCATGATGCCGATATAGGGAGCCCCCGAAAAGGAGCCCCTGGGTTTCTTACGCGGTTTCAAGTGGATTTCTAGCCTGTTTCTTCCTGCCCGCAGACGCGCGGCGGGAAAGGTAACCGTCTTTTCCTGGCAATAGCCGCGGATGCCGCTGCGGTGTATGGCGCCGCAACGCGTGAATGTCCCGGTGACATCCGCCAGCGGCTCGCCGTTGAGCAACAGGGAGAGATCGACGAAGGGGTATTCCCCCATCTGGCTCGCACCGGCCAGGGCGATCAGAAGGCTGGCGGTTTGCTCCTCAGGCGTTTCAGCCAAGGTGAACTCCACCCGTAGAACGGGTCGATAGGAGGCCCCGTCTTTTTTTACGTAGGCAGCCAGGATATGGGGGATGTCCCCGGCCACGCCGTGGTCGGGGTCGATGGTGATGACGCCATCCGGGAACTGCTTTTCAATCTCCATCCACAGTCCCCAGTGGCGATGGTCGTCGCCGTGTTGAAACTCCGTGGCGTTGCGGTCGAGGATGCCAATCTGCCAGAGTCGGCGACCGGTTGACGATATCTGCCAACTCAGTGTTCCGAGGTCGGTGACCTGTTTGGCCGGAACCGGAATGTCGTATCTCGCGAAACGTCCGGCGACGCCGTCCTGCATGGCGTAGAGATCATAGCGGTCGGGCCACACCTTCTTGAGTTCGAAGCCTCCTCTCGCGTCCGTCCATCCGAAGAAACGGTAGCCGCGCCATTGCTGCTGGAAATCAATCGGCTTGTCGCCCTTTGCCGCCCGGGTGATCACGACGCGCGCGTGCTTCATCGGCTTGCCGTGTCGGTCGGCAAGCCGCCCGCGCAACGTGCCACGCTCTCTCGCGAAGCGCTCGTCCCTGAGCCATTGGAACGGCCAGTCGGCGGTCATCTTCTTTGCCAGCTTCCGGGCCTCCTGTTCGCGCTGCTCCATTGTGCCGCCGTGATTGAAATGGAAGAACCAGGGACCGCCCCACTTCTGCCAGGGGCCGTCTTTCGTGGAAAACTCGGCGACACCCGACCCGTGATGAGCAGCTTGAACATGGCGGTGCAGAACGGGAGTCTTGTGGGTCTGGTGCAGCGTCAATTCGGTATTGAACGGGACGCCGTTGAGATGCTCATGGCTGGGTATGATGACCCATGCGCCGTAACGGGCTCCCATAAGCCCATGAACCAGGTGATTCTCATCCATACTCGCCGCATGGTTGTACTTCGTGTAGACGCTCCCGTCCACCAGTCTGTAGGTGGCGTCCATCACCATTTCGCCGGCCTTCAGCATGGCCGGCGTCGGCAATACACCGCGATTGGCGCCATCCGCGAAGTGGGTGAAGAGCCCGGCATCGAGCCGCAGGGCGTAGTTCATCTGCCCGAGACAATGCTCGCCGGGGTAGTCCGGTTTCGATCCATACACGATGTAGTTGTAGAAACCCGATTCGCCCGGCCGCAGCGCATAGTGACACTCGTAGTCGACGGCGAACTCGTGCCGATGCGCGAATCCGACATCGATGACTTCGTTGTCGTTGCGCGCGATCGTCAGCCTGGTTCGCGTGGGGGAAAGGTAGCCATTCTCGTCGTTGGACTGCATGTACCCTCGGCCTTTGCCGACGAGATTGGTTCCCCGGTAGAGCAGTTTGAGAATCGCCCCGCTGTTTCTGTCGATCTCAAGACGTACCACCCGGTTCTCCATTTCCACCAGGGAGTCGCCAACCTTGAGGGACAGGGCGGAATCCGCGTGTGCCGCTATTGGAGACAGCGCCGTGAGAATGGCGAAGCTGAATACACTCAGATTTGGTCCAAAGGCAATGGTGGTTCCTCCGCCATAGTGAGTTCAAGAGCGACCTGCATGACTACGAAGGCACAAAGTGTAGCATAGGGACCCCTCATGTCAAAGGCACTCTGTCGGCTAGTCTCCTTCGTCACCGGTGAAGTCGAGCACCTTCTTTCGCTTCCCCTTGCTGACGGTCACGATGCCGCGGTTCCAGTCGGCATTAAGGAAGGGGCTCTCGAAGGCTTTTGCCGGGGCGTAGTTGACCGGCTTGCCGTTGATTGACGGGGTCCGGTCGTAGCCGGTGTCGAAGGTGAGCCGGTCGCCGTGGATGGTGGTATAGCGCAGCACCGGTCCATCCATGTTGATCTCGCACGCCTTCACCTTCGCCTTGAAAGCGTCGAAGTTTGCCACGTCGCTCTTGGCCATGACCTCGAGAACGATCGGAGCATATTCATCGTCGAGAACCATGGTCGCATTTGCCGGCACGGCGCGGGGATTCCAGGGCGGTTCCGTCATCCAGTGGAAACCGCCCTTGACCACGCGAATCGCGGTGTATGCGCCCTCGGCCTCCACGAAGACGATGCCGACTTCCTCCGCAGGCGCACTCAGCCCATCTTTCGACATCCAGACAATCGTCTCCGCCCCACCCTTGTGATGCTTGAGTTTTTGGGTGATCAGGCTGCCCTTGCACTGCGCCGACCAGAACGCGTTCATGGCCACCCGGTTGTCTTTCGGGCGCACAATGGGTACGATGCGCGCATCGTGTTCCCCGGCAAAGACCACGCCCTGCCAGCGATTCTGCGCACTGATCGCGGTCCAGTCCGACAGGGGCTTCGCCCCCGTCATCGGCGTCCCCATGATGAAGGCGGGATCGCAGTAGCTGTAGCGCAGAATGCCGCCGGTGTCGGTCTTCAGCTTGTACGGGGTGACACCGGCCGCTTCGTTTGAGACGCGTGCCTCGGAGCCGAGTCCGGGCGGGCGCTGGCGCACCTCGTAGCGGCCGCGCCCGGCCACGTCCAGCGCGATATCGGCCACCACGGCCGGAGGGCGGTAGCCGCTGAGCGCGGCGCCCATGTCATGCCCATGAACACGCGGCTGCCTGCCGATACCGAAGTAGAACCAGGCCAATGGCGCGTTCCCATGATGCCGATCCTGCTTGAGACCACTCAGGAAATAGATGCGTGAACGCCCGCCGCCTTGAACACCGTCAATCTGTTCCTGCGCCCAGTAGGCAAAGTAGAGGTCGAGCAGCAGTCCGGCGGATCGTCGCACGCGTGGCTCCCCGAAATCGTAGAAATTGTAGATGCCCTTGATCAGTGTGCTGTTGTAACCATCGCTCATCATCTCCACGAGCATGCCCTTGCGCGCGCGCTCCCGGCAATAGACCACGAAGTAGTCGTTCCAGGCGCGGTAGTGCTCCGCCGCCGTCGCGCCGTCATCGTACTTCAGCTGCCTGTATTCCGGCCGGTCCTCCGCGAGTTTGGCGAAGTGCCAGCAGAGCGTGAAAATCATCGCGTGGTGGTTCTCAGACTGCCAGATATGCCAGGTCTGTGATGTCTCGTGCTCTGCCCGGTCAATCCTGGAGAACCTCCTCGCATACTCCCAGATCGGCTTGAGCGCGAGCGTTTCGGTCTCCCGGGTGACGCGACCGGCGTGCCTGCTGCCCTTGGCTCCGTACATCTCGATCAGCCGCAGCACAAGCTCCGCATGCCAGTGGAAGCTGTCGCGGTCGTTGATGTCCTTCGGGTTGTCGAGATAGTGCTGTGCATTCTCGGCCAGCGCGGCATTGGCCTCGTCCAGCATCTCCCCCAGGTAGAGGCAGCGCGCGGCAAACCCCATCATCGAATAGGAGTATCCCCGCACGTAGTTGCCCCGACCGGGGCGAAGCGGCTTCCCTTTCCCGGCACGCACCAGGGGCTTGCCGGACTCCGCGCGGAACATCTGTTCGACCCGCTCATCAAAACCGGCCACCACCGCTTCGGGACTCAGAGCTGTCGCAACGGAGCCTGCTCCCTGGGCGAGCGCAACCATCAAGACAAGACACACCATCTTCATGTTCCGAACCGCGGGTCCTCTTCACCTGATTTGCCCGGCGCCTCACCCACCGACTCTCTCCAATACCCTCACCGGCCCCAGCAGACCCGAGGACAGAAGCTTCCCAGGGCCGCGCCCGGTCGTAAACGTGTAGCGACCCGTCTTGAAAGCCCTGCCCTCCAACAGGCCCGACTCCCATTTCACGGTCCGCACGTGCTTGTCCGGCGCCTCCCGGTCACCCAGTAAGCGGTTGGGCCAGCGGTTGGCGACCTCGATCTCGAGTTGGTTCGTTCCCGGCTTGACGGCATCGCCGATGTCCACCCGCCACGGCGCGCACCAGACGACACCGAGGTCTTTCCCGTTGAGCCGTACACGGGCGATATCGTGCACGGTGCCAAGATCGAGGTAGGCGGCAGCGTGTCGTGTGTCGCGTGTCGGGAGCTCAAAGCTCTTCCGATACACGGCGATGCCGGAATAGTACTTGATCCCCCGCTCCGCCCGCTTGGTCCAGTCCTGCAGTACGTTGAACATGATCTTCTCAGGACCACCCCATTCCGGATCGAACGATACCTCCCACGCGCCGTCCAACGTCGCCACGGGCTGCACCTCCGGGAAGTTCACGGCACCCGCACTCGTCGCCGGCTGCGACGAAACCCCGCGCGGGAAGATCACGAAGAAGCTCTGATGCGGCTCGAACACCATCGGCATAGACGTAGTCCTGCCCTGATGCGCGAACTGCGGCAAAACCCTGGTCTCCGCGGTTACGGGATCCCACAACTGCGGCGTCCCCTTCTCCACCCGGAACACGCACGCGGCTTCGACCCTCTTGTCCGTGGTGTTGGCGATGAAGTAGATGTCCTCAGCACCGGTACGGCGATGGCCGTAGCGTACCGGCCCGTCAGACTGAAAGTCCGGCGGCACGTCCATCGCCTGAAGAATTCGGGCGGTGGTTGCGTAGTCCGGATAGAGACCAACGGCAGGCGCTGCCGTGGACGCTTTCAACCCCCATGGCCCCATGGAGCCGGGTCCCAGTCTCTTGGCCGGCGTCCAGCTCACGCCGTCGAGGCCGGCCTCCCAGGTTTGATCCGTGGCGATGACCTCGCTCGCTCCGGCGTCAGAGGTCAGCTTGAGCGCCGCCATAAAACCGGCAGGGTTCCTCGTGTCCGAGGCCGCGTTGTTTGCCACAGCTTCAATCGTGTTCCTGCCGTTGCGCAACAGCGGTAGAACCTGCGCCCGGCCGATGTGCTGCCAGTTGTCCCCGGAAAGCACCCGCTTGCCGTTGACCTTGAGCCTGTACGAATTGTCAGCCGTGGCCTCGACGCTCGCCGCCTTCAGCGACCGCACATCGCCAATGTCCCAGCTATAGCGGAAGTGGACATCGCCCGCGGCGGCGTCATGTGCCGGATTGCCGCGATCGAACCAGATCCAGCTCCCCGAACCGGGCAGCAACGGTTCCCGCGGCTTCACGGAACACACACCCTGATCCAGCAGGATACGTCCCTTGCCAAAGACCTGCTCAGCCACCGGACGCGCCCCCCACAGCTCTTTCGCCAGCTCTTGCACCCGTTCGTCGCACGCGGGATATCCGACCAGGCTCGGAGACTTCTTTGGCGGGTTGCCGATCACCGTCGCACCGGCTTTGACAAGCTCCCTGATCCTGGCGAGCAGCTCCGGCGTCATGGTCTCGAAGCGGGGCAAAACCAGCAGGCGGTAGGACGTGCCAGCCGGAAATGCGACCCGCCCGTCTTTCACCTCGGCGCGTTCCATCAGGATCTTCGGCGAGCAGCCGTCAAAGCCATAGCCCTTCTTGTCGGCCAGGGGACCGCTGCCGTTCAACGTGCTGGCCGGCGCGCGGAAGACGTGCGGTGCGCCTTCGGGCGTGAGGTAGAGAATGTCGGAGACCGTTACCCCCTGCCGCATCAGGTGGGAACAGCGAGTGACATATTCGTGGTAGGCCTTCACCATCGGCCACCAGGTCTGTCCCCGGTCCCAGTGCACGCCGTACGGCCCCATGGTCATGCCCGGCCGGTATGCGTCGCCCAACGGCTTGTGGGCGAACGTGTGGTAAACGAAGCGGTTGATGCCGATGCAGAAGGCCCAGTCGCCCTGGTTCTTCATCGACCACGGATACTGCTGCCAGCGGTCCTGGCCCGTGAACGCCTCGGCCGACACGATCGGCCGCCCCATCGTATGGGCGATGGACGTGGACTCGATGCAGCTGAACGACGAGTCGAATCCGAACCCGGCGCCCCAGAATTCGCACATCGGCACGTCCGCCACCGCGCCCAGGTCCAGGTCGGCCGTGGGGTTCATGTCGTAGGGCTCGATGGAAAGCTCGAAGCCGTGCTTGTGTCCCAATGTCTTCAAGTGGCCCGCGTAGTTCTCCAGCACCAGCTCCTGTGCGGTCAGTCTGACATCCCACAGGAACCGTTCGGAGATTTCGACACTCCTGACCGCGCGTCCGCTGAACGTCACGAGGTACGGCATCGGGTCGTAGCCGCGCCGCGTCCTGAATTCCTCGCGAAATGCCGGGGTCCAATTCTGTGCCCCCATCTCCCAACTGTCCAGGTGAACAGTGGTCCAGCCGTGCTTCGTGGCACGCTTGCCCACCTTCCGGATGAGCTTGCCGTAGTAGTTGTCGAAGTGATGCTCCAGCGCGGCCTTATCGAGCTTGTCGTGATCGAACCCGATGCCCGGGGCCGGCGCGGGACGCGTGGTGGCGCCGGTCGAGCGGCGGCCCATCCGCAGGATCGTCCATTGCCCCGCGGGAACGTCCCACGTCAGTTTGCCGCCCGGCCGCAGGCGGTCCGTCAGGTCGATCATCTTGGCGGGGTCAATCGCACCGGCATTGTCCGGCTCCGCGAAACGTGCCGGGGCGGGCAGGTAGGGTTTGACACCGGGCATCGAGGTGTAGGGATCCCGCTCGTACAACGCCTTCTCGTTGATGTCGCCGATCACGGGATCGCACTTGGGAAAGGCATAGACCACCACGTCCTCGTAGAAGGGATCGCGTCCTTTGTGCCAACGGGTGCTGCGCTGCCCGGGGAGGGGGAGGACACTGTCAAACCGCACGGGGCCCCCGGCCTCGACGGAGCTGAACACCAGGTGCTGCATCGACTGCTCTGCCGGTACCCACGGCCCGCCGCTGCCGGTCCAGCCGGGACCCGCGCCGAGGGTGATATCGATGCCCAGCCGTTCGGCGTGGCGCACGGCGTTGGAGAAACAGTCCTGCCACTCCTCGCTCAGAAACTTCACCGGTCCGCGCGGGACTCCAACGAACACCTCAAGGAAAACCAGGTTGCCCAGCCCGACTTCTTTCATCGACTCGAGGTCCCGCACCATTTCGTCACGGTCAAGGTTGCCGTCCATGAAATACCAGTATACCCCGGGGCGGGCCGAGTCGGGCGGAGTGACGAAGGCTTGTTCAATCGGTTGCCCGCCCAAGGCGGTGGCCACCCATGCCGCCGCCAGGCAGGAGGCGGCCCGTACTGTTCTCGGTGATTCACGCATGTCGTATGTACTCCCTTTCCTAACGTCATACACCCACTGAGCAGAGCACTGCTCAGGCGTTGCTGTTGCCATTCATGTTCGATTCTCGCTCACGGCCAACTACGGAGGACCGCTCCGAGTCGCGTTGACAGGGCAAACCAGTCCACAGATCATAGTCTGGTACCGTCGTTTCGCAAACGACAATCGCAAATCGGCAATCGGAAATCCTGAATTCCGTACCAGCCCTCCCTTGATGTCCTTGGTTCATAGTGGCATAGTTTCCCGATGCCATTCACGGAAAGGTCCTGGAGACTCACATAAAACCTTTACCTCTCGGAATTATGAGTGACACTCATTCCCATTCTCCGGTCGCGGGAACGACACGTCAACGTGCACGCACTGTGTAATGTTCCGAGAGTCAAGCCGTTACAACGCGGATGCCGTCACGCGTCACGATAGAGAAGCAAGGAGTTCTGAGCCTGGTACTACCGGGTGACCGGGAGGCAGTGATCCCCCTTGAGAAACTCGAGCAGTTCCGCCGTCATGGTTGCGATGGTTTCTTGGTGGGCCGGATTCGAGTAGAGGTCGTTCCACTCCTGGGGGTCGCGGGCCAGGTCGTAGAACTCGCCGGCGACGATGTCACGGGCGGCATACAGGTGCGCATCGCCTTTCCGCTTCATGACGAGGATGAGCTTGTGGCCGGCGGTACGCCACATGAATGCGGCTTCCCCGCGCCGCTCGTGCATGGCACAGAAGGAGGCCGGGCGTTTGCGGCTTCCCAGGAGGTCGAGGCCGGCTGCTCGTCGCGGCGCCTCGACGCCCGCGGCGCGCAGCAGCGTGGGATAGAGATCGACCAGCTCCGCGGGACGATGATCTCTTGTGCCCCGCAGGGCGGCGGGGATCGCGGTGCCCGATAGAACGAGCGGCACGCGTACGCTTGACTCGTAGAGGCAGTACTTGTTGAAGCGATAGTAGCGTTCGCCCAGCATTTCGCCATGGTCCGCGCAGTAGACAACGATCGCGTTGTCCAGCACGCCCTTCTCCTTCAACATCTTCAGCGCCCTTCCGAACATGTCGTCAATCCAGGTGCAATTGGCACGGTACCGCATCGTCATCAGCCGCCACTGTTCGTCACTCGCCTTGCTCCAGTAGGGAACATACATCTCGCGTCGATTGACTCCGGCGGCGTGGGGGGAGTGGTCCTTCTTCCACGGTGGCTGCTTTGCGTACTTGACGGCGTCCAGGTCGTACCGGTCTTCGTATCCGGCGGGGACGTTGTGGCCGGCATGGGGCTTGAGGAAGGAGAGGTAGAGAAAGAGCGGGCGCCTGGGATCGATTCCGTTCTCGATGAAACCAAGGCACTTCTCCGTCACCCAGCCGTCGCGATGTTCGTGTTCCGGCAGCGGGCTGGTGAACCCGAGGTAGCCGAGGTTGTTCTCTTCGCCTCCTCCCATCGTTTTGCCTTCAGCGTCATAACGGGCCTTTGCCTCGGGGGCGTCATCCTTCATCATCACCGCGCCCTTCTCGGGGCACTCGGCGGCGTAGCGGGTCTCGAAACCCCGGGTGGAGCAGACAATCCCCCAGTGGGTCTTGCCGAAGCCGGCTGTCTGGTACCCGGCATCACGGAACACCTGGGGTAGGGGACGTGACGGCAGTTGATCGTCCCGCAGTCCGCGCGCATTGCGCAGCACACCGACCTGGTTCGGATAGAGCCCGAACATCATCGAGTTGCGGCTCGGGACGCACATCGGCGCCTGGCAGACCGCCTGGTCGAACAGGATCCCCGACTTCGCGAGCGCGTCAAGGTTCGGTGTCTTCACTGCTGAATTCACAACCCCGAGCGCGTCCCAGCGATGTTGGTCGTCCATGAGGAAGATGACGTTGGGCCTGGAGCCGCCGGCACTGGCCGCCCGCACCGCTTCAGCCGGAAACGGAGGTTGGCCAACCGCAAAGCCCAGTCCCGCAACCATCGAGGTCTTTACGAAGTCGCGCCGTTGAATGCCCGAAGAACCATGACGTTTCGTCTTCATCCTGTTCCCTTCGTTGGATTGGCCGCTTCATAGCTCACGAGAGCGTGGCGAAGAGTGTAAGCGCCGCGGGGAGAAACACACCATCCAAACAAGGCGGGCCGGGGCCCACAACCCAACTTGCACTGTGAGACGCAGTTTCGTTCTCGGCCCCGGCCCGCGTCGCAGGTCGCAGGTCGCAAGTCGCAGGTGGAGAGTCCCGCGCCCCGCTCCTCCGCGGTAGAGCAGACGGACTTGACCTGCGACTTGCGACCTGCGACCTGCGACTGTGGCTTATCCGGGCGATCCAGCCGCGAAAACTTCTTGTTCTTTGCGGCTGGATCGCCCGGATAAGCCACTAAACACCATATTCCGGCTTGCACGTCAACAGATCATCGTGTGTTTGCAGCAACGCGAAATGAGAGTATTATCTATCGCCGTGAATGTACCCGTCCATCCGCTGGTTCTGGCCGCGGGTCTCGGCCTTGCTCTGGCTGTCCAGGCCCTCGAGGCGCGGAAACCGGACCCCGGAGTCCCGGACACGCTGGGGCCGGTCGCGGTGCTTGCGTCTCCCGACGGCGACAGGCTGTACGTCGCCACGGGAAGCGCCGTTCCGCGAGGTTGACACGGTGCCCGCAACGGCTGAAGTGGGCAAGATGACCTCCCACGCGTCATGGCAGGATTTCGGCGGAGCGGTCGGTCCCGTTGGCGAGAGCGCTTACCGTAACCTGCGCGTGTTGGCAGAGCCGTGAGGAGACGGAATGGCAGCCGTCAGTTTTCCCGATCCTGTTTCGGAGAAGTGTCTGCGCCTGGAGGCGGCGGGGGACGGTCTCGAGCGTGCCATGGTGACGATCCCCTCGATTGTGAGGACGGGCAGTCCGTTCTCCGCGACCGTGAGCCTGCTCGATCGCAACGCCATGCCGCCGATCGGACAGGGGGAGGCGTTGACCCTGGTGTGTGGCGACGGCCGCCGGCCGGCGGTTGTCTTTCCCGAAGGTCGTTCCGCGGTCTGCCGGGTCGAGGGACTGATGCAGCGGCAGAGCGGTTTTTTCCGGCTACAGGCCGCCGTTGGCGGCAAGGAGTTCTGCAGTAATCCGGCCATGGCCGTTGACGACGAGCGGCCGGCAGTCCTGTGGGGTGACCCGCACATCCACACCACGGTGGGGGACTGTCATCCCGAACGGTGCCGAACCCGCAACCTTGCCTACGCGGCCGCACGGTACGCCTACGGTTTGGATTTCGTGGCCATCGCCGACCACGTTTACGAAGCCGCATGTCGCCACGCACAGCCCCGCACTCGAACCAAGCGCATATGTCGCCCCTCCGAGGCTCACCGGGTTTGCTGACTGACGGGTTCTGGGGTTCCGCTACGCTTCACCCCAGATTGACAGGGGGACAGACCTCCCCGCACACCGCATGAAGGTCCGCCCTTCGTAGAGCGTCCGCAGCGTGCGGCCGTTGCCGG
>CAZKRK010000203.1:0-13495 GCA_964555035.1 uncultured Victivallales bacterium | reverse complement strand
TGCCGTGGACCGGTCGGAGCGCAACGGAACTTCTGACCTTTTGATACAGCCCCATGGGAGACCACTGTGGCTGTCTTACCACACGCCGCGCAAAGTGGCGTGCAAGGGTCGCATGGGTTTCCGCACGCGGGGCACTCCGGGCGACGGATGGGCCGCAGGGACAGGCAGGCAAGGAAGCCGGAGACGTTGAACAGGAGCGTCCATGCGCACCAGCCGAGGATTGCTTGCCGGCTCAGTCCCCGGCGGCGGCCCAGCAGAAGCGCGGCGGCAATCAGGATGACCGTGGTCACCGCCGGCGGCCAAAGCGGCAGGCTGTTGCGCGCCAGCGTCGACAGCACGTGCAGCCAATCGGAAACGCAGACGCGATGCAGACGGCGTTCATCCGGCGGCAGCAGGAGACGGTCCAGTTGGGCACGCGCATATCCGGAAGTCCATCCACGGCGCACGGCGTGCACAACGGCACAGTAGGCGAGGGGATGGATGGACGTGACCGCGGACCGCCTGGCAAGGGCCGCGAATCGCTCATTCGGGTCTTTCCGGCTGACAAGATATGGCGCCGAGCATTCCCCTATGCTGTAGAGCTCAACGACGTGTGCCGTGTCGCGCGAGGGATCCGTGCCCACACGGCGTTGTGCGTAGAGCACGCCGTGACAGGCGCCGAACGTGACGCACTCCCGAGTACCGCCGGTCTTCCGCGGGGGGATCCGGATCCGGTATTCCGCCGGGTCCGGCGACGCTACGAAAACTTCGAATGTCGACGGCGCCGACTCGTGCACGAGTACGCGCGGATCATTGCGCATTTTGCCTTGGGCGGGCGCGTTGTCCAGGCGCAGTGACGTCTCGCGGGCGATGGCCGCCGGGTCTGGGGGCCAGCCATACCGATTGACGAAAACGGGCCTGCAGTCATCCTCTATGCGGTACAACTCGACCGCATGACGGCCGCGCCACGGTGCGGGTTCGTCGCTGTCGGGATTGTCTCGCGCGGCTTCGGACGCCGAAGGGGTAGGGGCGTCGACCTGCACGTGGCGCTGGGCGTAGAGCACGCCGCGATGAAGTCCGAAACGAGTGTCCGCGGGCGCGCCGCGTTGCGTCGGCGGCAGCTTGATTTCGTGCTCGGCATACGGTTCCGGGACGACGACCTTGTACGTGCACGGCGTCAGCTCGATCACGAGTGCCTGCTTCCGCGACCACGGTTGTCGCGGTTCCCGCGCCTTGTCCCAGGCGATGAGCTGGGCGCTTACGTAGCCTGCGCCCGCTTCGGTCCCGGCAAGTGTTCTGATCTTCCTTTGCGCGAGATCGATTCGGTACACTCCCCGTCGTGTCATCCACAGGATCAGGCCGTTCTTTCCCCCGCCGCGGACAAAGGCGTGGTAGCCGATACACGCCTCGAACGGCTCGGCCTGCTCCCTCGATTCGGCAAAACCGTTGCGGCCGAGACAGCCGATCGGAGCGCCACGCGTGTGGTGTCCCTCGAAACAGCGCCTGCGACGGTTGTACCGCCATACGTCGTAGTCCCCGTCCTCTCCGACGGCGACGGGAAAGTCCAGCGTCGATGGAGGTACCAGTTCCCAGCCCAGTGGCTTCACGCGCTTTTCGGCAGCCACGCGGTCCAGTGTCTTCCGCGTGAACTCGACGTGTCCAAAGGGCACGTGCCAACGGTCGCCTTTCCACACTTGTGAACCGTTGACGTCGGTTATCGTGAGAATCTCGTACGCGTGCGGCGACTCCTTGCTCTTCCTCAGTCTCCGCATCCGATCGACCGTGCCGTCGGAGCGAAAGCGCCACTTCGTCGTCCGGGGCACCGGCAAAGCGCCGTTGCTCCCGAGTGGCCGGGCGGCATTCGAAGTCGGCTCGGCCCCGCGCCGCAGGACCTTGAGTGTTGCATCGAACACGGCCTGGATCGTCCCCTGCAGGCAGTGGGTGAGCAGGAGGATTACGGTCGTTGCGGTGAGCACCTGGCAGACGACCGCGATCCTGCCGATCGGCCCCATACGCTTGCGCTTGTGTTGTGTGTTAGAACTCACGGCTGTTGAACCGGTGTATGAGTTGCGGGAGAAGCAAGGCCGCCACGGTGACGGCGACTATGCCGGCTACCGTAGGACGCATGCCGATGGAGACGGCGAGCATGATCGGAACGAACGCGGGCGCGAGAGTCTTCCTGCCGTACCAACCCCCTGACGACATGACTCCGGCACTGAGGCCCAGGTAGAACGCAACCCCCCAGGCAACGGAAATCCAGCCCGCGGCAAGCGTGGTCGGCGATGGGGGAAGGGGCAGAACCCCGGCACGCGAAGCCACCGCGAACAGCGCGCTCCACGCGCACCCGAGCAGAACCTGGGAGAGAAACCCGGCCAGGACCTTGCCGGCGAGAACCGCCGGGCGTCCGGCACGATGAACGAGGAACCCCCATTCGCCGGCAATCGCAGGCACGAAGAAGTGTCGAAAGGCCATCGCGACTGCGAGCAGCAGCGAACAGACAGACAGTATGCCTCCCGTGGCAAGGAGCTTGGAGTCCACGTTCACCGATACGGGAGACCACCTGTAGTCATCCGCCGCGCGCGCGTGTCCGCGGACGAGAAGCTCTCCCGACCCGAGCGTCAGAACGATCAGCACGGCCGCCGCCAGCCAGGGCAGGCATTCACGCAGGTCCTTCTTCAGTATCGCTGCGAAGCTCATGCGGGCACCCCCTTTCCCCCGGGAGCAAAGAGCGGCTTGCCGTCTTCCGGGCGTAGCACACCCGCCCCGCACTTCGCACATGTTCCCCGTCGCGTGAGTGTCTTCCCGCACGCCGGGCAGGCCGGCAATCGGGCGCCGGAGAGGCACAGAAAGGTCAAGAGACCGCTGACGTTGAAAGCCGCCACAAAGCCGACCCAGAACAGCGTCCCTGCCGCCCGCATGCGTCGGCGCGACAGCGCGACTACGAGAAGGCATGAGATTGCGGTGAGCAGTACGGCCGCCCCCGTCTTTCGGGGCTGGAATTCCCTCACGAGGAACGGTACGACCGAACACAGGAACGGCGAAGCCCTTTCCGGGCGGCCCCGCATGGCTTCGTAGAAGTGCGTGCGCAGGTCCCGTGAGAGGAGATATGGAATCGCGGCACGGAACACGAGGGGGGAGACGGCGGTGATTGCCGGCACGAAAGGGGCGCCCGGGGCTAATGAGTCGGTGAGTGTCCTGTCGGGACCGTGTCGCCAACGGAACGACTTGACCGGGGAGAGACTCCCGTCCGGCGCGATGCGGTAGAGGTCCTCCACCATCGGCCAGAAGTCGCTCCTCGTTCGCATGTACCACGCACCGAATTCGAACGGTCCCACGTCGTCCGGGGGAGCGACGTCGGCGTGCCGATGCAGGAAGTACAGGCCGTCGCGCGTGGCCGCGTAGACGCCGTGCAGACGCTGTCCGTCTGTGCCGCGCGGTTCGAGGGTGATCTGCTCGGACGGGTCGCGCAGGAGAAGGCGGTCCGGACCGTCTGCCGTGTACAACGTGAGCAACGGGCGATAGGCGGTCGATGTCGTCGCGGAGTAGGCTCCCACTCCCGAGAACATTGCGGCGCGGGTCCATCCCGACGAACGGACACGCACGATGGCACGGTCACGGTCTTCGAACAGTACGGTCGTCGTCATCTCGGCAAGGTCCAGATCGAACACGGCGTGTCGAGTGGCCATGGTGATGCGGTCCGTGGGGTGGTCATCGCTCGACTCCGTCAGCCCGACCCACTGCGGCTGTCCGAGCCGGTCGGTCCGTTCGGGAGTGCGCGTCAACCCGTTGCGGCCCAGATGCGCGAAAGGCCGGGCAAAACGGTGCGCGAAAGACCATACCTGCCGGCATGCGTCCCATTGGAAAAGGACGTCGTCCTCGCCTTCCCGTTTCGGAAGCTTGCCACAGTGATCCGTGCCGAGTGCGGGCGTCGGCCATTTCGACAGACTCAGCATGAGTTCGATTTCGTGATCGCCGCCCTGCAATTGGCAATGCGGGAAATTGAGAAAACCGAGACCGACGTGGGGCGGCGAATTGAAGTGTGGGTCAGGGCGGTTCGGCCGGTTGTCGACGAGCCGGATACCGATCGCATCGCGCTCCAGGCACACGACGGACACTCTTCCCGTCGTGTCGAAGCACACGGCCGCCTGCTTGGAGATTGTCGCGCCGTCCAGGGCCCTCTCCTGGCGGGTCAACCCCTTGGTCGTCTCGGTGTGCTCCCGCACTGCTGCCGGGTCGGGTTCGAACCGCATTGAGACGATGAAGAGCAGCAGGAGAAATTGGACCACGGCGAGGAGGGTTGCGAAGCCGATGAAAGCGGTCAGTATCCGCCATGCATTGAAGACGGCGCGTCGGACTGAACTGATGACGGAGTTCACGTTCGCAGCTCCTTGGTCAAAAACGCGTGGTGCAGGGCGACCGCCAGCGCACAGCTCGCCGAGAGGACGATCCAGGCCCCTCCCGGCACGCCCGCGCAGAACAGGGCAAAGAGGAGAATGAGTACCGCGGAAAAGACACCGAGCGGCCGTCCTTCGTACCATTTGGCATTGGTGAGGCACGTCACACCCGTGCCCATGTAGACTACGAACCCCAGGGGAGGCAGCAGCAATCCGTAGAACAGGATTCTCACCTGGGGCGCGACGGGCAGTATCCCGGCGGAAGCGGCCGCCGCGAACAGGGCAACCCACCCCAGGGCCAGTAGCAGAAAGCACCCGGCGCCGAAGGCCATGCGGACCCATAGGTGCACGCTTCGCCGGACCGGCAGATGAACCTGGCCGGACCATACTCCCGTGATGCCGGGAACGCCGTACTGCCGGATGGCCAGGGCCGCCCCCTGGAGTATGGAGATCGAGTAGAGCAGAACGCCGACTCGCCACAGCGGCGAGGTGACCTGGCCGAAACCGGGAACCCTGAAACCGCCGGGGTTTCCCGCGGCAACGACCAGCAGCGCCCCAACCAGCAACAACGCGCCGGATGCAAGGGCCGCGATCACGGCACACTCGCGGAACTCTTTCCATAGCATTCTGCGCAGCATGTTCCTACGTCTCCCACCTGAATAGCCGCCGTGGGCGGTCACCGGGCGTCGTGAAGGCAATGAACTGGTCTTCGAGGGTCGTCTGCATCGCCTGCACATCCCGTGCATCGTTTTGCTCCGCCCAGGCGTGCAGTGCCGCTTCGTCCCGCTTGAGGATGCTCACAACCAGCCGGTCGTCTCCGCGGCGGCATTGCAGCACGTCCTTGAGATCCACGGTCTCCGGTACGCGCTCCGCGAAGGTCACGATGAAGGTGCAAACTCCCGCCCTGAATTCGGCCAGCGTACAGTCGGCCCGCAAGACGCCGTCGTCGAGAATGAGGATTCGGTCGGACACTCTCTCGACGTCGGCGAGGATGTGGCTCGAGAACAGTACCGTCCGTCCTTCCCGCATGATGAGGTGAATCATCCCCTCCAGGAACTGACGCCGGACTACGGCGTCGAGACCGAGTGTGGGATCGTCCATGATCAGCACTTCAGGGTTGGGGGCCAGGGTGAGCGCCAGAGAGACCTGGGCACGCTGGCCGTTGGAGAGGCTCTTGATCTTCTGTCCGGGCGACAGCTCGAAGTAGTCGATCATCTCCGCGAAGAGGCGGTCGTCCCACTGCCCCGGGAAGAACGACTTCTGATACTTCTCGATTTCCTTGATCTTCATCCAGCGTATCAGCCGGTGGCCTTCGGTCACGTACCCGATTCGCCGCCGGACGGACGGGGTGAGCTCCGCGCCGTCGCAGCCGAGTACGCTGGCCGAGCCGTAGCTGGGATGCAGCAGCCCCAGCAGCATTTTGATCGTGGTCGTTTTGCCGGCGCCGTTTCTGCCGAGAAAGCCGCAGATCGTGCCCGGCGGGATTTCGAAACTGAGCCGGTTGACCGCCCAACGACGGCCGAAGCACTTCGTCAGTCCCTCTGCGACGATTGCACTCATTTCTCCTCCGTCTCTTTGCGCGTGTTCTCAAAGCGCGCCAATCGGTCTCGGAACAGGTCGCGCAAGGCGTGCGGTTCCAACCCAAGACTCGCGCCGCGGCTGATCAGCGTGTCCATACGTTCCGTCAGGTGGTTCAGGTCACGGGCGTCCGGAGTTCGCAGCTTCGGGTCGCGCACAAACGTCCCGGCCCCTTTACGCGTAGCTACCAGGCCTGCCTGCTCCATCAACGAGTAGGCCTTGGCGACCGTGTTCGGATTCACGACCAGCTCCTCCGCCAGTCTGCGAACCGGCGGCAGCTTGTCGCCCGGCTGCAGCTCGCGTCGCGCCACGGCGGCTTCGACCTGCGTCACGATCTGCGCGTAGATGGGCTGACTCGATCCGGTCGATATCTGAACCCAGATTCCCATTTGCCGATTCCGTGCTTTCAATACGTAATGTACTAGTTCAAATAGTACAATATGACATATGTACATTCCGGCGCAAGATCTTTTTTCGCTTTTTGTGCATAATAGTCAGGACAAGCCCGGCGGGGGCTCCCAACAAATGAGAATTGAGCATTGAACATTCATGAAGTTTCCGGCTAGAGCAGACGCCCTGTCATCCCGAGCGCAGCGCAGCGGAGTCGAGGGATCTCGTGGTTTGGAAAGGCGCCGGGGGCGATCACAATACTCGAGATCCCTCGACTCCGCTGCGCTGCGCTCGGGATGACAGGTCGTCTGCTGATATGGCTGTCCCCTCATCGCGTGGGGGATTGCCAGGTGGGGGAGCGAACAGCCGTGGGGCCGCTCGCTCACGCTCGCGGCTACATTTCGGTGAAGTTCCTGATCGGTTCCGCCCCGGTGCGCTGCGCTTCCGAGATAATTCGAGGTGGAAACGTAGAACCGTCCTCCCTTGGCCTGCCGTAGCCTGGCGAAGGAGGCAGGACGGTTCAGCGGAGCCCAGGCGGGGTGGTGGATCCCGCGTTTTTGGCCGGTGCTTGCCAGGCTGCGTGATCTGAGGCAGTATTCCCACAGGTGGGGGAGGCCGCACGGACACGGATTGCTGTTGGACGGGAGAAGTCCCAAACGGTGTGAACTATGGGTGGAAGCGCTATGACGAGTGTATGTTTGCACGACAAAGCAACGATAGAGCGTGCGCTGAGGCGCAATGTCTATCTCCACATCTACAGCATCGGGGACCTCGATGACTTCTTCTGGAGGCAAGGGGTATGGGCGACAGGTTACGGCGAAAACCTGTCAGTCGTTGCTCGAAGACGTGTGCCACATCGGGCTGAACGTTAAGGCGGACAACGATGCGGCGATCTCATGCTACAGGCGACTTGGATTCGAGACCGTGGCGCCGTACGGCGAGTACATGGTCGAGAGGGCGTGACTTTACCTGTTTTTGAAGCACAGGACTGCCCCGTCCGGGAAGCTCAGCTCCTCGCCGAGCTTGATCTCTTTCCAGTAGAGTTTGCCCGTCCTGTCGGCGCCGTTCGTGTAGTACAGCACGAAATCCGGAACATCTTCAGCCTTGGTCCAGTTCTCGTCTTTGAGGTAGGTTTCCACCTTCTTGGTTCGGCCCTGGTTGTGAACGTCAAACAACCCAAGCGCAAACGCAACACCGCTCTTTTCGCAGACGACCCGGCAACCGCCGAACGGGGCCAGGACGTAGCTTGTCGATGAAAGCGGCTTCGGTCGCTCTTTCAGGGTGTGGTCCCGGTCCGTGTAGAGAGTGCAACCTGTCCTCAGGCCCTTGACTCTGCCTTCCCGGACACGGAACCTGGCGCCGCTGCGTCCGAACACGGACTGCGTCGGGCGGAGGCGGGGGCGAGTGACGGAGGGAGGGTTCGGTCGCGCCCCGGGCGGCGTCTTGTCCTCCTTCGGCGGTTTGTACGCCGCGATAGCGCTCTTGGAGTTGGAAACCAGCTCGCTGGCCTGGACTCGCTGTCGTTCATCCTGAACGCGCTGGGCGTCCGTCAACTTGTCGGACGAAACCAGGCTTCTCTGAAGACGTTCGAGGGCCTGGTCGTACTTCGCGGTCAACGCAAGGACCTGCCTGGCCTTCTTCAGGTCGAGGGCGGCGGCCTGTTCCGCGTATGCCGATTGGAACGTCTGAATCTCGGGAACCCCCGACGGTTTTTCGGGCAGTGGTTGCCCTTTCTCTACCCGCTCGATCTCCTTCATGACGGCCATGGTCTTCTGCAGGTCGCCGGACTTCTTGACCTTGGCAAGAAGCACATCGAGCGATTTCGAGTACCCTTGCTTGAGTTTCTTAGCCTCCTCGCCGTTGGTCAGGATGATCTCCAGGAGCGTCTTCTCGTATGTACCCTTGTACGTTTCCAGGTCGGCGGCGGTTCCAAGCCGCGCCGAGACCAGGACCAGCCCCGCGATTGCAATCAGCCTTTTCATCTGTCTCCTTCCTCCAAATCCATGCAGCCTGCCCCCGGCACATCCCGGCCGTTCCCTTCATCAGGCCCATCATGAGGCAGAAGACGACGATGGACAAGGGAAGTCATGAATGGCACTTGCTCGAGCGAGTGCCATTCATGGGAAGTCCCACTATGACAGCACCGTGAATTCCTCCTTGTGTTTGACGAGGTACACAATGACCACGACGCCGAGAACCGTGCCGATCGGAAAGCTGAAAAGCCAGATGACGGATAGGACCCAGAGCAGAACCCTGAACCACGGCGCCCGGTAGCGGGCCGAGAACAGGGCAACGAGAAGCAGGACGGTTCCGACGAGCGAGATGGCGGCACCGCCTATCGCCGCGCACAGCGAGCCGCGTATGCCGGATGCCACCGTTTCGGATTGTCCCATGCTCGACTGCGATACTTCGGCAAACGTGCCCAGCATGCCGATAACCGTCCCGAGCAGTCCTACAACACCTCCCAACTGAAGCACCGCTCCCCAGATCGCGAGTTGCTTGCCGTTTTCGTTCATTCGCCGCACTCCTTTCGTCCATCATTCGTTTTCCCCGTGCATCACTCTCGTCTCTGTCCGGGATTGAGGATTGCGAGTGAGATCACGATCCAACGCGGGCATCGCCCACAACCCAAGTCCGACATAGGTAGAAAGACGCAGAAACTGAATGTGCCGTCCTACGGCGCTTCGCGTGTCCTCCGACCCTCCCGGCATTCGTCAGTATGGACGATTCCCGGGAGAGGTTTGTTCCCGCTTTCTCCGGCAAGGTCCTCACTCGATATCCATGCCGTAGCGAGCGTGGAGCCTGTTCGCCGCCGCCTTCATTCTGCCGATAGCCGCCTGGTCTATGCGCGCCGCGGTAACATCCTCCCTTATGTCCGCGAGCAAAGGGGCGCATTCTTCGCTGTATGCCGCCGCGTCTTTTGACATGCGCATTGGCGGTCGCGTCGTGGCTATCGTCTTCAAGAGCGCGCCGATCGAGGCGACTTCTTCTTCCGTCGCGGCGCCCCTTTTCGCGATCGCGTCGAGCTCGCGTTTGAGCTCGAGAATGGCGTCGCCGGAGTGCATCAGGTCGTTGTCCTTGTGCAGCCTGTAGAAGAACTCCCTCAGGGAATCGAGTCGTTCCCGCGCCTCCGACTTGTCGCCCTCGTTGAGAATTCCCTGTGTTCGCATGCTCAGTTTGTAGAGGCTCTTTACCTTGCTGTTCCAGTTGCAGTCTTTCAGGTATCGCTTCGGGGGCGTGTCCGCGGCCTCCGTGTACAGCTTCTTCACGGGAGTAACGAAGCCTGTCCGGAACTCCTCGCGCGCGTCTTCCAGTTTGCCTTCGCCTACGAGCCGGCTTACCTTGACGAAGCTGGGGTTCATCGACTCAAGGCAGGTCGCGTACACGTTGTCCAATCGGCCGGAATCCAACGGATTCCGAGGGGGCGGGCCTCACCCGCATTCGGCCGCGCGCGCCAGGAGAAGACCCAGTGCAGTCACCGAGAGAATCAATAGCCGTCTGTTCATTTGTACTTTCGTCAGTGTTGCAGGGTTATGCTGAAATCAATGCCGTCATACGTCCCATCTTTGTCAACGGCGATGTCCTTGGAAGCGGCGGGTTGGCCGTAGTGCGTCACAACGCGGTAGGTCCTGCCGGGGAGCACACGAAGCGTGTAGCGGCCCTCCGCGTTCGTCCTGGCGCCGGCGCGGGCCAGTGAGCGGGGGCGATTGGCGACGTATGCCGACACGGGTGTGTCCCCTATCGGATTGCCCGTCGCGACATCCGTGACGGTGCCGCCGATCGTGACTCCCTTGACCAGTACGATGGCCCGATCGCTTGCCGGCTTTCCCGCCCTGGCTTCTACATTTCTCAACGGCTCGCATGTCCACTCGCCACGGGTCTTTCCATCCGGGAAGGCCACTACTTCGTATGAGCCCGGCGCCAGGTTCTCGATGCGGTACATCCCGTCCGCGTCCGTCACGGTGTTGCCCGACACAATCCACGAGCCCTCCATGCTCGCCGCCACAACGCGTACGCCCGCCGTTGGCGCACCCGTCTCTTCGCGGTACACGTTGCCGCTGATCTCGCATCCGGGCAGGAGCGTCAGGTCTATTCCGCGCGTCTGCACCGCCCCGTCCGGCGTGCTCCACTGGTCGAGCGTCTTTTCCGCACACCCCGGGGCTCGCGCCAGCAGGCAGAAAGGCCGGCCGGCGTCGATCCGCTGAAACGCAAAACGGCCTGCCTGGTCGGTCGACGTGAGCATTAGTTCCGGCGGCAGGTTGTCCAGCCGGCCCCTCCTCCCGTCCGGCAGCAGGTATCCGATGCCCTTGGCGACGACCTCTGCCCCGGCCAGGGGCTTGCCGTCCCAGCTCCGCACCGTTCCTGCCAAAGGTCGATCCGCGCGCGCCAGTGCGATCGCGATGGTGTGGTCCAGGCCCATCTTGACGGGGCGTACCTCGTAGTAGTGCCCGGGGACATCGCACAGAACGGTCCACCGATAGTACGAATCTGCGTCGCATTCGATCGTGCCGAAAGCGCACATCCCGTCCGAGTCCGTTGTCGCTTCCCGTCGCAATTCCTCGCTATCGTCGGGCGTCTTGCGACTCCGCCGCGTCCCGAACAGAATGACCTTCGCTCCCTCGAACGGTTTGCCGTCGGGCGCCGCGACTTTGACGAACAGGTTGCTGCTTCCCCTCGGGGGCAGAACGACTTCCACGTCGACGCTGTCGGTGGGCACGTCCTCGAGTCTGATGTCCCCGTGGGCTCCGTGACTGAACGTCAGCCCGACCTTCCCTTTCGCAAGACGCCTGATTTCGAACTCCCCGCTACCGTCCGTGCGGTACGTCGTGCCTCGGCCGTCTTGCGGCAGCATCGACCAGTCGTCGATCCGAACGCGCGCGTGCGATACGGGATCTCCGTCCTGGTCGACCACCGTTCCCATCGTCGTTTCGATGTAGCGTTTGACCTCGACCGTGAACGGCTTGTCGGCGGCGAGCTCGGAGATGTCCACGTCGGCCCTGCCGTAGTCGAAGTCCCGGTTGATCTTGTCGTCAGGGCTCCACCAAACGTGATAGACCGCGTTCGTGCAGGCGTTGTGCAGAACGAAACGGCCCCGGTCGTCCGTGGTGACGTCTTCCCGGCAGCGGTAGATCGTCGTTTCGGCGAGCTTCGGGTCGATGCGCAGGGACATCTTGCCCACGCTCAAGCCTTCGCAGTCGACACACCGGCCGCGATAGTCCCCGGTGGGCATCAGCGCTATCGTGACGCCTCCGGTTGTCGCGGCAGTGGTGTCCGTCAGTGCGGCTAGTTTCCTGTCCTCGGAAATCGCGAAGACCTGCATGTCCTTGCCGGCCGGGACGCAGTCGAAGACAAACCCGCCGGCCGCGTCCGACCGAACGCCGGCGGGGACATGGCTCGTGTAGAGCGAACAGTCCGAGAGCGGTTTCCCGCCCGCGTCCGTCACGACACCGCTCAGCGACTTCGAGCGGACTACGCCGGCTTCGATGAGAAGCGGTTCGGTCTGCGTGCCTTTGCCCCCGCGCAGGGCCAGCAGGGCGTTGGGGGACACGCGATCGTGCGTTGCTCCCCAACGGTCCTGTATCCGGGACAAGCTCAAGTAGTGACTGTCCTCCGGCACGTACCAGCCCGGCACTTTCGTCATGCGCCTTACCGGGCTGAGCATGACCTCCCCTTCCGGCAGCTCAACTGAACCGAGTCCATGTTCATACGTCTTGATGCGCCCGACGGTTTCCAGGGACCGATCTCCCGGCGTCCGCGTCATCAGTTTCGTCTCGAACCCCGTCAGCGGCGTTCCGTCCGGCGCGACCACCTTGATGTGCAGGGGAGCGGACGCCATTCTCGTGACCTTGAGCACCAGCTCGTCGAACGTCATTTCTTCATTTGTGTCCAGCGTAATCGTTTCGCTCGATACAAAGGGACTGCCGGTCAGGAAACACTCCGCCACGAGCGTGACGACGCCGTCATGCAGCTCCTCCAGGTCCGGCCAAGCCTTGCGGTCCCACTTGTGCGTTCGCAGCGGGGGGCTGTTGAAGCTGCCGTTCTCATCGGTCACGGCGTACGAAACCCAGGTCCGGTTGCCGCCTACAACGAATTTGACGAGCAGGTTCGTCGCCGGTTTCCCGTCGGGCAGGACAGCGCGTCCGTTGGCCGTCGCGCCCGGTGTCATGTCGAACCAGACATTGCGCGACTTGGGCGCCTTGATCCCTCCGCGCCAGGTGGACGCGTAGCCGTCTTTCGTGGCGTAGAAGCAGCAGTCCACCGGGGGGAGATTGCTTATCGCGCACATGCCGTTCGCGTCCGTCGTGCCGCCGACCCAATCGATGTCCTCGTTCAGGCAGAACTCGCTCGTCCATTCCGGGACCTTGCTCGAACGTCCGTGGATGAGATGGAGCCATATGCGCGCACCCGGTATGCGGTCCTTTCTCTTTCCCTCGGAGACCGCATACACCTTCTGCGCGACTCCGGGACGAAGCACCAGCTCGCGCGGCTCGGTCTCCTTGCCACGTTCGAGGAGCAGCGCCGCCACGGCGCGGTCCGAGTGTTTCGCCAGCAGGTAGTAAGCCGCCGGCCTGCGCGAAGTGTCGGGGCGGGGGACAGGTTTCGGACTGTACGTCAACAGCGAGGCGGGGAAGGAGAACACCCCCTCGGCATCGGTCTGCGTCCGGGCAGCGACGCCGCCCCCCAGCTCTTTCGGGATCTTCCCCCAGCCCTCGGGGAAGGGGTTGTAGTAAAGGAGCACTTCGGCCCCTTCCAGCGGCGCTCCGTTCTCGTCCAGACATTTGCCGAGAACACGTTCCGCCGCGTCCACGGCGAACACCTGTGCGCACCACAGACCGACCATCACCACGCCGGTAGAGAGCCTTCTCATTGCTTCCCCCCTGTCACTACGCTTGTCTCCCAGGCATGATAGCGGCAACACGGCGATTGCCAAGACCAAGGTTGTCTACGCTGCACGCCGTTTATCACACGTTGTTACGTGTGATAAGGAGCGTCTATCGTCAGGAAAACTGCCGTTTGCTTCATTCCGCCCGCCTTTCCTATCGTTTCCGCGAGGAGACATACGCTGAGCATGTTGCCATTGCGCAGGGGGAACGACAAGTACTAGCCAGCTCCGCTGAAAGTGTTCAGTGTTCAGGGGTTCAGTGTTCAGGCGG
>CAZKRK010000202.1:0-13612 GCA_964555035.1 uncultured Victivallales bacterium | reverse complement strand
GACCGCCGTCTCCAGGGTTTTCTCGGTCAACGCTGTGGGGGAGACAATGACTTTTTGTGTATGAAGGACAGCACGAGCCCCGGAGGGGCGACAGAGGCATTTGCAGGCTGTGGGTTCATGGATGCCGCCGGGGTCAGTCGGAACCGCCAATAGTCGACAACTAGAGATTGGCGCGACGTAGTACATGATGGTACTGTTCATCCTCCCCAGTGTGTTTCTATCGCAAAGAGAGGAGTTGGTGATGTACGCAGAACGAGCAATGAAGACAATGCGCGTGTTTACAGTAGTCCTTCTATCGGTAGCCTTCTGTATTGCCGGACACCCGACGGGTGCTTCCGCGGAGCCGGGCGGCGAGCTGCTCGAGCGCTATACCGGCATGCTCAACCAATTGCGTGCCGGGCTCACCGCCAGGCTGCCGCGGAACGCCCCGGCGGACAGTACGGTGAACAAGCTCCTGGCCGGCGACGCGCTGGACGCAAAGCTCGCAAAATACGTCGTCCTGCTCAAGGCCACGCCTCAGGGCCTCGCGGAGTTCGCCGCGCAGGGAAGAGAGCAGACGGCGCTGGTTGAGCAGATGCTGGGGGACACGGATCTCATCAAGCAGATGCTGGTGGCGGACGGTGCCAAGTGCAAACGAGAGGGACGCGGCTATGGTCCGGCACAATACGGCCCGGCGGCGAAGATCTACGCCGACATCCGGAAAACGAGCAGGAAGGCCCGTTCCGGTGTGCTGCAGCGGCTCGCCCTTGCGATCGCTCTTGAACACGCCGTGCCGATCGGGCAGAGGAACCCCGCGGCGCAGACCGACGGTCCCGAAACGGTAGACCCCGTGAAACGCTACCGGCACTACGAAAAGGCATACCATGACGGCGAGCTGGATCCGGCGTTCGAGCGCCTGAGCACCTGGGAGCTTCGCTTTGTCGTCCACGGGAACGAGCCGGACTGGACCCTCGCATGGGGGCGCGAGATGCTCCGCAACTACCGGCCCGACCACATCTACACCTCCAACTACGGCTGGCGCTACGTGGGTATCGTCGGTTCCGACGTCAGGTACGGGTCGGGAGACGTCAAGTACGACAGGCCCGAGCTGCAGTTCTTTCAGAATATCCTCATGAACGGCGGGGTGTGCGGCCGGCGCGCGTTCTTCGGGCGCTTCATTCTGCGCGCCTTCGGCATCCCGACCACTGCTCGTCCCAGTCGTGGCCATGCCGCCCTGGCTCACTGGACGCCCAAGGGCTGGGTCGTCAACCTGGGCGGCGGGTGGGGCGGCGGCTGGACCAAGACGCTCTACAACAAGGACCGCGATTTCCTCGCGAGTACGCAGGCGCGCAACAACAGGAAGGCATACCTGAAGGTCAAGCGTGCCTACTGGATCGGCGACGTGCTGGGAGAGAAGCGTACCTACGGCGAAAGCGCGGGCACCCCCGCTTTCTGGAATGGCGTGGCACTTCGCACGCAGCGGGCCATCATCGAGGCGTCAAAGGCCGTCACGCTCGACGCGCTCGGCGAAGACATTGGCGAGGCCAACGAGCCCACGGTAGCACAGAAGGTCATGGCCTCACCGGTCACGCCCGAGGACAGGAAGATCGCCTACGGCAGGAACGGCGTCATATCGATACCGGCCGCCGCATACGGCAAACCATCCGGCAACACGCGCGACGTCACTGCCATGAAAAGCTTCGGCGGCGGGCTGCAGGTCTTCCTGCCGCGTTTCTTCCCCCAGGGCCAAACGGTTCTGCGCGGCGGCACGTGGAAGGGCGACCCCGACGCCTGTACGTCCGGGAAGCGCCTCCTCAGCGGCGGCTATGGCAGATACGAGAACTGGGGCCTGCGGGCAGCCATGACGCCTGCCGGCAGCAGGGCGCCGCGCGAACTGAAGCTCGACCTCGGTGACGGCGTAGTCATGGAGATGGTCTACATCAAGCCCGGAACCTTCGTGATGGGCGGCGAAAGTAAGACCGATGGCAGGTTCCATTGCGTTGAGGTACCGAAACACGAGGTCACGCTCACCAGGGGGTTCTACCTGGGCAGGTACGAGGTGACGCAGGCGCAATACCAGGCCATCATGGGTTCGAACCCCAGCAGGTCGACCAAGGCTCCGAACTGCCCGGTTGACAACGTTTCCTCGCCGGACGCGTTGATGTTCTGCGCGAAGCTCGCCGAGAAGACCGGGCGCGACGTGCGGCTGCCCTCCGAGGCCGAGTGGGAGTATGCCTCCCGCGCGGGCAAGGATGCAAAGTGGTTCTTCGGCAACGATCCCTCGAAGCTCGGTGAGTATGCCTGGTTCAAGGGCAACGCGGATGCCAAGTCGCATCCGGCAGGTCGGAAGAAGCCCAACCCGTGGGGTCTCTACGATATATACGGCAACGTCTGTGAGCGCATTTCGGACACGTATGCCAAGAACTACTACGCAAGGAGTCCGAAGAAGGACCCGACCGGACCAAACCAGGGCACGAAATCGCGCATGGAGTACCAGGTCACCGTCCCGCGAGCCGGCAAGTACTCGTTGATGGCGCGGGTTGTCACGTCCAAGCACGGTCAGCGACTCAACGTCGTTGCGAATGACGCCGCGTCCGCGATCGTCATGGAGATGCCCTTCACCGTCGGGAGCTGGCAGGATGCCAAGCCGGTCACGCTCGCGCTCAAGGAGGGCGAGAACGCCCTGCGGTTCTGGCGCGACGATCCCCCGCAGTCCGGGCTGGCCATCAAGTCGTTGACGTTGAAGCCGGTGCGATAGGAGGCTCAGGCACCCTACCTCTCGGAAGCAACTGTGACACCTTCGTGCGGAAGAAGCGGATGCTTCGTGACTTCCCGGGGGCCGGAACGTGCGTGAGCGGCAAACGTAGGTCCGATTTGCAATCGGACCCAACCCCGCTGGTTGCCTCAGATCACGCCACGGCTGACCAGACCCGACCGGAGTTGGGTCCGATTGCAAATCGGACCTACGTTTGCCGCACATGCGTCGAGCATGCATCCGGCAGAGGTGTCACCCGCATTTTCCGCATCGCCGTTTGCGCGACGAAGCGGGCAATTCACCACAACGCTTTGGAGATTCATCTGTTAGGACGAAGGGAGCGTCACGGGAGAGCTGTCTGAGGCAACGGTGTCAGCGCGGACGGGAAGATCAGGTATCCCAAACACGTTCAGTGGTACGCCGGGCCGAAGTTCGTGCGCCATCATGACGCGCTCTCCAGTCTCTCGGCCATGACCTCCAGCAAAGGGCGGGTGTTCTACATTTACGACGAAGGCGCCATCTCGCTCATGCACCGTCCTACGGCGCTTCGCGTGTCCACCGACCTTTCTCGGACACCGTCTGGAACGTCTCGGTACGAAATGGAGACTACACCAGCCCGTAGCCCAGGCGTTTCGAGATTCGGGCGGTTCCAGCCTGCACCATTTCGGCCAGGCGCGGGAAATCGCTTTCCGACATACGCAGGGAAGGCGCCGTGATCGTCAGTGCAGCGACCGGGTAGTTTCGCCGGTCGAAGATCGGCGCACTGACGCAAAGGAGTCCGGCGACCGCGCTCTCGCTACGGTCAACGCCGTAGCCGCACTTCCGTACACGTTCGAGCTCCTGTCGGAATGCCTTTCTGGTGGCGATCGTGTTCGGCTGGAACTTCTCGAAGTCCATCTGTTTCATGATCGCCTCGCGCTCGGCTTCGGGCAGAAAGGCCAGCAGCGCCTTGCCGGGGGCCGCGGCGTGCAACTCGAAACGCGTGCCGGGATCGATCATGAGGCGAATCGGGTGCAGGGCGGGGATGTACTCGAGAATCACGCCCTGGTGGCCGGCGATCGTGTTCAGCTGGACGGTTTCGGTACACTCGTCACGCAGGTCGTACATCTCGTCGAGCGACAGTTCGATGATGTTGTCCGAGCATATGGCCGAGTTGCCCAAGGCCAGGAGCTTGCGGGTCAGCCTGTAGCGTCCGCTGTTGCGATCGCAACTCAGATAGTCGAGGTTCGTGAGCGTGGTGACAATGCGGTAGATGCCCGTCTTTGCGAATCCGAGGTCGTCGACCAGTTCCCTGACGGACCGTCCATCGGGGTGGTCGGCCAGGTGCTCAAGCACGCGCATCGCCTTCTCGAGATTCGGAATGTTGTAGCGATCGTTCACGCAGGCTACTTTTCGCATGTCGCGGAGAGGATGATGGGATGTGCGTTCTTGTGGGGAACGTATTCCGATCCCGGGAAATCGATGCGGGGACGTTCTTTCATCAGCTTCGCGATCGGTTCGAAGGTCTTCACGATCGCGACATAGTCCGGATCGTCCTTTGATTTGAAGGTCGCGGTTCCGCAGGCTTCCGTGCCGCCCGCCGACTTGGCCAGGGGCGCGGAGAGGAACTGGTTCTCCTCGATGTTCGTAATACGGGTGTAGAACTTGCGCGGGATTTTGGTGTGGCACTCGGCACAGCGCCGCTTGCCGACATCCGCAAGGACTTCCTCCAGGCGGGGCGGCCGCATCATGCGGGAGCCGGGTGTGTTGGGGTGGTTGGTCTTGGAGTCCTTGTAGTAGGGCACGTTGAGGTCCATCCAGGCAAGTATGCGGCGCCTGGATTTCTCGTCCACTGCAATGCGCTTTTTGCCGTCCTTGTCCGGGTGGCCGCCGAGAATGACTTCCGTCAGTTTGCTCGGATAGGCGCCCCACGTGCGCGGCTCGATCATCAGGATGTTCTCGCCTGCGCCGTTGATGGAGGAGATCCACTTGACGTAGGGATTCCGACCTACAGCGGCGAGATTCCTCACGCCGTGCTGGAAGGGGGTCTTCTCGCCATGCGTCCCTTGCCTGGCGAGATGCTCATAGGAGACACACCAGAAATCGGTCTTGTCCCCCGTCAGATCCAGACCGTTCGGCTGTTTGCGCGCGTTGTGGCACTTAATGCAGTGCGCGTCCAGTACGGGCTGCACGATGGACGAATAGTCGAACTTCCTGCGTCCCCAGTCCGGCGCCTCGAGTTCATCCGCTTGACGGAGGGCTGCGATGGGGCGGTCTTCTCTGTTGTAGGGTGCGGCGTTGTTGCGGTCGGAATGGCAGCCGATGCAGCTCTGTCGCTCCCCGCGCTGGAAGTGCGTCAGCGAACGCATGCGTTGCACGGTCCGACCTTCTTTGTCCAGCGCCAGAAAATAGATCGGGACTTCGGACGGGACCTTGAAGTGGGCTGAGCCGTCCTTCTCCACCCTGGCGTATCCCCATAGTTTCTTCGCTGCGTAGGTTGCACCGCAGGAGACCAACGGGAACTGGAAACCGTAGATGCCCTTGTGCGGCGCATAGTCACCCTTCTCGACTTCCTCCACGACCGCCAGTTGCACGATGTCGCCCCGCTTCACATGGGGCTCGAGACCGTTATACACATCCATCAGCGCAACCGTGCCCCAGGGCGCCTGTTCGCCCTCGGGCAGGGCGTTTGGAATGACCGGGGGGGTCTTGACCTTGCGAAGCGGGATGGGGGAGAAGAAGCCCATGCCGCCCTCCGGCCTGGCCACCAGGGCGCTCTCCGTTCCGTCATAGTCGCGCAGGATAATCGTGCCGAGCTTGGAAACCAGGAAATGGGTCTCGTCGATCGGGAAGGGGTTCTCGTACGGTCCCCTGTTGACGAGTGCATTGCCTTTGAGCCCCGGGTTCCCCGTGACCGGCGGTACATGAATCTCCGGTGTGATGTTCCTTATGCCTTCCTGCGCGTTGGAGCCAAAGGAGGCGTCGATGACGCCGAGCGCACCGCGGCAGCACCCGTTGTGTCCCGTCATAACGCAGAGCACCTTGCGCGTGTTGCCGATAGAACGCGCTTCCATGAAAGTGCCCGGCTCCAGCACGCGGTTTCCGAAGAAGCCCTCCGAGAGTGTGCCGTCGGGGTTGAGCGTCCAGAGGCTCTGGATAGGGCAGGCCGGGCGGTCGACATACTCCCAGCGGCTGTAGACGATGCGACCGTCATTCAGGACGCTCGGGGTGAAATCGTTGAGATAGCCGTGCGACATCTTGAACACGTTGCCGCCGTCACGGTCCATGCGATAGAGCAGGGGTGACGAGCTGGTGAAGCAGTAGGCGAAAGAGAGCTTCCGGTCCGACAGGAACGCGATCCTGCCGTCCGGCAACCAGCAGGGATTGAAGTTGTTGGAGTAGTGGTCTGTCAGCAAGACCGGTTTCCGGTCTGCAAGGCTCATGCGGTACACCTGGTAGCGTCCCTCGGGATTTGTCACCATGTGGTTCAGCCCGCCGATGCCTCTCTTCTTGTAGCTGAAGAGGATCTCTTTGCCGCTGTAGTCGAGCGTGCAATCCATCACTTCGCCCTGCGCGGCGTCGAAAATCTTCTCCATCTTGCCACCTTCGGCGTCAGGAGTGAGGATGAAGATCCCACCGCCGGGCTTGAAGCACTCAACGTGGTACGTGTAGACGTGGCTGATATTGTAGGGGTGCCGCTGGACAAGGAGTATCTGTTTGAATCCCAGTTCACCCGCGTAGAGTTTCCTGGCCAGCTCCGGCGAGTCCGGGACAACGCGCTTCGCCGTGGGCGCCCGCCTGGTGCGTGCCCATTTCATGGGTTTCATGGCTTCGAACTTGCCGAGAGCCCCTTTGGCGGGCGGTTCGGCGTAGACCTCAATCTCCGACGCACCGGGATTGCTGCAGGCGTGCGAGCCGATGAACTTCAGTCTCAACGTGGCCGCCTCCGCCGGCGTCTTCAGCGTGATCCTCTGAGGACCGTGCCCCGGGTTGAAACTCCCCTTGGCGACGGGCGCCTTGGCGCCGTCCAGGTAGACCTCGCATTCCTTCCAGCACTCGACGGCAAAGCAGGTGCGGCCGTAGTAGACGATCTCCGCAATCCGGACGGGCTGTGCCCATGCCATGGTCAGCTCGGCTCCGTTCCTGTGAGTGCCGCCCTGAACCGCCCATTCCTTGCCCTCGCTGTTGTGGGCGCCGGCTTGCGGAATGACTCCGTCACCGACGAACTCAGCCATGTACGCGGCGCTGAAGTTGGAGTTGGCCGTGATCTTGGCCTTGCGCGCCAGGTTGTCCGGTTTCTTGCTCTCTGCCACGGCGTGGGAGATGGTTGCCGCAACGGCAAGCACAGAGACGAGGGAAACGGTCGGGGTTCGCATGTGGGCCTCCTTGAGAGAATTAGGGGGGCGGTTTAATATTTGAACCAGCGTTTCGCATGTTGACTGAAGCGCGGCGCGCTTGTCAACCCCGTTTTCTACGACGGACGACAATCGGGCGTATCTGCGATTCATTGCACCTGCCGGGGCCTTGGGCAATTCGCCAGGGAAACTGCCAACGCGCCCTGCCATCCCGAGCGCCACCGCGGCCGGCCCCTCACCCGCCTCCGCTGCGCCGCGGCGACCTCTCCCCCGAGGGGAGAGGTGGGAGGGCGCGATTCACCTCTCCCCTTGGGGGAGAGGTCGCCGAAGCGCAGCGGAGGCGGGTGAGGGGCCGGCCGCGGTGGCGCTCGGGATGGCAGGCTCAGATCTCCTTTTATATTGAAACCGTCCTGGAGAACGGTTCTACGGAACGCTCCGGCGAGTCAAAACTGAAAGGAGCCGGTAATCCGTGATCGGTAATCGGCGTGGCGCAAGGACTTCCGGTGTTCACTCGCCGCACCGCGATTTGGTGTCGCGTCGCATCGCGCCAAGTCGTTGGTTGCCACCGATTACCGATCACCGACTACCGGGACCTGCCGTTTCCACGTTGAAGCATCAGCTTGCGTAGTTGACCGTGGGTGCGTGTCCGCGGTACTCTCTTGTTCTCTCTTCCAGTCCAACAGGAGCCCGCATGAGACACTCACTCACCTTACTCTGTCTGCTCTGCGCCGTGTCGGCGCTGGGCGTCAACAACGGCGATGTCCCCGTCAACACGCCCGCATCGGCACGACGTCTGATCACGGATCTCATCAATACGCACGGCGGCGCCTACAAGGGCGGGAAGGACTATCTGCGACGGCTCGATGCGGTCGAGGCGGCACTGAAGAAGAGCCCGGGCGACGGCGAGGCGCAGGAGGCGCTGGGCACGCTGATCCGCGAGGCGTCCCTGGCCAATCCGATTCTCGACTTCGACAAGATCCTGGTCGTGCGCCGGAAGGGGGAGGCCAACCGGGGACTGAATGCTCACACGACGACCGATCTCAAGCCAACCGGGCGCGACAACGAGATCTCGCTGCTCACGGACCTGCGCGGCGAAGTCGACGCCCGCAGCGTATACCGACACCCCAACCAGGGCATCGTCAAGCACATGGAGGTGCACTGGTCGGGTGAGCGCATCATGTTCTCCAGCGTGGGCAGCAACGGCCGGTGGGCCGTGCTGGACGTCGACTCAAACGGCGGCGATCTCCGCGAGTTGACGCCGTGCGACCAGAACGACGTGCAGTGGTTCGATGGGTGCTACCTGCCTGAAGAGGGCCACATCATTGCCTGTTCGACCGCCGGCATGCAGGGACTGCCTTGCGAGAACGGCGGAAAGCCGATGGTCAACCTCTACCGCGTCGACGTTGCAACCAAGCGCGTCCGGCAGCTCACGTTTGAGCAGGACAGCGACTGGCATCCGCGCGTCCTGCCCAACGGCAAAGTGATGTACCTGCGTTGGGAGTACACCGACTCGCCGCACTATTACACCCGCATCCTGTTCCACATGAATCCCGACGGCAGCGGACAGGTCGAGCTCTGGGGCAGCGGATCCTACTTTCCCACGGCTTACGTTTGGGCGCGGCCGGTGTGCGACGAGACCAAGATCCTCGGCATCGTCAGCGGGCACCATGCCAAGAGCGAGACCGGGCGGCTGATGATGATCAACCCGGCGCTGGGGCGGAAGTACCCCTTCAGATTCACGCCCAAGGACAAAGTCTGGGGACCGCCCAAGTCCCGAATCGACATCGTGCCGGAGGTGTTTTCCGCCGAGGTGACCGGGTGCGTGCAGGAGATGCCGGGGTGGGGGCGCGACGTGGTCGGCAATGTCTACGATGGTCAGGGCGGCGGTCAGAAGTACACGTTCGGCACGCCGTGGCCGCTGTCCGACAAGTACTTCCTCGTCTCGCTCAAGGGATTCGCCGGCCGCAAGTGGAACCTCTGCCTCGTCGACGTCTTCGACAACATCACGCTGCTCTACGAGGATCCCGACTACGACATCTTCGAGCCGATGCCGCTGATGCCCCGCAAGAGACCGCAGGTCCTTGCCGACCATACGCGGTATGGGTCGCCTTCCGCCGTCTTCTGCAGCAATATCTACTACGGGCCCGGACTCGCCGGCATCCCGCGCGGCACGGTCAAACGCGTGCGGGTGTTCGCCTACCACTACGGCTACATCCGCAGCGGCGGTCACGAGTCCTGCGGACTGGAGTCGAGCTGGGACATCAAACGCATTCTCGGCACGGCGCCGGTCGAAGAAGACGGCTCCTTCTCTTTCACGGCGCCGCCCAACACGCCCCTGGCCGTGCAGCCGCTCGACGAAGACGGCGCGGCGCTTGCGATCATGCGGAGCTGGATGGTGGCGATGCCGGGCGAGACGTTGAGCTGTGTCGGCTGCCACGAATCGCAAAACGAGGTGACGCCCGTGCATGAGGCAATAGCGGCACGCCGCGCGCCCTCGAAGCTGGAACCCTGGTACGGGCCGAGCCGACCGTTCGCGTATGCCAACGAGATTCGGCCGATGCTGAACAAGAGCTGTGTCGGCTGCCATAACGAGAACAACCGCGCCGCCAAGGGCATGATCTCGTTTGAAAAGGGCGACCCGACCAACTGGCGCAACGACCGTTCCTATCTGAACCTCGTCGCCTTTGCCCGTCGCCCCGGGCCGGAGAGCGATATGGAACTCTTCAACCCCATGGAATGGCACGTGACGACGAGCCCACTGATTCAGATGCTGCGCAAGGGGCACCATGGCGTGAAGCTGGACCGGGAAATGTGGGAGCGGCTGTATACCTGGATCGACCTGAATGCGCCGCATCGCGGCATGTGGGGCAGCCCGAACTACGAGAAGCGGCGGCTGGACCTGGCCAGGCTCTACGCCGGCCTCCAGGATAACCCGGAGGAAGAGTACCGCCGCACGGTTGCCGCGATCGCCGCTCGGAACGCCGTTCAACCGGTCATCCCGAAACCGCCGCCCGAACCGTCGCCGGATCGGCTGTCGGCCGACGGCTTCCCCATGTCCGCCGCCGAAGCAAAGGCGTTGCAGGGCGTGAGTCGGGAAATGGAACTGACGCTCTCGTCGGACGTCGTCATGCGGCTGGCCCGCATTCCCGGCGGCGAGTTCGTCATGGGCAGCCGGGACGGCTATGCGGATGAGCGCCCCCGCGCCGTCGTCCCCGTCCGCAAGCCTTTCGCCATGGGGGTTCACGAGCTGACCTGCCGGCAGTACGCCGTGTTCGACTCGAAGCACGACAACCGTTACCTCGACGAGCACGGCAAAGACCACTCGGTGCCCGGGTACATCGCCAACCATCCGGACCAGCCCGTCGCCAGGATATCCTGGCAACAGGCGAATGCGTTCTGCCGGTGGCTGTCGGAACAGAGCGGACGTAAAGTGCGGCTCCCGACTGAGGCGGAATGGGAATGGGCGGCTCGCGCCGGCAGCGCGGACCAGTTCTTCTACGGCGATGCCGACACCGATTTCTCGCCCTGGGCCAACCTGGCCGACGCGTCGCGTCGCAAGACGTACGTGAAGTGGGACGGCGGAAGCCGAATCCACGTCCGCCGCCATTACCCCGAGCATTACCTCTTCCCGCTGCGGGACGACCGCTTCACCGACAAGTGGTTCATCGTCGACTTCGTGCGCCAGTGCAAACCGAACGCGTGGGGGCTCTACGACATGGTCGGCAACGTCTGCGAGTGGACGTTATCGGACTACCGGGCATACCCGTACGACGCGCAAGACGGACGCAACCGGGGGAGCTTGACGGCCAGGAAGGTCGCCCGGGGCGGATCCTGGAACGATCGGCCGAAGACCGCCGGCAGTTCCCTTCGCTTCCCATACGAGTCATACCAGAAAGTGTACAACGTCGGCTTCCGCGTCGTCGTTGAAGGCGTTTCGGATCGCGACTTCACGCTCGAGCCGGTTCCGCCCGTCGTGGCGCCGCCGCCCGCGGACATCGCGGTCGCGGCCGCGCCGTCGCGAAAACCGCCAAAGATCGAGCTCGGGGTCGTGACGGCGTACAAGGGTGGGGGAGGACTGTCCCGCGAGAGTCCACAGCATGCCTTTGACGGCACGAAAGGCACGAAGTGGTACCACAACGGTGCGGAGACGACGTGGGTGCAATGCCAGTTCCCCAAGGGCGCTCGCAAGGCGTTCGGTCAGTACGAAATCGCGAGTGCGAACGACTGTCCGGAGCGCGATCCGATGGACTGGCGCGTGCTGGGCTCCAATGACGGCAAGACCTGGACGACGCTGGACGTCCGCAAGGGACAGACATTCTCGCGACGCCATCAGTCGCGTCGGTTCAAGATGACGGAAGAGGGTTCGTTCAATATCTACCGCCTCTGCGTCGACAAGTCTCTGCGGACCGGCAACGGCATTCAACTCAGCGAGTTCGCGCTCGCCGGCGCGGCCGGAAAGCGGGCGCGGTGAGTCGTGCGCGCGTTGGTTGTGGATTCGGCGCAAACGTAGGTCCGATTTGCAATCGGACCCAATGCCGCTCAGACGTGGCGTCACCCGTCACCTGAAACAACGTGCGTGGATTGGGTCCGATTACAAATCGGACCTACGTCGAATAACCGGTCATGAGAGCATACTTTGGTTCTCGACTTCCGGGACCGTGTTGACGAGCTTGAACGGCAAACAGAAAGGTAGCATACGCCATGACACGACGACTTCTCTCGGTGCTGGTCTCCCTGGCATACGGGATGACACCCGTACTCCTCCACGCGGATTCGCACGCGCTCGTTCCCAGGCCTCAAGCAGTGGTTGCCGGTAAGGGAACGTTCCGGATCGCACCCGAAACAACCACGATCTGCTATCGGGACGACCGACTGGAATTCGCCGCAACCTGGCTGTCGGAGCAGCTTTCGCGAACGTTCGACAGGGAGGTGAAACCCCTCCCCGTCGACTCGGCGCCTGCCCGCGACACTGTCGTCTTCGAGTGGGCGACGGGGCAAACTGCGCCACGGCCGGAAGGCTACCGTCTTGTGGTGGCGGAGCGTCGAACAACGATCTCGGCAAGCGATCCGTCGGGCGCCCTCTACGGCGCGGTTACCCTGTTGCAGCTCGGCCCGGCAGAGGCGTTTCGG
This sequence comes from uncultured Victivallales bacterium, assembly GCA_964555035.1. Lineage (GTDB taxonomy): Bacteria > Verrucomicrobiota > Kiritimatiellia > UBA8416 > CAYOBW01 > CAZKRK01. The sequence continues at coordinate 1,414 of CAZKRK010000202.1, read as the reverse complement.
AACTTCGCTCTCGTCGATTCCGTTCCGGGCGGCGATCCGGGCGAGGAGAACCGCCAGGCCCCACGGTGGCATCGCGTGCAACATCCGACGCCGAAACCGATTGGTGCATTCTCCGTGCCCTGCCTGTCGATCGACGATGCTCCGCGATTCAAATGGCGCGGACTCCTGATCGACCCCGCCCGTTTCTACATCTCCATCGAGGAGATGCAGCGGTATGTCGACTACATGCTGCTGCATAAGCTGAACAGACTGCAGATCCACTTCACCGACGGCCAGGGGTGGCGCGTCGAGATCAAGAAGTACCCGGCCCTGGTTACGACGGGAGCGGTCGGAGTCGGGAATCAGCGCAAGAACGTCCGCGTGTACCCGAAGGACGACTCCAAGCAAAAGGGCTGCTATTACTACACCCGGAAGGAGTTGAAGGATTTCGTCGCCTACGCTGCCGAGCGAGGCGTTACGGTTGTGCCCGAGATTGAAATGCCCGGACACACCGGCGCGTTGTTGCGCAGTCGCCCCGAATTGAACTGCCGGGGAAGCGACCGGATCAGGCTGGGCCATTCCATCTGCGTCGGGCAGGAGAATACCTATCGGACGCTCGAGAACATACTCGATGAGATCATGGACGTCTTTCCGAGCCGCTATATCCATCTCGGGACGGACGAATGCTGGCGCGGAAACTGGGAACACTGTTCGGATTGCCGGGCGAAGATGCGGGAGCTTGGGGTAGACAACACACTCCCGCTCCACGGCTATTTTGTTGAGCGCATGTCGGACTATCTTCAGTCGAAGGGACGCACGGCGGCCGGCTGGGACGAGATCTTCGAAACGGGAAGCAAGCCGGGGATCCTGGGCATGTTCTGGCGGGGGCACTCAGCGGCGGCCGTCCGCATGGTGAAAGAGGCCGCCCAGAAGGGACAGCTCCTGGTGACGACACCGACCACGCACTGCTACCTCGACTACCGGCAGGCGAAGAGGCTGGATAACGATCCGCGCGGTCTCGGAAACAGCGTCATTTCACTCGCGAAGACGTACAGTTTCGAACCCATCCCCGACTACCTGGCAGCGGAGATGCACCCCAACATCGTCGGCTTGCAGGGGAATCTGTGGGGGGAGCTGCTGCTTAGCTTTCCGCACATGCTCTATCAGACATGGCCGCGCGGCTGCGCCCTGGCCGAGGTGGGGTGGTCCCGTCCCGACGGGCGCGACTACGAGGAGTTCCTTGCGCGACTGAAGAGGGGCCACCTGCCGCGCCTGCGTGCCGCGGGCGTTACGCTCCGAGAGCCCGGTCCGGAAGACGAACCGCGGGCCGGGCGTCCGGGGCCCGTGAAGGCCGATCGAAACGGGGCGTTCATGCTCAACGGGACAAGGCGGGCCGGGGCCCACAACCCAAGTTGCCCGGCCCTTCGCGGTTCCG
>CAZKRK010000201.1:0-13825 GCA_964555035.1 uncultured Victivallales bacterium | reverse complement strand
GCCAGTGGCCTCCAACCAATCATGGCTCCACCGGCACAAGGCCGGCGGTGGCCCACCCGTCCGTGACGCCCGTCCGCATCCGCCGTTGTCATCCATAGGAACGCAATGCTAGTATCGGGGTACTATGAGTAAATCCAAAGTCGCTATTCTGAAAACGTCGCCGGCGACGGTCCTGGAGGACTATCACCGGCTCATGAACCTGGCCGATTACCAGGCCGTGCTGCCGAAAGACAAGGACACAGCGCTGAAGATCAACATAAGCTGGCACTTCTTTATGCCGGCGTCCTCGACCGTTCCGTGGCAGCTCGACGGCGTGATCCGTTCCCTGAAACGCGACGGCTACAATCCCGACCTGATTCACGGCTGCCACAATCGAACTGTCGTCATCGACGCCCATCTGGGCGAACGCGAGAACAAGCAGGTCAACGTCACCGACCATCACGGGTTGCGCAACATCCATCTCTACGAAGGCGCGGAGTGGATCAACGTGCGCGATGCGGTCGGCGAGCTGGCCGACAAGTTCATCTGCCTGAACGACGTCTACCCCGACGGGTTCATGATCCCCAAGCGCTTCATCGGCGAGAACATCATTCACCTGCCGACCGTCAAGACGCACGTCTTCACCACCACGACCGGCGCGATGAAGAACGCCTTTGGCGGATTGCTGAACGAGAAGCGCCACTGGACGCATCCCGTGATCCACGAGACGCTGGTCGATCTGCTCATGATCCAGAAGAAGATCCACTCCGGCGTGTTTGCCGTCATGGACGGCACGTTCGCCGGCGACGGGCCGGGGCCGCGCTGCATGATTCCGCACGTGAAGAACGTCTTGCTGGCCTCCTCCGACCAGGTGGCGATCGATGCCGTGGCCGCGAAGCTGATGGGCTTCGACCCTCTCAAGGACATCAAGTTCATCCGCATCGCGCACGAGATGGGCCTGGGGTGCGGCGATCCGCGCGACATCGAGCTCGTCGGCGACGAAGAAGCGGCCAAGGAAAACTGGAACTTTGTCGGTCCTTTCAAGAAGATGACCTTTGCCAGCCGCATGCAGCACAAGATCTACTGGGGTCCGTTGCGCAAGCCGATCGAGTGGTCGCTCAAGACCGTCCTGGCGCCGTGGGCCTACATCGCGAGCGTGATCTATCACGACTCCTACTGGTACCCGTCGCACCAGAAGATCGTGGCCGACATCCTGACCGGCGAATGGGGACGGCTCTTCCACAACTGGGAATCGCTGCAGTTACCCGCCGACGATCTCGGCAGCAAAGGGTGGGACGATCCCGGCGAACCGCCGCGGGAGTTCAACCCCGAGACGATGAAACTGGTCGGCAAGTCCCTCAAGATCCTGGGCACGTGCATCCGGGAAGCGCCCGAGTTCAGCGCCAGGAAACGGCGCCGCGAAGCCGTGCATCCGTAGGGGCGTGCGCGAGTTTCGGCGCGTAGCGTACTTCAACCGGTCCACGCCACTCCGCACCGATCCGCGTTGCGTCTCGGGCTGCGTGGCTCACTACGAGCAGGGCGCGTGCGTTGGGTTTGTAGTTAGGCTCGCAGTGAGCGGAGCGAACGGAGTGCCGTGGACCGGTCGGAGCGCAACGGAGCTTCCGACCTTTTGATAGAGCCCCATACCGCTTTCTGGAACGTCTTGGTACGAAATGGAGACGGCCGTCCTCGGCCGTTCCGGGCCGGCGGGCCCGAGCGGTGCTCCTTTCCGGCGGAGGATCCGCCTTCGCTCCGCTACGGCGGGACCTGCCGCCGGCTCCATGAGGCCGAATTGATACCGATCAGGTACCCGAGATTGGTGTGATAGGCCCGAAGACAGCTCCGGGAGCGGCTTGTTCACCGATCAGTCCGCAGAATAGGGCACCCCCCCCCGCAACGTTGCGTGGATCGCGCGTCTGCGCTAGGATTCTCCTGTTTCGTCTCGAATTGGAGGATACCAACGTGCGATTCATTGCGGTGGTCCCGCTCTTCGTTATGCCGATACAGATGGCCTTCGGCCGCGTGCTCGCCTCGTCGGGGACGGAGTCGGCGGCCATGGACTATCCTGCGTCCAATTCCTACGCGGTCGTGTGCAGTCAGAAGACGTATCACCTTCCGGAGTGGCGCGCGGTGGTGGACGCGCTGCGCCGCAAGCACGACGGCGATGCGATCGTGTACAGCCACTCGCCCTGGGAGGTCGTGGCCGAGCTCAAGCGCGTCTTTCCCCGTTATGTCTGTTTTGTCGCGCGGCCGGAAGAGGCCGGACGCGCCCTGGTCACCGACGTTCATCGCCTGACCCGCGAGCTGGACGACGATCCATACACCGACACGATCTGGGGCATTCTGACCGGATACGATGCGGACGACGCTTTGCGAATTGCCGGGCGGAGCCGGCCTCTCATTCTGAAGCGCGGCCTCGGCGGAACCAGCGCAATGGAGATGGCCGCGTTCGCGGAGGCGATCAAGTTCGACGAAGGCAAGGCGGGCGGCCGCAAAGTCAAGCGTGACGGGGGAGAAGTCGTATTCGAAAAGGACTTTCCGGCCGACTCGACCAGGGGCCTGGTCGACGCGATGAACGACTTCCGGCCGGACGCGTTCTTCACCAGCGGACACGCCACAACGAAGGACTGGCAGATCGGCTACAACTACAAGGACGGACAATTCCGGTGCGAAAAGGGACAGCTCTTCGGCGTGGACACGAAAGGCAAACGCCACAACGTCACCTCACCGAACCCGAAGGTCTTTCTGCCGGTAGGGAACTGCCTGATCGGTCACATCCCCGAACGCGACTGCATGGCGTTGGCCATGATGCACTCGGCGGGCGTGCAGCAGATGTTCGGCTACATCGCGGTGACTTTCCACGGGTACATGGGCTGGGGCACGAGTTACTACTTCGTGGGTCAGCGCGGGCGCTATACGTTGGCGCAGGCGTTCTACTGCAACAACCAGGCGTTGGTTCACAAATTGCAGACCGAGCATCCGGCAAAGGCAACGATCAACCTGGAGACCTATGACCGTCGGGCCATCCGGTGGGTAGTACACCGCCATGGGCTGACCGACCGCGATGCTCTGGGCTGCGTCTGGGACCGGGACGCCGTCGCGTTCTATGGCGACCCTGCCTGGGAAGCGCGGTTCCCGCCAACGCCATCCGCGTGGCAGTACTCCCTGAAGGAAAACGAGGGAGAATACGCTCTCTCGATCGAAACGACGCGGGCAGGCCGATGGGGCAATCGGCCGGTTGTCGTTCTTCTCCCCGTACGGCTTCACGAAATCCGCGGAGTCAGGTGTTCTCTGCCGAACGTAGCTCCCGTCGTCGCCGACAACTTCATTCTCGTGCCGCGGGAAGGCGATTTCAAGGCGGGCGAGACCATAGAGGTCAGTTTCGCCGCGAAAGAAGTTTCGCCGCACCGGACCGCGGCGAATTCGGCGGACGTGCTGGTCTGGCGGCATGCGCCCGACGTGGATGACCTCGTGAACAGCTTTCCGCGGCAGTACCGCCGTTCCCTGGGGCGCTCTTTGACCTCGGCCGGCACAAACAAGCGGCAGATACTGGCAGCGCTGAAGAATGCGCCGCCGGAGCATCGCGAGGCGGTTGCGTTTGTCGTCGCCAACATGCCGGGACGCGATCTGCGTACCCTGACGGCCGACTTCATTCTGCTGGATGTGGCCACGGCCTACAAGGCGCGAGAGGCGGCGCCGTGGGGAAAGGACCTGCCCGCGGATGTCTTCATGAACGGGGTCCTGCCCTACGTTTCGCTCAACGAGCGTCGCGAAGACTGGCGCACGTATTTCATCGACTGTTTTTTCCCTATCGCCAGGGAGTGTCGGACGCCGGGCGAAGCCGCGGTCAAGCTGAACAAAGAAGTATTCAAGCAACTGAACGTGCGCTACCACGCCACCAGGCGACGCAAGCCGGACCAGAGCCCGTACGAGTCCCGCAAGACCGGCTACGCGTCGTGCACCGGGCTTTCGATCCTGCTCGTCGACGCGTGCCGCTCGTGCGCAATACCGGCGCGCATTGTGGGCACGCCGCAATGGACGACCAGGAAGGGCAACCATACGTGGGTCGAAGTGTGGGATGACGGCGCCTGGCACTTCCTGGGCGCGGCCGAGTCGCGCGCCCTGGACGCAGCCTGGTTCGTCAAGGACGCCGCCGCCGCGGACGCCGGCAAGCCCGTGCACCGGATCTATGCGTCCTCGTATCGAAAGACCGGCCTGCGTTTTCCTCTCGTCTGGGATCCGAGCGTGGACTACGTTCATGCCGAAGACGTAACGCAGCGCTACATCGATTTCGGCAGACAGAGTGACGCTGGGCACGGTGACGAACAGAAAGCAATGGACGCGGCAGCGGAGTAGTAGTTAGTATTGGATGCTGATCGTAAGCCCGAGGGAAGGGACGCATGAAAGCATGAAAGGTCGCCTCCTGTGCCTGCTTGGATTGCATCTGCTCGTTCTCACTTCGGGGACAGCTCTGCCCGATGTCACGGAAGGTTTTGAAACGGGGAATTTCACCGCGTTGCCGTGGACTTTTTCCTCTTCGCGACCATGGACCGTTGTGTCCACTGACAGTCACGGAGGGACTTACAGCGCAAAGGCCGGTTCCATCTCCGGCAACGCCCTCACGTCGATGGAAGTCAGCCGACAGTGCGTGTCCGGCGTGGTCTCTTTCTGGCGCATGGTCTCCTCGGAAGCCGGTTTTGACTCACTTACCTTCTACATTGACGACGTTCTTCAGGGCTCATGGTCCGGAGAGAGTGATTGGATTCACGAGTCGTTTCCGGTGTCCAGCGGAACGCGCACCTTCCGCTGGACGTACGGCAAGAACGTGACGGGCACGGCCGGCCGGGACACCGCCTGGATTGATGACATTGCGTTTCCGACCGCAGCGTTCTGGTGCGACTTCTCTTGCGACACGAGCCAGGGGTTTAGTCCGGTTGAGGTCGTCTTTCGTTCCGAACTCTTCGGGACTCCTACTGCCGGCGTTTGCTACTGGTGGGATTTTGACGGTAACGGGGAGTGGGATGTGCGTGGCGCCGAGCTCGATACCGTGACCAACGTGTACACCCGTTGCGGCACATGGGCCGTCTCTCTCATGGTAAGCAATGCGGTGGGGAACGTCTATGTGGAGACGAAAAGGGAGTGCGTCACGGCCGGAACAGCGACCGTGTTTGTGTCCCCTCGTGGAACTCACACCAGTCCCTACACGAATTGGGTTGCCGCAGCCACCAACATCCAGTCCGCCGTTGACGTCAGCGTAGATGGAACCGAGATATGGGTCACCGACGGGTACTACTCCATCACCTCCGAGGTGCGAGTTCCGCGGGCGTGCAGACTGGTTTCACTGGCTGGTGCCGGCAAGACCGTCGTCGACGGCAATATGGCCGACCGCTGCTTCTATCTCACACCCGGCGCCGTTCTCGATGGTTTCACGATTATGCGCGGAGCCGCCGGCGAAGGCGGCGGCGTCTACTGTGACGGCGGTGGTTCGATCACGGACTGCGTGATCTCCAACTGCGTGTCGACGACTGTCTACGGGGGATACGGGTTGCACTGGGGTGGCGGCGGCGTGTTTCTGCGCAACGGCGGAACGGTTGAGGATTGTGTCATTGCCGGGAACATCTCCAGCAACGAGGGCGGCGGCGTTTTCTGCGACACGGCCGGAGTTGTCGAGCGGTGCGTGATTCGAGACAACTACGCACACGACGATGGTGGTGGAGCTTGCCTTGCGGACGGGGGCGTCCTCCGCAACTGCCTGATCGTGAAGAACACGGCCTGGGACAACGGTGGCGGTTTGCAGACGGCCGTCGCGGGGACGGTGGAGAACTGCACAATCGCGAACAACCGGTGTTCTCTGGAGTACATCCATCACGGCGGCGGCGGACTGTATCGTCGATTGGGCGGAGTGTATCGGAACTGTATCTTTTATGGGAACCGGGCGGGACCTTCCGGGTCTCCGAGCTACGACAACTACTTCATATACAGCGGCTCACCCTTCACTTCCTGCTGCAGCACGCCGCTTCCCCCGGGCACGGGCAACATATCGGACGACCCACTCTTTTGGGACCCCGCAGACGACGACTGGCGGCTGCGGGCGACATCGCCATGCATAGACCAGGGGACGGCCTTGAATCACGTAGATCTCGATTTGGTCGGTTGCCCCCGCCCGATTGATGGTGACGCAGATGGGAGTGAGAAGTGGGACATGGGTGCCTATGAGTTCGTGAATCGCTTTATCCTGGTAACCACAACTTCTTCCGCGACGGAAGGGGACGGAGTGCTGAGCGCAGCCGGCACTGCGTCGCTCCTAGTACCCCCCACCGTGCCCCTGACTATCCAATTGCTGTCCAGCGATACGTCCGAGGTGGTCGTGGCGGAATCGCTTACTGTGCCCGCGGGCGAACGCTACGCGGTGTTTGACGTCGTCGTCGTGGATGACGCGGACCACGATTCCGTTCAAACGGCCTTGATCTCGGCCTCCGCCACGGGCTTTGTCGCACGCGGCAGCACGATTACCGTCGCGGATAACGAAGTTGCGACGCTTGCAGTGAGGCTTCCCGGCTCCGTCCGCGAAGGTGACAACACGCTGCCGGCGGCCGGGTGGGCAACCATGGACACCGTGGCTGACGCGGACATCGAAGTGTCGCTCGCGTCTGACGACGTGACAGAGTTGCGGGTGCCGGCGACGGTCACCATTCCGGAGGGACAGTCTTCCAACGCCTTTGATCTCATCGTTCAAGACGACGGAGTCATTGACGGAGCGATCTCGGTCGCGGTTACGGCCCACGTGACGAACTGGACCGATGGTGCGGCCACGGTTTCCGTCCTGGACGACGAGAGTCTTCAGCTTGTCATCTCGGTACCTTCCGAGGTACGAGAGGATGTCGGCACATTGCCGGCCGCGGGCACGGTCAGCCTTTCCGGTACGGTGACCGATGCCGTGGTCGTAGCCCTCGCGTCAGACACGCCGGCCGTCGTGCAGGTTCCCGAGTCCGTTGCGATCGCGAAGGGCTCTCGCGAGGTTCGCTTTGACCTCACTGTCGTTGACGATTGGGAGACCGGCCAGACTCAGATCGTATCAGTCAGTGCAAGCGCGACCGGTTTCGTCGGCGCAGTGAGCGCCATTCGCGTGACAGACAACGATCCACACGCCTTTGCCTTCGAGCCGGTGGAGGACGTCGCGGCTGCGAGCTCTCGTCTGCAGGTCCGGATTCTGGCCGTGGATGGAAATGGAGCGCTGGTGACGCCCTTCAATGGCGCCGTAGAACTGAGCGCAACCGCCGATGGCGGCGTTGAGCCAATCGCTCCGCAGTCATCCGGCAGTTTCGTGGCCGGTTGGTGGGGCGGCTACATCCCGCATAGGCAAGTCGTCGCATCGAACGTCATACTGAGGGCCACCGACGGACATGGACACATAGGCTTCAGCAACCCCTTCGACATCCTGGCCCCACTGACGCTCTACGTTTCGAAGGACGGCCTTCACCAGTCTCCCTACACCAACTGGGCCGCGGCGGCAACGAATATCCAGGATGCCGTCGATTGCGCGACGGAGGGCGGCCTAGTGCTCGTCGCCGACGGCGTGTACTCAACCGGAACAAGGGAGACGCCGTCCCAGAGCGCGCCGGGGAATCGCCTGGTCGTACCCGCAGGTGTTAGCGTTTGCAGCGTCAACGGACCGAACGACACGGCTATCGAAGGCAGCGGGACACGGGGAGCAGATCCCATACGTTGCGTGTTCCTGCTTCCCAACTCCCGACTTTCGGGGTTCACCCTGCGGCAGGGGAGGACGTTACCGTCGGGCAGCAATGCCCAGACGGATGGGGGCGGAGCGTTTGCAGAGGGCGCCACTCTGGACAACTGCGTCATTGTCGGCAGCTACGCAGGCGACCGTGGGGGCGGTGTTCGCGGCGGCACGCTCTACAATTGCGTTCTGAGAGACAACCGCGCCGTCAACGACGGCGCCGGGGCCTGCTACAGTACCCTCCACCGCTGTTCGCTGATGGGCAACGTCGCGGAGGACGACGGCGGCGGCGCCTCACGATCTACCTTGTACAACTGTCTGGTGTCGGCCAATCGAGCGGGCGACAACGGCGGCGGCATCCACGACTCCAGCGCGCACCACTGCACCGTCGTCAGCAACTCAGCATCCGGCGATGGCGGCGGGGTCGAGGACTGCGATGTTGCGAGCAGCATTGTCCATGGGAACACAGGCTCGGGAGCGAACCATGACTCGAGCGTCTTCGTCCATTCCTGCACGACTCCCCTCCCTGCCGGAACGGGGAACATCGCCCGCGAACCGGGATTCCTGCCCGGCACGAACTACTACCTGGCGCCCGCGTCGCCATGCATAGATACGGGTGGCAACAGCGGTATTGCGTCAGACCTGAAAGGCCGGCATCGCCCCTTGGACGGAAACAACGACGGAATCGCCTTCCCCGATATGGGGGCCTATGAATTCGTCCACGTATGCGCGGATTCGGATTGCGACGGCATGGACGACATCGATGAGATAGTCTCCGGCACCAGCCCGACCAACGCTTCCGACTGTCTGCGCATCCTGGGAATGACCGTGCTTGCGGGTCGACAGGTCATGAGGTGGCCAACCGTCGAGGGACACCTGTACACCGTCCAAACGTCTACGGGTGGGGCGTCTACGGCTTGGGTGTCGGTCGCGGATGCAGCCTACGTCGACATGCCCGGAAACGGTGGCGTCGTCTCGTTCACCAACACGCCGCACACTCAATCATGTCGTTTCTTCCGTGTGCTTACCCGAAAGAGCACGCCGTAGGCTCACGGACTCATCCGCTTTCTGCCACCAATCCGTTCACGGTAGTGTGGTTCTCTGTCGCGACCCGTTCGGCGTACGGGCACTACACAAGATGGTGATACGTGGAGCGTATGCTGCGTTCTCAGTCGCACAACGCTCAACACCTGAACTGGTTGACGATTACGGCGACGATTATGGTGGACGATTCCGAGAATTTCCCCCTCGTCCACCGTAATCGTCGCCGTAATCGTCAACCGAGTTCGCGCCACGTCGGCACGATTCGCCCATACAGCTTCGTCCGAGTGACTTACGACGTCAGCCTCTCCGCGTATCTCCTTGACTATTGCCACGCGCCGTCGGATCATCGGCGGGCCTATGGAAAAGGGTCTTATTTGTCTTTGAACTACCGGGGTTTGCGAACACATGCACGAGAGAGTCTCAAGTGTTGTTCTTCTTTTCTTTCTGCTCCTGGGAATGCGGTTGACCGCGCTGGGCGCCGAGCGCCGGTCGTGTGCGGTTTTACCGTTCGAGAGCGGCAAACTGCTGAGCGAAGAGGAGACGCAGTCGCTGATGTATCGCTACGATGCCGCGCTCCGTCGCACCGATGCGTTGCAGGTGATGACCAGGGGCGAAGTCAGCCGGCGCCTGGCGGCGGCCGGACACGACCGCAAGCGCTATTCCTCGGCCGCCGCGGCGGCGATCGCGGCCGGCACGGCTCTGGGCGTGGAGTACGTAATCTTCGGCAACGTGGAGCAACAGGGCAATCGCTGGTATCTGGAGACTTCCCTGGTTGACGTGAGCCGTCACCGCTACATCAACCGCGTTCGTTCCTACCTGGAGGATTCGCGCGAGCCCTTCCTGCTGCTCGCTCCGGGAAGCAACGCCAAAGACCTGTTCACGGATGTCAAGCTTCCCCGGACGTCCGTGCGTGCTCCGCAAGCCCTCGAACGGCAACCTGAACCCGCTCCGGAGGTCGCCCCGGTACCCAAGCCGGCGCCACCCGGAACCGCGCCGGAGCGAACGCCGGATACGACCCCGAAACCGACCCCGAAACCGCACCGGCCAACCGTCACGCCCGCGCCGACAATCGATCGGCCGGAGAGGCCCGAGCCGCTGGACCTGGACTTGGACCTCGGCGCGGGGAGTGACATCGACGATGTCCTCTCTTATGTCTCAGGGAATCTCGAAGTGGGAACGAGGTTCATTGCGCGCACGCTGCTCTCCGAGAACAAGGACAACTTCCTCGGCAGTATCGACCATCTCGAAATGGACGAAGACATGTTCCCTACCGACATCTTCGTCGCCTGGTTCTTCACCGAGGACCTCGGCATCGAGTTTGAGTGGGACACGATCGAGGCCGACACGATTACCACCAAGGACGGCCACAACGACGGGCGTGTCAGGCTGAGCGGCCCTGTCGTTTCCATGATAGCACGCTTTCCGATCACCACCGCTACTGAGGAGTTCTTCAACCGTCTGACGCCATATGCCGGTGTCGGTGTTGCCTTTTTGGGCGGCAACTTCGAGCCGGAAGGCTGGTGGCATCACGGGTTCAGCCACCCGGACTGGCACGCCGCCGAGCAGCGATACGCAGACTGGGTGGCGGCCGGCCAGCCGCCTTGGCCGAACGGAGGATACCAGCGCAATCTCAGCGTGAAGGGAACGACCGGTTTTGTGGTGACCGGCGGTTGCACCGCCTTGCTCGACTGGTGGGACGGACTCTACGCCGATTTCTACATACGCTACATGAACGTGAGGAGCGACGCGACCGTCGTCCTCTCCCGTTACGCCACAATCGTCGATGACGAGAGAACCGCGGAGTTGCCCTTCCACAATCTCACGTTCGGCCTGGGCCTGCGGTACGCGTTCTGAGCCAAAGGAGAACCGATGAACAGGCGCGATTTTCTGAAACGGACAGGTCTTGTCACGGGCGCCCTGATCGCCGGGCGTACCGCATCGGCGGCGCCGAGTGCGCGGCCGAACTTCGTCTGGATAGTCTCCGAAGACAATTCGGTGCACTATCTGAAACTGTTCGGTCCGACAGGCGCGTCGGCGCCCAACATCGAGAAACTGGCAGAGAACGGCGTGGTTTTCAACCACGCCTTTTCCAACGCGCCCGTGTGTTCGGTCGCGCGTACGACTCTGATGAGCAGCACCTACGCGCCGCGCGGGGGCTACCAGTATCATCGTAAGATCAAGCTCGCGACCCTCCCGGACGGCCTGCGACTGTTTCCCGCCTACTTGCGGGATGCGGGGTACTACACGACGAACAAGTCCAAGAAGGATTACAACGTGGTCGAAGGCAAAGGCGTCTGGGACCAGTCTTCAAGGAAGGCGTCATGGCGCAAACGGCCATCGAAAGACACGCCCTTCTTCCACATGGAGAGTACCGCCGTATCGCACGAGAGCAGGCTGCACTTCAAGAGCGGTGACTTCGAGAACAAGAACGTAACGACGGATCCGCGGAGCGTTGCCGTGGCGCCCTATCACCCCGACACGCCCCTTTTCCGTTTCACGTACGCGCGCTACCACGATTGCATGAGCAGGGTCGATCGGGAAGTCGACCGGATCGTGAGCGCGTTGGAAGAGGATGGACTGCTCGAAGACACTTTCATCTTCTACTTCGGCGACCACGGCGGCGTATTGCCCTGCAGCAAAGGCTACATTCACGAATCCGGGCTTCACGTGCCGCTCGTTGTGCGCATTCCCGAGAAGTGGAAACACCTGGTTTCCGCGCAGCGCGGCACACGCAGCGACGGGTTCGTCAGCTTCATCGACTTCGGTCCGACCCTGCTCCACCTCGCCGGCGTCGAGGTTCCGAACCAGGCTGACGGCAAGCCGTTCCTGGGGCCGGACATATCGGTCGAGGCCCTGAACGCGCGTGACGAGACGTTCGGATATGCCGACCGTTTCGACGAAAAGTACGACTTCTGCCGTTCGCTGCGCAAGGGGCGCTACAAGTACCTGCGCAACTACGAAGCGTTCTATCCTGACGGCTTGCAGAACAACTACCGCTACAAACAGTTGGCGTACTCGGAATGGCGCCGGCTGTACAAGCAAGGGAAACTCAATGCCGTGCAGCGGCGGTTCTTCGAACCCAAGCCCGTCGAAGCACTGTACGACGTGGAGACCGATCCGCACGAAACCCGCAACCTCGCGGCGGCCCCGGCGCACGCCAAGACGCTTGCCGACATGCGGTCGCGCCTGCGGGCGCACGCAAAGGGTCTGCCCGACTTGAGTTTCTACCCCGAGAGCCATCTCGTTGCCCACGCCCTCGACAACGGAGCGGCGTTCGGGCAGAAGCATAAGGCTGAAATCGCGCGGTTGGTGGACGTCGCCGACCTGAGCCTGCTGCCGTTCGACAAAGCCAGGCCGGGGCTGGAAAAGGCGTTGGCGTCCGGCAATCGCTGGGAACGGTACTGGGCTTTGATCGTTTGCGGGTGTTTCGCGGACAAAGCGAAGCCGCTCGTCGCCGCTGCCAGGCAGAAGCTCGAGGACGACGCACTCCTCGTGCGCGTGCGCGCAGCCGAATTTCTGGCCACCGTCGGCGCGGAGGATCCCTGTCCGACGCTGATCGATGTGCTCAACACGACCACCTCTGCGGTTGAGGCGCTGATCACGCTCAATTCGGTAGTCTACGTCAGAGACCACCTCGGCTGTTCCTTCGACCATGCAAAGCTTAAGCTGAAGGTCAAGGACGGCCAGGTCAAGCGCCGGCTCGACTACCTGGCAAAGACGATGTAGCTGGAGGGTGTCCGAAAAGCCCCTGGAGACGGCGGTCCTCCGCCGTTACGAGCAAATGTGGGAGCACGTGGTGAAGCAAAGGAGGAACTCCGTTCACTTATGTTTCCGTTTGTGCTCAATTCTTGCTCGCAACGGCGGAGGACCGCCGTCTCCAGGTTCAATTGTCTGGGGTTGAATTCACGGTCCCGAAAGGAGTACCCCCGTGGACGAATGCGGTGATTTCGAGCACCTGGTTCCGGATGTCATGCTGGATGCGGTCGAGCACGCGCTCGGCACGCGCATGACCGGTCTGGCGACGCCGTTGCCCAGTTACATCAACCGCGTCTACGAGATACAGACCATGGACGGGGAACGGTTGATCGCGAAGTTCTACCGTCCGGGGCGCTGGTCCCGCGAAGCGCTGCAGGACGAGCACGACTTCGTCAGGGACTGCGCCGAAGACGAGATCCCCGTGATTGCGCCGTTGGAGTACGGCGACGGAGAGACGCTGCACGAAGCCGACGGCATCTACTTCACGGTCTTCCCCAAACGCTGGGGTCGCCAGCTCGAGTTGAACAGTCCCAAGGACTGGCTGCGGGTCGGTCGCCTGCTCGGACGTGTCCACGTCGTCGGCAGCCGCTACGAGGCGCACGCGCGCACGGACCTCCATCCCTCGGAATCCACCGCCTCCCATATGGAGCACCTGCTTGGCAACGGTTTCGTGACGCCGCGGCACAAGGACGCGTTTCGTGACGTCACCGCGCGCATCCTCGACTCCATTTGCGATCTCTTCGACGCCGCCGAGTTCATTCGCATCCACGGCGACTGCCACTGCGGCAACCTGTTGAACCGTCCCGGGGAGGGAATCATGATGATCGATTTCGACGACATGATGGTCGGACCGCCCGTGCAGGACTTCTGGCTTCTGCTGCCGGGGCGGGTCGACGAATGCCGCCGTGAGTTGAGTCTCCTCCTGCGGGGCTACGAGCAGTTCCGTGAGTTTGACGACTTCACGCTGCGCCTGGTCGAGCCGTTGCGCGCGATGCGGATCGTCTACTTCCTCGCCTGGTGCAGCCGGCAGGTCAACGACTACAAGTTCCGCAGCATGTATCCCGAGTGGGGCAGCGACGCGTTTTGGCAACGCGAAGTCAGCGACCTTACTTATCAGCTTCAGGTCATCGAGCAACTCCCCGTTTCCTGACCAGGAACTTGCCCCCAGACCGCGAAGCTCCGTCCTACGGAGCTTCGCACGTCCTCGGTCTTCCTCTCTCCCCGCAACCCCGCCGGGACCTTCAAGTCCTGCCGGCAGCAATTCTCATTATGGCCACGCCCCCTGCCGCCTTGTGCGGCAGGAGCGGG
>CAZKRK010000200.1:0-13880 GCA_964555035.1 uncultured Victivallales bacterium | reverse complement strand
AATGTAGATGTCCCAGTCCATGGAAAAGCGGGGCATTCCCTCAAGGCGAACGGCCAAGGCGAACGGCCTGTCCCCCAATCACAAGATAGCGAATGCCGTGCTCGTTGAATCGTCTGACTGTTTCGTCCATTTCACGCCTCCCGCGGCCGCGATCCGGAGCAAGTACTCCCGTTTCCAGTTGTTCATTTCCTCGTACGAGGTGAACTTCTTGTGACCGAAGTACGGCAGACCGACCGCCTTCGGCAGCGCGCACACCTTTGGGTTCCGCGCCCAGAGACGGTACTTGGCATTGTAGTCGTCGCTCACTTTCATGGTCTACCGACTCCCCGCCTTGAAAAGCGGCCCAAGGTCGTTCGTCTTCCATAAGACTACAATGCCGCGGACAGTCTCGGGAAGCAAAATGTCGCGGCGAGACAGCGGGGGGCCACTCTGCAAGTGCAACAGATCGCAGATGCGCCCATCGCGGGGGCATGACAGCACCGGCCGCCCCTTACCCGCCCCTACTGCGTCGGACCGAAGGGCTGTATCGGAAGGTGCACTGGAGCGATACGTCGGCGCCCGTAGCGCGGGTGTCGCCCACAACCCAAGTGTGGCATAGAGTCTGAACCCGTGGGTTCCGTGCGTTTTGCGCAGAAGATCTGACGTAACACATTGGTAATCAAAGCAAGTGATCGGTTATCGGTGATCAGTTATCAGAGACACGTCTCCGCTGCGCTACGGCGACGGGGCTGTATCAAAAGGTCAGAAGTTCCGTTGCGCTCCGACCGGTCCACGGCACTCCGTTCGCTCCGCTCACTGCGAGCCTAACTACAAACCCAACGCACGCGCTCCCTGTTCGTAGTGAGCCACGCAGCCCGAGACGCAACGCGGATCGGCGCGGAGTGGCGTGGTTCGGTTGGAGCGCGCTACGCGCCGGCACTCGCAAGCGGCCCATGACCTTTCGACAACCAAAAGGTGTCAAACGGAAATCAGGACGTGACATTGGTTGCGGCCGAAGGCCGCCTTGGGTAGAAGGATGGGAAGGTAAGAAGATGAGAGAATTGACTGTATCATCTTTCTACCATCCCATCTTTCTACCTATCATCTCCTACACGGGGCTGAGGCAGGTTTCTTGTCTTCTTGCGCGGTCCCTCCCGGTTAAGCCACTGAAGGCCAGTCAACGGTTCTACGCATCAATCTCAAACCGTTTCAGCTTGTAGATCAACGCGCGACGGCTGATGCCCAGGAGCTGGGCGGCGTGCGTGCGGTTGCCGTTGGTGCGCTGGAGCGCGGAGCGGATGGCCTCGAGCTCGGCCTGCTGCATCGTTTTGACTTCGTTTGTCACCGGCGGGCGGCTGTCACCGATATCGCGCATGGCCGCGGGCAGATGCTCCGGCAGGATGACCTCGGTGTTGGAGAGAATCGCGGCGCGTTCCATGGCGTTGGCCAGCTCGCGCGCATTGCCCGGCCAGCGGTAGCGCTGAATGACACTCGACGCGGCCGGAGAAAAACGCTTCGTGCTGCCTTTGCTCGACAGGAAAAACCTGGCCAGCGGCAGAATGTCGTCGGGGCGCTCCCGCAACGGCGGCACCTCGAACGCGATGACGTTGACGCGATAGAAGAGGTCCTCGCGAAACCGGCCTTCAGCCACTTCTTCGCCGAGGTCGCGATTTGTGGCCGCTATGAGCCTGAAATCGATGTCGACTTCCGTGTCGCTGCCGAGGGGACAGATCTTCCCGGTTTCGATGGCGCGCAGGAGAGACGGCTGCAGCTCGAGCGGCATGTCACCGATCTCGTCGAGAAAGAGCGTCCCGCCTTGCGCCTCGCGGAACCTGCCCCCGCGCGCGGCGACGGCCCCGGTGAAGGCCCCCTTGCGGTGGCCGAAGAGTTCGCTGGCGAGTATGTTGGCAGGGATCGCCGCGCAGTTGACGGCCACGAACGGTTTGTCCGCGCGCGCACTCGCCGCGTGCATGAAACGCGCTACCACCTCTTTGCCTGTGCCGCTTTCGCCGGTCACCAGCACGGTGGCGTCGCTGCGGGCCACACGGTACGCGTCGGCCAACAGCGACCGCATGCCGGCACTCTCGGCCACAACGCCCTCCAGAAGCCCGGCGGGAACAGTAGCATCGACGACGCTCTCCTTCACCCCGAGAACGTCGCTGACGGCCGCGACCAGCTCGTCAAGATCGACCGGCTTCTCGAGATAGTCCACCGCCCCAAGCTTGAGTGCGTTGACCGCGTCGCGCACGTCGGCATAAGCCGTGATCAAAAGAACCGGCATGTCGGCGTGCTCCGCCTTGATCTGCTTGAGGAAAGTGATGCCGTCCATGCCGGGCATACGAACGTCCGTCACGATCATGGCAGGCAGGCTTGCCCGAACGTGCTCGGTCGCCTCCTCCGCCGAAGCCGCGCAGGTAACCGCAAAGCCGGCTCGCCGCAGGGTCTCGGCGTACAGACGCCGGTAGCGCTCCTCATCGTCAATAACAAGAACCTGTGTCTGCTCTGTCACCTGCTCTCTCCCCTACTCTATCCCCTAACGCGGGCCGCGCCCGCAACCGAAGTGATCAGTGATCACTGATCACTCACGTTCATTGCCAACGACTTGCGCCAGATCTTCTACGCAAAACGCACAGAACCCACGGGTTCAGGCTCTACTCCCACCCCTGTGTAGCAAATGACAGGTAGAAAGACAGGATCGTAGGAAGACGGCACATTCAATTCCTGCATTCTTCTACCACTCCATTTTTCCACCTATGCCACACTTGGGTTGTGGACGATGCCCGAATCAGGCTATCAGTGTGTTGCTTCCGCCAACTACCCGCCCGATGCGGGTGATCGCGAAACGCGTTCCCTTGCCGACTTCCGATTCCACGGCGATTTCCCAACCGGATTGCTCGACGATTCTCTTTACGATAGCCAGGCCGATTCCGCAACCGTCAGGTCGCTTGCTCACGTACGGCTTGAAGACCTTCGGCAGCAGGGCGGCAGGGATCCCCTTTCCGTCGTCTGCAACGCGAAGCTCGGCCCTGTCGCGTCCCTTGGCGCGCAGAGTCACCGTGACGGTTCCGCCCGACTCGGTGAAACTGAGGCTGTTGGTCAGAAGGTTCAACAACACCTGCGAGAGCATGTCGGGGTCAGCGAGAATCGTCAGGTCATCTACCTCGGAGACAAACGCAACCTTCCTGGTTCGAAAGTCATCCGACATCATCGCTTCGATCCGTCCGACATAGTTCCGGGCGTCGAGCTCGACGGGGCTGGGTTCGCGGGTCTTGGCATAGCTCAGGAAGTCGCCGAGGCGGGCAGTCGTGATGTCGGCCTCTTCCATTATCTCGCGGGCCATCCGCCTGGCGTCGGGCGGATTCCCTTCCCCGCCGGCAATCTGTTGCGCCATGCCGCGGATTATGCCCAACGGGTTCTTCGTTTCATGGGCCAGGCCCGCCGCCGCAAGACTCAGTTCCTCGATTCGGTCGCGTCGGTCGTGGGCAGTCTTAAGCCGTTCGCGCAGGCCGCGGTTCCGCAGCGATGCGGACCATGCAAGCCCCATGACGGCGATTCCCGCGAAGCCCATTGCCAGCACGGCCAGCACCAGTCGCGTCTCCGTGTGGATCAGTCCCAACGGGCTGCGTGTTTCCATGATCATAACCAGGCGATGCACGGAAGCCGGTTCCTCGGGAGCGCTGCCGGCGCCAATCGGAATTCGCCGCCACACAACGATGTATCGTTTGCCGATGCTGTTGCCGGAGTGGCCCGTCGGCCGGGGACAGCCCGACGGTTCTGCGCACACCGTGAGCCAGGGACGTGCGTTCTCTTCCACTCGCAAGTGCTCGAGCTCTGTCCGTTCGACGATGTTGCTGAGCCGCCCCAGGATGTCTGCGTTGTCCTTCCCGGGTGAAGGGTGCGCATGGATCAGTAGCTGCCGCACCGTTTCCGAGACCGTCAACGCCCGGCGAAGCTGCTCGTCTTTCCGGACTACGTAGGCGTTCATGAGCTCGTAGTACACCCACAACCCGAGCGAGAAGAGCAGAACGAGCCCAAGCAATCCGGGGAAAGTGCGCTTCTTGTGCCAGATACTCATGAGCTTGTCCAGAGTGTCGAGCGGCGAGTGACGTGTGTCAAGGCTATGGTTGATACGCCCGTGCGCAAATCCTGCGCAGGGGGCCTTCACTGCGCAATTCTTGCACACTTCCGCTTTCCTGTTTTTGCTCCATTTTCGGCCGTTTTTCGCATGGCACGGATCGTGCGAATACTTACGGAAACGGGCACGAATCCGCATTGTGCGGCATCGGAGCTGCAATAGATGAACACCCGCCGACAGCCAACGACAGATATGAAAAGCAGGAGTCGGTCCAGACAGACCGGACCGTCACACGACTGGAGCGACGGTTCTCTTGCGCGGGCTGTTCAGGAAGACGCCGAGCCCCGAAAGCGTCAGGCGCTCACGGTTCTGATCGAAAGGCACTCCGATCTGGTCGAAAAAGTGGCAAGCATGTTCCGTTCGCACGCCCTCCTGCGCGACGATCTCGTTTCCGAAGGCACAATCGGCTTGATGAAGGCGGCCGAAAAGTACCGGCCGGGAAAGGGCGCCTCTTTCCGGACCTATGCCGTCTTCTGGATCCGCCGCGCCATGCACCGTGCGATCGACAACCATGCCGCCGTGGTGCGCATTCCGCCGGCCAGCGGCGATCGCTTCAGAAAACTGCAGGCCACGCGGCGCACGGAGAGGAACCGTCTCGGTCGCGAACCTACGATCGCGGAGACGGCCGCGGCCATGGGCGTAAGCGAATGCGTAGTCAGGAACCTGCATTCTGTCGACGTTCACATCGTGTCGATCGACGCGCGCATCAACGAGACCGAGGAGCTCTGCGTTGGTGACACGCTGCCCGACGAACATGTCCCGGACCCCGTTTCGATCCTCATGAACCGCGAGCACCTGGACCTGCTGCACCAGGGCGTGCGACGGCTGGATCGACGCGAAAGCGAGGTAATCAACCGGCGATTCGGCCTCGGCTCGGATGAACCGGAAACGCTCGAGGGAATCGGACGCAGGATCGGCGTCACCAAGGAGTGCGTCCGCAAGATCCAGAAACGTTCGATCCAGCGCCTCCACGAGTTCCTCTCCCCCCACGCCGAAGACCTGTGCACCGACACCGGCCCGACCCATTGGGGCGAGCTGCTGACGGGGATGCAGGTGGCGGTGGGCTGACCAAGAACTTGACTCGTCGCGGCGCTACGTAGAACCGTTCTCCCTTGGCCAGGCTCAGACTTACCTCTCGGAAACAACCGTGACACCTTCGTGCGGAAGAAGCGGATGCTTCGTGACTCCCCGGGGGCCGGAACGTGCGTGAGCGGCAAACGTAGGTCCGATTTGCAATCGGACCCAACCCCGCTGGTTGCCTCAGATCACGCCACGGCTGACCAGACCCGACCGGAGTTGGGTCCGATTGCAAATCGGACCTACGTTTCCCGCACATGTGTCGAGCATAGAACGGTTCTACGTTTCCACCTCGAATCGTCTCGGCAGCGGACCGGGACTACCCGGAAAACCCAACCCCTACGGTCATCCCGCGGTGTCCGCGGGATGACAGGGCAAACGACAAATCGGGATGGCATCCCGTGTGACCCTCTGGTATCGTGCCCCCCATGAAACGTCTGTGCTGCCTGCTTTGCGTTCTTGCCGTCTCCGCGGCTGCCGCGGGCAATCTGCGCGTGCGCGTCCACAACTTCGTGGTCAATCCCTCGACCGGTCCGGTAACGACCATTACGGTCACGAACCCGGGTGACGCTCCTTTCGCGGGCACACTTGAAGCACGTTTCCCCGCAGGCTGGAAAGTGACGCCGGCATCGCACGCGTTGGATTTGCCGGCAGGCGCCGTGAAGCAGCTCTCCTTTGCGATAGAGGAAGCATCCGACGCGCGGCGCACGAACCGCTATGACGTAGCGGTAACGGTGCGTTCCAACGCTACCGCCGTCACCGAGACCCAGACGGTGGTGTGGGCCGGCGCTCCCTACTTCAAGCCAAAGATCGACGGCAGCGCAAAGGAGTGGGGGGATGCGGTCCCTATCAGGTGGACTTCGGGCGGCAAGCAGACCGTTGTCAGCCAGTATTGGAACAAGAAACGGTTCTGCCTGCTGGTACAGGTGGAAGAGGACAGACTGATCGGACGCAAAGGGAGCTCGGCGCAGAGCGGAATGGACGCCATCCAGTTCGCACTGGCGCCGAAGGCAGCGGTGACCGGCACGAACAAGTCGGACCGGGCGGCGCGAAGCGAGTTTCTCGCGGCGGATTCAGGCAGCATGTGGGCATCGGACGCGTGCTACCTTCTAACGAAGCCGGACACGCCGCTCGGCGGTGCCGGCAAGGCGGAAGGCCTGGACACGTTGCGTCTGGAAGATGCCGAGGTTGCCGTGAAACGTTCGGGCCGTACAACGGTGTACGAGTTGGCGATACCGTTCGCCCACATGCCCGCCCTGCGTCCCACGCCCGGACGCGAGTACTGTTTTTCGTTGCTGGTCCATGATCCCGACGGCACCGGCATCCGGGACCTCGGTACGATCATGAATCTGCAAGACAGCCGGCGCAACCCGTTGGCATGGCGCTCGTGGCCGAACGCCAAGTGGTCCAGGCAGCCGCCGTTTGACAACAAGGTGGAATTCGGGTTCTGTTCATCCGTACATTAGATGCCGCCAAGCGAAGAAATGGGTCCGAATGCAATTCGGACCTACGGAGGAGACACAATGAAACGTCGTATCGCCATGCTCGTCCTGCTCGCAACAACCTTCACAACCCTGCTCAGCGGCTGCGCAACCAACCGGGCCGTCCTGCAGTCGCCTCCCTGCGCCGAGGGAGGAGCAATCGTTATGCGGACGGGAGCGGCCGCGAACGAAATCCCCTATGACGCCGGCGCGGCTGCCGCTGCGGCGCTGAAGGCTGCCATGGGCGGCACGGCGCCCCACCTGGTTCTGATGGCCGACAGTTTCGATGAAGCTGCGCTGAAGAAGAAAGCCATTAGCGGCGTGGCGTCGGTCTTTCCGGCGGACATCATCTGCGGCGGAGCGTCCTATGGCGGGTTCACGCAGGCCGGGTCGCTGGACGCGGACGCCGTGATTCTCCTCGGCATCGGCGGCGACGGCATCGGCGTTACCGCCGCCCTGGAAAGAGGAATGGGCGCAGCCGGACTCGACATGGAAACGCAGCAGGAACAGCTCACCGCGGCACTCACCGAAGCCGGCGCGCGTCTTGCGGGCAAAATCCCCGACGTCAACAGCGGGGCGCTGCTGATCCTCATCGCGGACGCGCATTCGCCCAAGAACCAGTACCTGATCGACGGCGTCCAGTCCGTCACCGGCAAGGCGCTTCCCATCACCGGCGGCTCGGTCAACAAGAACGCCGGACAGACCTTCGTCTACTACCGCGGCGCGATGTACCCGGACAGCGCAATTGCCATTAGGCTGGATGGGGCGATCAAGGCCGCCCAGTCAGGCCGCCAGGCAAAATCCAACGACGCGGTCATCGCCACGGCCCGCGAAAGTTCCGCCGCGGCCCTGCAGGCGCTCGGGACAAGACCGGTCGCGGCGCTGGCGTTTGACTGCGGCGGCCGCAAGGGCAAACTGGACGACCTCTCCGCCGAGCTGAAGGCGATTCAGGAGTCCATCGGGAAGAGCATCCCCCTGTTCGGGTGCTATAACGCCGGTGAATTCGGCCCGGCCGATGCCACCGACACCGAAAAGGGCGTCAGCTACGGGCGCGGCTGGCATATCATGTTCACACTGCTGGGGAAGAAGTAGCGCGGTGTGATGCAGTGTAGAGGAGTTGCGGTGGGCCGGATTTGCAATCCGGCCGAGAGAGGGTGGAGCATGTTCTCGAGAATGGCGCGCCTGCTGACCGGGGCATTCTCTCTTCATGCTCTTCTTTCTCTCGGCCGGATTGCAAATCCGGCCCACTGCCGTTGCTACTTCCGCCGCTTCAACCACTCGGCGAGTGCCTCGAATTCCGCTTGATCGATACCGCCGTCCGCATTCTTGTCGATGTGGTCGAAGTTGCGCAGCAGGGGGCCCCTGGATTCCCGGCGTGAGACTCTCTGATCTCCGTCCGTGTCGAGTGCCAGCCAGCGCTTCATCAGGGTTGCCCGATCGGGAAGCTCGCGGCGTTTCCTCCGCGGCTCCTTCTGCCCCGGCGGCGGCTCCTCAATCGTAGGAGGCCCCGCCAGAATCCCCACGGATGCGAGGAACTTGTCAGCGGCGATGAGGGTCCGTTCACGCCAGGGCGAACGATTGAAGAAACCGTGCCCCTGGCCTTCCGCCACGAACTGCTCGGCACGCGCGCCGATTGCGGCGGCCTTTTCGCAGTACTCGTCCCCAAAGGCCTTGAGTCGATCGTTGCTGCCGAAGATGATCAGCGCGGGCGGGGTGTTCGTTGCCAAGTGCGCCGTCGGCGAAATCTTCGGGGCCAGATCCTTCCTGTCTCCCAGTCGACCGATGAGCTTCTCGTGCTCGAAGCTGAGCACAGGATTGAAGAGGACCATGGCCTTGGGAACGGTAGAGATGGAAAGATCGTCACCCTCGGCTTCGACGCTTTCCGGAATCATCATACAGGCCGCCAGGTGTCCGCCGGCGGAACCGCCGGAGGAAACGAGCTTTGCAGGGTCGATGCCGAGCCGACCGGCATGCTTGCGCAACCAGCGCACGGCGCTGCGCGCATCTTGTACGCACACGTCGGGAGTGACGCCGTCGCGGCTCTTCACGCGGTAGTCGGCACGGGCGGCAACCATTCCGCGCGAAGAGGCGAAATACTCGGCCTGCGGACCGAACTGCTGCACACTGCCGCTCGTCCATCCACCGCCAAAGAAAAAGACAATCGCGGGCCGCTTGTCCGCGGGCTTCCAGTCGGCAGGGAAATGCAGGTGAATCTCCAACTCCCGCTCTCCGACGCGCCTGTACGTCTCCGTCTTGGTGGTTTGAGCGAAACAAGAAAACGCAACCAGCGCGGTCGCGGCGGCGGACATGGCAATCAAGAGTCGTTTCATCGTGTAGTCCTCGTAGAATCGTGTACCAGAAATGGTTTCAATCGGAAACCCGCTTTCGGCTCGCGAGCCGCCCCCGGAGATCTCGTGAACGTCTTTGCGTGACAGCACACTCGTGCAACCGGACGTGGAACAGTACTATGAGTGCGAGCGTCAACGCAATCACGGTCTGCGGGGGCGTCTGGCCGACCTGGCAATATCGCGCGAAATCCTGAGGAGCTCGTCGGGCAGAAATGGCTCTGCAGTGCGCGGGATGGTAACGCCGAACTGCCGCATCTGCCCGGAGAGGTAATCGATGTCAATGCTGCAGGCGGTCCCAAAGATCGACTGGAGATCGTCCAGGTCCTTGGCGCGCAAGTGCTCCGCATTCAGGGCAAACAGCTTCGACAGAACAACATCCTCAAAGGAACAGAATCCCAATCCCCGCGAACGCGAGCAACGCGCCCAGCACAGCGCGGCGGCTGACGTGCTCGCCGTGCAGCCGGATACTGAACGGGATGATGAGGACGGGGGTCAGCGCAACGAATGTCTGCGCCAGTCCGGTGGGAATCAGGCGAATGGCAGTCATCAACAGGGAAACACCCAGAAATGGACCGAAGAATGCGCCGCCGGCAGTCATGACCATCGCCCGGCCGTGGCGCAATGCCTCGCGGACTCGCGGAAACCAGTGCAGGCAGATAAAGATGACGACAAACCCGGCCAGCCCGCCGGTGACTCGAATGTGCGTTGCCGTGAACGGCCCGTCAAGATAGCGGAACCCCAGCTTGCCCAACACCAGGCCGCCGGCCTGGCCAAAAGCGCCGATGAAGGCCAGGATAACGCCGCGGACTGCTCCCCTACTCTCTCCCCTGCTCTCTGCCCCGGAGGAGAAAGTAGGAGAGGGAGTACGAGCGGAAGCAGGGCCGGAACGAGTCTCCCGCCGCTCCGTGACTACCCAGACCACGCCGCCGAGGGTCACCGCCATACCGAGCCAGTCCAGTCCGGTTAGCGTCTCGCCCAGCGCGAGCCATCCGAGCAACGCGGTCATGGGCGGGGCCAGCGACATGACCAGCATGCTGACGCGCGGCCCCACCAGCACAAACGCGCGGAACAGGCAGAGGTCGCCGAGGGTGAACCCCACCAGGCCGGAAAGGACCAGCCATAGCCACGCCTCCGGTGCAGCCTGCGGAAGAGGGTTGCCGCAGCGAATCAAACCGCAGCCCGCAAAGACCGCCCACGCCATGACCAGCCGAATCAGGTTGACGGACATCGAACCCACGCGGCGGCTCGCGGCGGCGAAGAGCAGTGCGCTGCCCGTCCAGCACAGGGCCGTGCCGAGGGCGGCGAGTTGTCCGGCAGTGGCAGGAGCGATCATGACGAATGAACACCCGCACGTGGGCCGGATTTGTAATCCGGCCGTGAGAGAATTCGAGCATGTTCCAGTGCATGCGGCGCCCCAAGGTCGTGACATTCTCGAGTCATGCTCTCGTCTCTCTCGGCCGGATTACAAATCCGGCCCACTGCCACGCTACACGTCTTCCGTCACAAGTACTTCGGATAGCTCCGTGTTGGCCGCTTCGAGGCGGCTGCGGCTGGACATTACACAGGTGGGGGCGGTTGCCAGGCCCGGAGCGATAATCGTATCGGCGGCGCGGCGCAGCTCACTCCCGGTGACGGCCAGCAGCCGCTTGCGGAACTCCACACGCTTCTCCCAGGTTACGCCGGTAAGGTGCCGCATCAGCGCCGTGGCAACCGCGCCGCCGGGGCGGATCGGACGGTCCAGCATCTTGATCGTGCCGATGATGTACTGCTCTACGGCGCCTTCGCTCAGATCCAGGTTCTCGGCCACGACCCGGGGAACGGCGGCGTAGGTTTCCAGGGTCTCGCGAATGCAGGGATCGCGGTAGCTGGCAAAACCGAACAGGCCCAGCCCCTGGTTGTAACTTGCACGGCAACCGTACGCCCCGCGTTTGGCGCGCACTTCGTGCCAAAGGTAATCGAAACTGAGCGCATGCGCCAACACCAGCAACGCGGGAGCCAGCGGATCTGTGGGGCCAACGGCGCGAAATGCCTGCGCGACGAAGGCCACTTCCGCCGGCAGCGCAAGCCCAACGCGATTCGCCGGCGTCGCCGGTTCGCTTCGCTCCGCCTCCGCGGGTGACGCGGCGTTTGCCTCCGTCAGCTCGTCCAGCAGGTTCCCGTACCAGTCCGCGACACGTTGCAGACTGTCGGAACCTGCCACGGCGCTGGCGTGGATGCGCTCGCGCCGGAAGACACCGGCGTGGATACGGCGCAGTCGTGCCGCCACATCCGGAAGCGCGTCGTCGAGCTCCTCGCAAAGCCGATCGAACAACCGCACCTGGGTCACCCCCCCGACCTGTTCCGACAGCGCACTGTTGCGGGACAGGCCGCGCCCCGCGTACAGCGTTGCGAACCTGTTTCCCGCGGGCACGAGGTTCTCGTGCCGGTGAACGCATCCCTGGCGAAGGATGTCCGCCAGCCGCGACATGTCCGAGAAATCACACCGCAGGAGCCGCTCTTCCAGCACGTCCAGCATCTCCGGCAGCTTTTCGTCCAGTCCGCGCGTACTGACCACCAGATGCATCTGCACGCGGTCGGGATCGTCGAAATGGCCGGGAATCGAAATGGAAGCGCCGATGCCGCCGCACGCCGCGGCCTCGCGCGCGGCCATGGCGAGGTAGTCGTCATCGCCGGCGCCCATCTTCCGCAGAGCTTCCGTGTAGAGCGGAAGGTACTCAATCAAGTCGCCGTCAAGTCCGCCGACATCTATGGCGAGCTGGGCATAGCTCAGTCCGTTGGCAAACAGCTCGGTCCCCAGGAAGGGGCGTCCCCCCACGTCGGATTCCGTCGTCGGGAGCACGTCGGGATCGGGCGACACGTCGCTGCGCTTCAGCATCGGCAGGGTCGCCAGCGCTTCGGGAGAATTCGGTTCGCTCTGCCGCTGCTCGAGCTCCGCCGCCTCGTCACGGACCCGGCTGAGCTCGTCTTCGCCGAGCTCGTCCCGGCGCCGGGCGAGTTTCGCGACCACCTCGGCCTCGCGGCGCGGTTGATACTCGACGTCGGGGACGAAAGTCATGACGCAGTAGTGCGGGTTGTCGACTACGTACGTCTTCAGGGCTTCGACCAGGACGCCGGGATCGGCTGCGACGCGTGCTTTCAGTTCGTCGAGGTGCTTGCCCACTTCGAGCAGCAACAGCGAGTCGCCATCGTAGATCCAGCTGTCGTAGACGCGGCCCATCATGTTGAGCGGGTACATGCCGGTGATCTCGCGCGAGGACAACTCCAGGCGGTGGAAGGCGGCATCGACCTTTGCCCGCTCAAGTCCTTCGTCAGCGACACGGCGGCAGGTGTCGAACACGAGCTGCACGATGTCATCCGTCCTTTCGGAAGATGTGTCTTTCAGGCCTACGCTGAAGACAGTGTCGCGCTGGTAGGCGCCGTAGCCGGCATGGGTCAACTCCGCCCCCAGCTTGGAGTCGATCAATGCCTTGCGCAGGGGACTGGCGGCATTCCCCAGCAGGTAGTAGTCCAGGACGTGCATGGCCAGGGTCGTGGCCGCGTCCGTCACCGTGTTGGCGAAGAAGCTGAGCACGACCGCCGATTTGCTCTCGGTTTTGTCGTCTGCCGCGGCGGGATAGGAATACGTCTTGCGCACGGGTTCCGACCAGCGCGGCTGTTGAGCGATGGAAGTGTCGATATCGATGCGTTCGAAACCGCCCAGGTACTCACGGTCGAGAAACGCAAGATGCTTGACGGTCGCAATGTTGCCGTAGACGACGATGTAGGCGTTCGAGGGGTGATAGTAGGTTGCGTGGAAGCGCTTGAACTGTTCGTAGGTCAGGTCGGGAATCGCGTCGGGATCGCCGCCCGACTCCCGGCCGTAGGCCGTGTCCGGGAAGACGTCGTGCATGCGGCGGGAAATCGTGCCGTCGAGGTCGGAGAACGCCCCCTTCATTTCGTTGTAGACAATGCCCTTGACGATCAGGTCCGAGTCCGGATCGGCGCGGTCGGCGAAGTCGAGGTGGTGCCCCTCCTGCTTGAAGTGCCCCTCGGTGATGAGAGGATGGAAGACGGCGTCACAGTAGACGCCGGCCAGGTTGAAGAAATCGCGTTCGTTCATGCTGGCGCAGGGGTAGACGGTCTTGTCCGGGTAGGTCATCGCGTTGAGAAAGGTCGCCAGGCTGCTTTTGAGCAGCTCCACGAAAGGGTCTTTCACGGGATAGCGCTCCGAACCGCAGAGCACGGTGTGCTCGAGGATGTGGGGCAGACCGGTGTCGTCCGGCGGAGGGGTGCGAAAGGCAACGGCGAAAAGGTTCTCGGTGTCTTCGGTGTGCAGGTGCAGCATGCGCGCCCCACTGCGGTCATGGCGCAGCTCGTAAGCCACGCAACGAATCTCCGGCAACTCCGCCACACGCTCTACGGTGAACCCATGGGCCTGCGTTCCAGCGCCCAGAAAAGAATCTACGGGGGGTGTGTTCATATCTTGCTCCAGCTAGACGCTGTCCGAAAAGGGCTACGGGTGCGCCAAGCATCGTAGAAGAGCGGTGCTCCCGCGGGCTCTCGCCGGATACCCTTTCCGGATGGCGTCCAGTTACTTTGCCATCCGTGATCCGCCACTGTCTCACACGCGTCCCGAAAGCGACAAGCAAAACCGGCTGAGCCCCGACCTCTCTTTCCCTTGGCCGCTTTTTCGCCAAAACAAACGTTCAACGCCGAACAGAGAACGCCCAACGTTCTGTGGGATGCGAGATGTGGGAGATGGGTTGGTCGAAAGATGTGTCTGTTGCATCCGGCATTTTTCGACCCTAACCACACTCGGCACAGGTTGCGGAGCATACGCCCTGTCATCATCCCGAGGACACCGCGGGCCTGCCCCTCACC